>JAZRRO010000022.1:0-51617 GCA_045650805.1 Akkermansia sp.
TGCAGGAGGGGGTGCGCGCGGTGGAAGAGAGCGAGGCGACGGTGAGCTTTGCAGAGGCGGTGCAGCGGAGTGTGGAGGCGCGTGCGGGGCGGCGGCCGACGACGCGGAGGGATTTGCGGCATTTCACGGGGCGGATGCTGCGCGTGGCCGGGGTAGGGGAGCGGCCGCTGCGTGCGATGCGCAGCGGGGAGTGCCGGGAGCTGTTGCAGACGGCATTTGGGCGGAGTGCGCATAGTTACCGCAAGGGGCGGGCGATTTTGCACAGCATCTTTGCCTGGGGGCGGCGCAATGGTTATTGCGACACGAATCCGGTGGATGCGGTGGAGGCACCGGAGGTGGTGGAGAAGGAGATAGTGCCGCTGACGCCGGAGGAGGTGCACCGCCTGGAGAAGGCGGCGGAACACCCGGCACACCGGGCGATGCGCTGGTCCCTGTACTTGCTGCTGTATTGCGGCTTGCGCCCGGCAGAGGTGCAGCGCTTGCAACCGGAGGATATTTGCCGGGAGGAGGGGTGTGTGGTGGTACGCCCGCGGGTGAGCAAGACGGGCGGCGGGCGCGCAGTGCCGCTGCGCCGGGTGCAGCCACTGTCCGGGGTGGAACCGCACATACCGCGCAACTGGCAGAACCGCTGGCGCTCGCTGCGCCGCGCGGCGGGGTTTGCCCCGCGCCGCTGGGTGCCGGATGTTTGCCGCCACACCTTTGCCAGCTACCACGCAGCGCAGTTCAAAAACCTGCCGATGCTGCAAGTGGAAATGGGGCACCGCGATTGCTCATTGCTGCGCTCTCGCTATGTGAATGTGGTGCGGAGAGGTGGGAAATTATGGTGAGGCGTGCCCGCAAATCGGGAATGCGGTTCCCGATTTGCGGGAATGTTGCTTGGGAATTTTGGGAAAATAACGGTACTTTTTGCCGGGGTGCAGGGTGAATTGAGGCTAATGGTTGGAGCTAACTTCTTGAAGGGAGGGGGAGGGAGTCGGAGAATGGGGACGTATGATGATGTATGTCGTTTCTTTTGGGTTGTTGGTAGCTGTGGTGGCATGGCTGGTGGCTGTGTACAACAAGCTGAATTTGTTGCGGGCACAGGTGCAGGATGCGTGGCGGCAGTGGAGCCGCGTGACGGCTGAGCGCAATGAGCGGCTAGGGCATTTTGCTGCGTTGATGGCGGGTTGCCTGCCGCGGGACGCGATGTTGCCGCGGGATTTGCGGCGGCTGGCAGAGGATTCGCGCCTGGCGTTGTCTGCGCGGCCGTGTGCTCCACGGCCGGGTGGGCTGAAAGGGGTACGGGAGACGGAGCTGGGGCTGCGGCAGCGTGTGGGGGATTCTGTGTGCGCGATTGAGAATGACGGCACGATGCGGGCGAATGCGGATTTGCTGCAGGGGTGCCGCGAGGTAACGGATGCTCTGAGCTTGCAGGAGGATATTGCGCGTGCGTATGATCGCTTTGCGGGGGATTATAATCACGCGCTGTCGGGACCGGCGGCGCATGTGGTGGCGGGGGTGTTCGGGTTTGTGCCGGTGGCGCAGATGTATCACCCGGCGCTGAACCGGCGCATGGCGCTGCGGCGTGAGCTGGGGACATGAAAAAAGCGGCGGGATGAGCTCCCGCCGCTTGAAAAAATGGAGTGTGGCGCAGGCCGTTTATTGGCTATCGTCGCCGAAGGAGATACCGATTTCCTTGGCGGCTTCGATGAGCTGGCTCTTGCTGTCCACCAGGTGCAGGGAGCGCACGGCTTCCTCGATGGGCATGGAGACCATGTCGTTGCGGTGCAGGGCGACGGTTTCGCCGAACTTGCCTTCTTCGATGAGGTCGATGGCCTTGGCGCCGCAGCGTACGCCGAGCACGCGGTCGTAGGGGATGGGGGAGCCACCGCGCTGGATGTGCCCCAGCACGCAGTAGCGTGTTTCAATGCCCGTGATGGTTTCCAGCTTGGTGGAGAGGAAGGAGGCAATGCCGCCCAGTCGCACTTCACCCTTGGTTTCTTCGTCCAGAGTGAGGAGCTTGCCACCAATCTTGGCGCCTTCGGAGACCACAACGATGATTTCGCGCTGGCCCAGAGCCTTGAGAAGTTCAACCTTGCGGACGATGTCTTCAAGTTTGAACTCGATTTCGGGCAGCAGAATCACGTCTGCACCACCGGCAATGCCGCCGTAGAGGGCAATCCAGCCGGCGTGGCGGCCCATCACTTCCACCACCATCATGCGCTGGTGGGAGTCGGCCGTGGTGCGGAGGCGGTCCAGGTTGTTGCTGACAACGGAGACGGCGGTCCAGAAGCCGAAGGTGTAGTCGGTGGCGCCGAGGTCATTGTCAATCGTCTTGGGCACGCCCACGATGGGGAGACCAATCTTGCGGAGCTCCTGGCCGATGGTCTGGGAGCCGTCGCCACCCACAACGATGAGAGCCTTGAGACCCAGGCGATCCACGGTGGCCTGGCTGCGTTCCAGCACCTCGGGGGCGATTTCCATGCGGCCGCCTACACCGCTCTTCACGGTGAAGTTGCCCTTGTTGACGGTGCCGAGGATGGTGCCGCCGGTGGAGCGGATGTTGTGGCAGTTCTGGGGGGTGAGAATCTTCCAGCGCTCGTTTTCCGGGGTGGAGAGGAGGCCTTCGAATCCATCGTAGAAGCCGTAGACGGTCCAGCCTCGAGAGGCGGCAGCACCTACTGCGCCTTCAATCACGGCGTTAAGCCCGGGGCAGTCGCCACCGGCGTTGAGAATACCAATGTTCATGAGAGTTTAGTGAGGAAGGATGATGAATTTGTTGGGGTCTTGGAAATCGTCCGTCTTCTGCCAGTCTTCCCAAGCGCCCCAGCCATCGCGCAGGAGGCCGGCGGCCGTGTTGTAGCGCTTTTGGGAGGAGGGCATGCCCAGAGCAACGACGAGGAGGCGCTGAGCGTAGGTGGACTCTTTGTTGAGACGGGGATTATGCAGCTTGACAGAAGCGCGCTTGGCGGAGACGATAAGGCAAGCACCTGCGGATTTGGAGCGGGCGGCTTTCACACCGTCAACACCGGCAGAGCTGAGCATGCTGTTGGAGTTGACGATTTGCTGCTGGCGCGTACCATTGATGGTGGCCGTGTACGAACGCTGAGAACAGATGGCCTGGAAGCCGGGGTTCTCAATGGCATACATGCCCAGCACGGCCATATCGCGTGCGGAGGCATAGGAGACCACGGCGCCGTTGGTGCCTTTGAATCGGGTGTTGGTCATGCCGATGGTGCGAGCCATCTGGTTGAGCTGAGCCACAAAGGCGCCATCGGGATCGGATGTGCTGATGGTGGAGCCACAAGCACGCGCGATGGTGGCGGCACCGGCGCTGTCATCCCACATGATGGTGGAGTACAGGGCATCTCGCAGGGAGATTTGGTCGCCGGGACGCAGCTTGAGCAGGTTGGTGCGCGGCCACTGGGCCACGGTTTCGGGGACGGTCAGCATGGTGTCCATGTTGACGCCACGAGACTTCACCCAGTCGAGCACCATCAGGCCGGTGGCAATGTTGGCCAGCATGCCGATGGGGCGCTTGATGTTGGCGTTGGTGGCGTACAGGATGCGGCCGGAGTTGGTCTCCATGGCGACATAGCTGGGCAGGCTGGTAGAACCACCGCCGGCCAGCTCTTCCAGATTGGCGCAGTTACTCAGCAGCAACGTGCCCGCAGCTGCTATCAATGCTGTGATGGTTTTCTTGATGCTCATGCCTTTTTCTTGCACGTCTTGCTCGTCTTCTTTTCCGTAGCAGATTGGTCCGCCGCGGGTTTCTGGTGGCCGTAAAGTTCCTCGGGCGGCAAGTCACCAAAGATGACGCCGAGCTCTCTGGCGGTGCGGACCATCTGGCTGTCCGGGCGCACCATACGGGGTTCTGCGATGGCTTCCTTGATGGGGACGTGGTCCACATCAAGGCCATTGAGCACCACGGATACACCAAAGGTGTTCTGCTCGATGAGCTTGACGGCTTCTACGCCGAAACGGATACCAAGGATGCGGTCGAAGGGGCAGGGACTGCCGCCACGCTGGGTGTGGCCCAGCACGCAGTAGCGGGCTTCGATGCCCGTTTCATCTTCCAGAATGTGAGAAATCTTGTTGCCGATACCGCCAAGACGCTCATCGCCGTTGTCCTTGTTGCGGACGGTGACGAGGCTGCCGTTGAGGCGGGCACCTTCTGCGACCACAACGATGATTTCGCGCTGGCCCTGGGCCTTGCGAGCCTTCACGCAGTCGATGACATTCTTCATGTCGAAGGGAATCTCGGGGATGAGCACGACGTCTGCTGCGGTGGAGATGCCGCTGTGCAGGGCAATCCAGCCGGAGAGGTCGCCCATCACCTCAATCACCATGATACGCTGGTGAGAGTTGGCAGTGGTGCGGATGCGGTCGATGGATTCGGAAACAACGGAGACGGCGCTCTGGAAACCGAAGGTGAAGTCGGAGGCAGGGCAGAGGTCATTGTTGATGGTCTTGGGGATGGAAATCACCGGGAGACCTTCTTCCGAAAGGAGACTGGCGGTGCGGGCAGAGCCGTTGCCACCAATCACCGCCAGGGCCTGGAGGCCCAGAGCGGTAATGGTTTTTCTGGCTTTGTCCATGACGGAGGGCTCCACCGAGGCGTGGCCCAGCTTGTTGACGCGAACATTGAAGTTGCCCGTATTGGTGGTGCCCAGAATGGTGCCACCCTTGGAGCGGATTTTGTGCGTTTTGTTGGGGGTCAGGATTTCATAACGGCGGCCGCCCACAATGGGGAGCAGACCTTCAAAGCCATCATGGAAGCCAATCACGCGCCAACCGCGACGGTAGGCAGCGGAGACGAACCCCTCAATAACTGCGTTGATGCCGGGGCAGTCGCCGCCGGAGTTGAGTATGCCGATAATCATGGATGTAGTATTGTATAGGTATAGCCTTGTTTATTTGGCTGTGGTGGGTGCGGGGATTGCACCGAAGTAGTGAGCGCAGCACCAGAGGGCACGGGGGTGGTGGAAGAAGGACTTCCACATGGAGCCCTTGAGACCGTTGGTGGTGGTGCCGTCCTGGTTGCAGTAACCGAACCATTCGCCGTGCTCCTTGTCCTGGAGGTGTTCGAATGACCAGTCATGGATGCGCTGGTGCCATTCGGCGTATTTTTCATCGCCGGTCATGACATAGGCGAGGCAGGTGCCGATGAGGGCTTCATCGTGCGGCCACCAGAACTTCATGTTGTGCCAGTATTCCTGGATGGGCTTGTTGTACACGTCGGTGTAGTACAGCAGACCGCCGTACTTCTTGTCCCAGCCGCGTTCCAGAGCCCAGTCAATCATCTTGCAGCCGATTTCAATGAGCTTCTTGTCGCCACCGCGGTAGCGGGCTTCCTCCAGCACAAACCAGCCGCCTTCGATATCGTGGCCGGGGTTGAGGACGCGTTCGTCGAAGTGGTCGATGACAGAGCCATCGGGGGCCACGTTTTCGAGCACGGCCTTGATGTCCTCGTGCAGGAAGAGACGCTGCAAATCATCGATGCAGCGGTCAATCCAAGCGGTGTAGAAGCCATCTGTATCGCCGAGGTAGCGTCGCAGCTCCTGAGCGGTGACAATCATAATCATGCGGCAGCCCAGGTTTTCGCCGGGGCGGTTGCCGGTGCTCTTGGGAGCCATCTTGCCGGGGGTGAAGTTGATGTCGGCGTAGATGTCGAACCAGTGGCGGGCGCGTTCTGCGCTCTTGGGGTCGCCGGTGGCGCCGTAGTGAGCGGCCCAGGCAATGGCTGCAAAGCATTCGCTGTAAGCGTAGCGGCGCTTGCGAATGGGGGTGCCGTCTGCCGTCATGTGGAAGTACATGCGACCATCTGCAGGGTCCACGCATTTTTCCTCAAGGAACTTGAGGGCGCTTTCTGCATACTGCATCCATTCCGGGTGCTTTTCGATGCTGTTGTAGCAGGTGAGGAGCATCCAAGCCATGCGGCCCTGTGCCCATACGTTCTTGTCGGTGTCTACCAGCGTGCCATCAGCGGCGCAGCAATGGTAGAGACCCCCGTTCACTGTGTCCAGTGAACGGGGAAACCAGAACGGCTCAACCTCATTGTGCAGCCTGTCTTTGTAAAATTCGCCAAAGGCTTTGGTATCCATGAGGGGAGTGTGCTGTGGGTTTATTTGTAGATAGCCCAATCGTAGAAGCCGATGGCCTTGAGCTCGCTCTTGAGAGCATCGAGCGTGGCCTTGTCCTGCTTGCCCATGGGAAGGCGAGCGGGCCCGAAGTCAACACCGGTCCATTCGCTCATGAGGTACTTGCAGCAGCCCATGTAGCCCTTGCCGGCGATGATGTTGATCATGGTGACGGAAAGCTGCTGCAGGCGGCGGGCTTCAGCCAAATCGCCGGCGTCTACGGCCTTCATGATGTCATCATACAGCTTGGGAGCATAGTTGAAGGAGGAACCTACACCGCCCTTGGCACCGGAGGCGTAGGCGCCCAGGAACCATTCGTCCACACCCCAGGGAATGTCGTACTTGCCACCGTCGAAGTTGAGGGCATCCATGTACAGAGCGAGGTCGGGGTTGGTGAACTTGACGCCCACGAAGTTCGGAATCTTCTTGGCGCAAGCTTCGATGACCTTGCAGGGGTTGAAGCCCACGTGGGTCAGCACGGGGATGTCATAGAAGTAGTAGGGCAGCTCAGGAGCGCCGGAGGCTTCAACGGCCAGGCTGTCAACAAGCAGGTCGATGTTGCCGGGCTTGAAGTAGCAGGGGGAGTTGCTGGCGGTAGCGGTAGCGCCGCACTGTGCAGCGTAAGCGGCCAGTTCGCGGCCGTCATACACGCAGTTGCCACCGGTGTGTACCACTACGTCGATGCCGTACTTCTTGCCGGCTTCGCCCCATGCGGCCATGTTTTCCTTGCGTTCCGTAAGCTGCATGTGGGCAGATTCGCCGGTGGAACCGGTGATGAAGACAGACTTGATACCCTGGCTGGCAAGGAACTTGGCTTGAGCGTCAACTGCATTGGGGTTGCAGGAGCCGTCGGCGTTCATGGGAGTGTGCGTAGCTGCACAGAGACCGTGAATTTTGAATGTTGTTTCCATAATAATAAGAGTAGGGGGGCGATTTTATCCCTGCCACCTTTTTAGCGTATCTCCTGCCTGTTTTCAAGTTAATTTTGCGGGGAATCCCGCTTTTTGTGCGCTTTTTGCGCTTTTCTTTACGTGCCTGCGGGGGTGAATGGATTTGTGTAGGGTGCGTTGATGGGCTTTTTTGCGAAATTTCTGCGTGTTATTTGCCGGTATTACATTATTTAAGCTTTCCTTAGTAATAATTTTATGGCAGGATGCAAGGCATGAAAGCTACCCGTTTGTTAATGAGCGCTCTGATGGTGTGCGGTGGAATGGCCAGTGCCGCGTGGGATGATGAATATGGCTCCTACGCCGGCGAAAGCATCATGCCCGGCTCTGAAGAAGTGCTGGTGTTCGATGAGCCTGCCGGTGTGGACCCGATGTATTCCACCCCGAGCTTTAATTCCTCGGCCGCATACAGCGGGCAGCATGCATTTGTGCCCAATGACATGTATTTTGAGTATCTGGGCAATATGACGCTCAGCGGGCAGGGTGCGCACGTGCGTGTGTCCAACGTATTCCTGACCATGCCCTTTACCAATCCCAAGACAGCGGTATGGCGTGGTTGGCACCTGGATGCCAAGCTTTCCGCACGTATGACCTACATTCATACCACGGGTAACAACGTCTTGGATGAAGAACGCCTGTACACCGTGGGGATGAATGTGGCCGTATCTCATGCCATTGGGCAGCACGCACAGTTTCAGCTGGGCTTCACCCCACAGTTTTCGACGGATTTTGATGTGATGTCCTCCCAGAATTTCTTCTGGGGTGGCTACATGGCGTTTTCAATGAAGGCTAATGAGCGCTTCAACTATACGCTGGGTTTGGCGTTCATGCCGGACTATTATAAGAACTACGTGTTCCCTGTGCTGAATGTACGCTGGCGCTATGCTCCGAACTGGGAGATGCGTGTGGAGGCAGCCCGTCTATCTGCGGTGAACGTGACGTCTCAGCGTTTCCAGTGGGGGCCGTTCTTCCAGTGGAACTCCGGCATGTGGACGGTGCACCGCAAGGGTGAGACCCAGCAATTCCGCATGACCAACTGCATCATGGGTGTGGGCGCGGAGTGCAACCTGACCCCCGGCACCACCAAGGTGATGCTTTTGGGCGATTTGGGCATGACCTTCTACAATACCTTCCGTGTGCGTGATAAGCATGGTGACCACACGCTGGAAAAATATCGCAGCCACCCCGGCCTCTACGCTCGACTGGGAATTCAGGTTCATTTCTGATTTTTCGGCCACTGGCGCATTTTTGGCTCGCTTTTTGAGCCTGAACGTGGCAGATTATCCATGAACAAACATATTCTGCACACGCATGAGTGCCCCTACAACACCTCCTTACAAACGTATCCTGCTGAAACTTAGCGGGGAGGCTCTTCGCGCCCCCGGCAGCCGTGATAATATTTCTCCTGAAATCGTCGCCCGCATTGCCCGTGAAATTGCAGATGCCCAGCAAAAGGGTGATTTGCAGATTGCCATCGTGGTAGGCGGCGGCAACATCTGGCGCGGTGCCAAGGCCAGCGTGCGCGGTATGGACCGCCCCACGGCTGATTACGTGGGCATGCTCGCTACGGTGATGAACGCCCTCTCTATCTGCTCCGCTGTGCAGGAAGCCGGTGTACCCTGCCATGTGATGAGTGCCATTGAGATGAAGAACGTGGCAGAGCCCTATGTGCGCAACGATGCCCGCGAGAAGCTTCGCAGCGGTCAGGTTGTGGTGTTCGCCGCCGGTACGGGCAATCCCTTCTTCAGCACGGATACGGCAGCTGCTCTGCGCGCTTGCGAAATCAATGCCGAGGTGGTCATGAAGGCCACATCCGTGGATGGTGTGTACTCTGCCGACCCGAAGCAGGACCCCTCCGCCACTCGTTTCGATGCCATCACCTATGAGGAATGCATTTCCCGCGAGCTCAAGGTCATGGATCAGACGGCATTCACCCTTTGCAAAGACAACCGCAAGCCTATCATGGTGTTTGATATGCACCAGCCCGGCAACATCACCCGCGCCTTGTTGGGTGAGAAGATTGGCTCTGTGATTTCTGACTGATTTTTATTTAACTACAACACATACTATCATCATGGACGAAGAAACTCTCATGTTTGAGACAGAGGCCTCGATGGATGAGGCCGTAGAACGCATGAATGCTGATTTTGCAGGCGTGCGCACCGGCAAGGCTTCCCCCTCCCTCGTGGACAATATGGACATTTTCGTGGCTTCTTACGGTACCAGCATGAAGCTCAAGAGCTTGGCTGTGGTTTCCACGCCCGATGCCCGCTCCATCCTCATTCAGCCGTTTGACCCCAGCACCCTCAACGACATCAAGAAGGCTCTTGCTGAAAGCCGCCTGAACATCACCCCCATCATTGATGCTCGTTCCGTGCGCCTTCCCATCCCCGAGCTTTCCGGCGAACGCCGCAAGGAACTTTGCAAGTATGTGAAGAGCTTGGCCGAAGATACCCGCGTGCGTGTTCGCGGCGCCCGCAAGGCCGGTATGGATGGCATCAAGAAGCTCAAGGCTGACAACATCCTGACTGAGGACGGTGTGCGCCAGGCTGAAGACAAGGTGCAGAAGCTGACTGACAAGTTCGTCAAGAAGATTGAAGAGCTCGTCATCGCTAAGGAAAAAGAAATCATGACGGTCTAACCTTTTACCCCCTATCATTTACTCATGAGCACCAATACTACGAACGTTCTGGCTTCCGGTATCGAAATTATCGGTTCCATCCGTTTCCAGAACGATATGCACATCGACGGCAAGATTGATGGCGAAATCCAGTCCGAATCCGGCAAGGTCACCATCGGTGAAATGGCCGATATCAAGGGCAATATCGAGGCCGGTGAAGTTCACATCTACGGCCACGTTGTTGGCAACGTGCGCAGCAACCGCTGCCATCTCAACGAGCGTGCCGTCATCAGCGGCGATATCACCACCCGCGCCCTCTCCATGGATGAAGGCGCTCGCCTGAGCGGTCGCGCCGAAATCGGTTAATCACCCCGAGCAATTTTATTCGGGCGGCTTCCCCTGCATGTGGGGAAGCCGCTTTTTCGTTTTCCGGGGGCTGGGGTGTGGACATGCGCCGGTGCCGGAAAACTTGAGCTGCGCCTGCCAACGTGGTGTAATGGCGGCTATGCAAGAGACACCCTACATATCCGGCTTTACGGCGGGGGAACTGAGCCCCTGGTTGAATACTCGTTTTGATTTGCAGGCGTACCGCAGGGGCGCCCAGCGCATTGAAAATTTTCTGGTGCAGCCCTACGGTGGCTTGCGGCGTCGCTCCGGTACAGAGTTGGTGTCCAATGTCACACCTGTGATGGGCACGTGTTTGCGCCTGATACCCTTTACTTATTCGGAAAGCGATGCGCTGATGCTGTTGCTCTATCCCGGCAGCATGAATGTGTATCGCGATGGGGTGGCTCTGCGCAAATCCGGCAAGGTGTATGCCCCGACCATGCCCTGGACCACAGATGAGATGCTGGGGTCGCTACGCGCCGTACAGGTGAATGATGTGGTGTACGTGACCTGCCCGCAGCACCCGCCCGTGAAGTTGATGCGCTATGCAGATGATGATTGGCGTTGGAGTACGCTGGAGCTCGAGCCCTATCCACGGGAAAGCTATGCGGCGCAGGAATATGGGCTGCATGTGTTGATGGAGTCTAATGGTGATTATGCTCAGTTGAGTACGGACGCATCCGGCCCTGAGTTTGTGCCGGCGATGGAGGGGAATGAGTATGTGCTGGCAGAGGCGCAGGAGCCCTCTCGTACGCTGTTTATGAATGAACCCTTTACCGTGCAAGCAAGTGTATTGCCGGATTTGCGCTCGGCCTCCTTGTCGGCCAATACGGTGTATTCCATTAAAAACGCCACCACGGGCATGTATGATTATTACACCTGTATCCGTTCGTACGAGCCTGATGCCTTCAATGGCGGCAGTTCACCGGAGGATTATCCCAACTATTTCATTGCCGGGGTGATGCGCACGGGGGCTGATGGCCAACCGTACGACGTGTGTGGTGATTGGGAGTTGCGCACGCATGGAGAATGGGATGGTGTGTGGGAATTGTGGCGCAGCTATGATGATGCGGCCGTGGAGCCGGATTTTAACCTTTGGCATTGGGTGCGCATCAAAACATTTGGGCAAACTGACTTCGAGGAGCGACAGAATTGGGCGTTGACCGGTTCGGAGGATATACCCTGCCGCATGATTCTGGTATGCAAATCGGCCATGACATCAAAAATCGGGGCTTATCTGTATTTCCGCATGTTGGGAGCCACACGCGAGTGCAAATTGCTCATCAGCCGCTATCTTTCTGCCCATAGTGTACGGGCGCTCGTGTTGTCCCCGCGGTCCGGGAACTGCAAGAGCTTTTACACGCGACGGTGGAGTTTTGGCGCGATGGGGTGGCGCAATGGCTACCCGCGTTTCGCTGCGTTTCACCAGGGGCGCTTGTGGTTTGGCGGGATGCTCGGCTTGCCCACAACCTTGCTGGCCAGTTGTGTAAATGATTTTCAGAATTTTCGCGCGGGCTCAGGGGATGATGCCGCGCTGCATCTGACCCTCGCATCAGATGATCAAAGCCGCATTTGCTGGTTGTGTGGCTCCCGCAGTTTGCTGGTGGGCACCTCCGAGGGTGAGTGGGTGTTGGGTGCGTCGGAGGGGAGCGCCATCACCGCTTCGAATGCTTTTTTCACTCGTCAATCATCTGTCGGCAGCGAGAATGCACCTGCGTGCAGCATGGAAAACACCGTGTTCTTTGTGCAGCGTGGCGGCCATCGTTTGCGCGAGATTTCGTACAAACTGGAGGCCGATGGCTACACCTCGACAGACGTGAGCCTGCTGGCTGAGCATTTATTTGCTGCCGGGGTGAAAGATTGGGTGGTGCAGCGTGGTACTTGTTCGCGGCTGTGGGTGCTGCTGCGCGATGGTAGCGTGGCCGTGCTTACCACCAATGTCGAGCAGCAAGTCACCGCGTGGCAGCGTGTTTCATTCCCCGGGCGCAAGGCCTTGCAGATAGCTTGCCTGCTGCATGATGGCAGTCGCGAGGATGAGGTGTGGTTTGTGTTGCAGAATCTGGAAAATGGCTACCTCTCCGTGGAGCGAATGCTGGATTCATCTCCCTGCGTGGATGGACTTATCATCAATTCCGTCTCAGAGGAGGGGATGGTGTATACGGGCATTCATTTGCAGGGACTCCCCTGCCTGGTGTATCCGGAGGGGAAACCCGAGCAGGCGCTTCATTTGGTTTGCGATTCCACTGGTGGCTGCCAAGTGCCGGATGCCGTGCCCGGTGCCCGATATTGCATCGGCGCGGCGTATGATTCGATACTCTGCACCATGCCATTGGAGAGCGAACTCAGCTTCAATGCGGTGCGCCAGATTGGTCGGGTAAAGTTGCGCCTGCTGGAGAGTGATCCGCATTTTGCATACCGCTCCAGTCACGCCGAGCGCTGGGAAACGTACGACCCGGCGCGGGATGCGTTCACCTATCCGCACAGCGGTGCGGTGCATGTGTCACACATCCCGGCGCCGGGCGAGGGCCAGGCCTTCTGCTTGCGCGTGGATACAGCATTGCCGTTCAACCTGCTATCCCTCTCCGCAGAGGTGGATTACCACGGCAAGTAAATTGCCGTGGCAGGCAGGAAGGGGGATTACAGATCATCTACGAGGGAGGTGCTTTTCGCGTAGGCGGTAGAGCGGGCCTCGAAGAAGTCTGTTTTGATGAGGTTGGCGTTGCTGAACTGGGAGACCCAGGTGCATGATGCGGGCTCGGTATCGTAGCCATCGTAGATGGGCGCGAAACCGAGGTCCATGCATCGGCGGTTGGCGAGATAGCGGATGTAATCTGTAATCATGGTGGTGGAAAGACCGGGGATATCATCGCCGATGACGTAGCACCCCCAGGCTATTTCCTGTTCGGCACCTTCGCGAATCATGGCGCGGTATTCCTCCACCAGCTCGGGGGTGAAAAGCTCCGGTTGCTCGCGTTGGAGTTCGCGGATGATGTTGCGGAAGAGCCAGAGGTGGGTGCTTTCATCGCGGTTGATGTAGCGGATTTCCTGGGCAGAGCCGGGCATTTTGTTGTTGCGGCCCAGGTTGTAGAAGAACATGAAGCCGCTGTAAAAATAGATGCCCTCCAGGATGAAATTGGCCACGAGTGTGCGGGCAAAGTTCTGTGGGGTGCGGTTTTGCTGGAATTCGTTGTAAAGATTGCCGATGAAGGTGTTGCGGCGCAGCAGATGCTCATCGTTGCGCCATTGGTAGAGCACCTCAGTGCGCTGCTGGGGCTCGCAGATGGTATCGAGCATGTAGCTGTAGCTCTGGCTGTGTACGGCCTCCTGGAAGGCCTGGATGCAGAGGCAGAGGTTCACCTCGTTGGCGGTGATGTATTCGCCCACAGAGGGGAGGTTGGCCGTCTGGATGCTATCCAGGAAGACGAGGAACGAGAGGATTTTATCATACGCGCGGCGCTCCTCGGGGGAGAGTCGGGTGTAATCACGCACATCGGCAGAGAGGTTGATTTCCTCGGGAATCCAGAAATTATTCATCGCCTGGCGGTACCACCCGCTCACCCAGGCGTATTTCATGTTGTTGAAATCGTTGAGGTTGGTGGTATTGCCGTTGATGATACGGCGGGCGAGTACATCGGAATCGCCCTGCGGGTTAAAAAGCGGTCTGCGGGTCAGCTGGCACATAATTCACATTCTTCTACTTCGAGGCTCTTGGATCGGATATAATAGATGGTTTTCACCCCGCACTCCCATGCGAGGATGTAGAGGTTGAGGATTTGACGGAGGGTATATTCGTGGGTGATATAGAGGTTGAGGCTTTGGGCTTGGTCGATGTGGCGCTGGCGAACGCCTGCTGCGCGCACGGACCAGCTTTGGTCGATATGGTGGGCGCTCTTGTAGAACCAGAGCGTGGCGGTACTCAGCTCGGGCGCAACGCGGGGCATGAGACCGCTCTTTTTCTCTTCCAGGAAGAAGAGCTTCATGACGGGGTCGGTGCCGGCGGTAGTGCCGGCGATGATGCTGGTGCTGCTGGTGGGGGCAATAGCCATGAGGTAGGCATTGCGCAGCCCATGGGTGGCCACGCGGCGGCGGAGCTCTTGCCACTGGGGCGAGGTGTAGCCGCGTTGGTCGAAATACGCACCGCTTTGCCACTCGCTGCCCTCGAAATGCGCATAGGGGGCTTTATCCCGGGCGGTATCGCAACTGGCGCTGATGGCGGCGTAGTTGATTTGCTCGAAAAGTTGGTCGGCAAACTCCAGGTGGCGTGGGCTTTCCCATTGGATGCCGAGCTTGGCAAGCATGTGGTGATAGCCGCTCACACCCAGGCCAATGGGGCGGTAACTGCGGTTGGTGATTTCTGCATAGGGCAGGGGGTAGAAGTTCAAATCAATCACGTTGTCGAGTGCGCGAACGGCGCTGCGGGTGATGTCTGCCACTTCTTGCGGGTTGAGCACATCGATACGGCCCAGGGAAAGACTGGCCAGATTGCAGACCACAAAGTTGCCGGGGCGTGTGGTGGTGACAACCACCGTTTCGCCGTTCACGGTGGTGGTTGTCTGGCTGAGGCTTTCGATAGCGCTCATATTCTGAGCGATTTCGGTGCAGAGGTTGCTGCAATAGATGATGCCGCGGTGTTTGTTGGGGTTGGCTCGGTTCACCAAATCGCGGTTGAAGACGAAGGGCGTGCCGGTTTCCACAGCGCTCTTGAGGATGAGGCGGATGAGGTCCTTGATGGGCACGACTCGCTTGTGAATGCGGGCATCCTGTACGCAGCTGAGGTATCGCTGCTCCCACTCATCGCCGTAGGAGTCTTCCAGCGCGTAGCCTTTGATGCTCTTGATTTCGTGCGGGCACATGAGGTACCAATCGCCCTCGATGTTGTCGCGCGCCTGTTGCCAGAAAAAGTCCGGGTAGCATACGGCGGGGAACACATCGTGCGCTTTGAGGCGGTCATCTCCATTGTTGGTGCGCAGGGAGAGGAACTCGGGCAGGTCACGGTGCCAGGCATCCAGATAGACCGCCACGGCACCCTGGCGCACGCCCAGTTGGTCCACCGCCACGGCGGTGTCGTTGGCCAGTCGAATCCAACGGATGACACCGCCCGCCGCCCCGGGGAACCCGCGGATGGCGCTGCCGCAGGCGCGGACTTTGCCGAAGTAAAGCCCCATGCCACCGCCATATTTGCTCACCTGGGCAAAGTTGTCGATGCTGCGGTAGATGCCATCCAGGCTATCCGGCACAGTGTCGATGAAACAGGAAGAAAGCTGGTGGAAGGGTTTGCGGGCGTTGGCCAGGGTGGGAGTGGCCATGGTGACTTTGAGGGTGCTGAGCATGTCGTAAAAGCGCTGCACCCAGATGGCGCGGTCGCTCGGCTCGTTCATGGCCAGGTGCATGGCAATGCCCAGGAACATTTCCTGCGGTGTCTCCAGCACTTTGCCGGCACAGGTGCGGATGAGATAGCGGCCATGCAGCAGTTCCAGCCCGGAGTAGTTGAACAGCTTGTCGCGCTCGGGGGTGAGCATTTGCTCGAATTGGTCGATTTCTGCCTTGCTGTAGTGGGCCGTGATGTAGCTGCCATACACTCCTTCCTTGGTGAGATGGGTGATTTTATCATGCAAGCAGCAGATGCCGGCTTCGGCCTCGTACCGGGCAAGTTGCATGCGGAAGCGCAGCAGCCAGAATCGCGCGGCTATCATTTCCCAGTTGGGCGCATCGCGGGTGGTCAGCTCGGCTGCTGCCTTGATGAGGGAAGAGAGGGAGCTTTCATCCCCCTGTCCGGCTTTGCAGAAGGTGCGGAACTTGCCGGTGAGCTGGTGCAGGGCATATTCCTCTTCCGGGAACTCGGCCTGGATTTCCTTGAGCACGGCGTCCAGCGCAGGGCGTTCTGTGAAAAACGCCAGCAGGTGCTCTCGGGCCTGGCGAGCTCGGGTGCGCTCGTTGCGGTACAGGATGAAGCGCTTGGCTGCCTCATAGTGACCCGCCACCATCAGGCTCTCTTCCACCTGGTCCTGGATGGCCTCCACGGCCACAATGTCGTTGCCGTGTGCCCGCAAGCGGGATTCAATACTCATGGCGAGCCGCGACACTTCTCCTGCTGTGTCGCTCATGCCCACGCTCTCAAAGGCAAGCTGTATCACCCGCTCTATTTTCTCTCGTCGGTAGGCCTCTGTCTGGCCGTTGCGCTTTCGTATGTTCATCTCGATAGGGTTGTTGGTAGATCGTCACTACATGTGGTAGATGTGTACGCATCATACCGCCATATCTTGAAAAGTCAAGAAGAAAATTAGAAAGATTCTAAATAAAGCTGCGAAGGGGTTGACCATGAGCAAGTCATGAATGTGTGTTGGTGAGTGACATGGTGCAAGGTTGGAGGAAAGGTGAGAAGACGTGAATCGGGGCTTGTACTCCCGGCTCTACATGGTAAAATAGGCGCACAGGAACATCAATACGCTGCTATGATTCGTTTTGCATCAACCGACAGTCGCCGCGAGACAGGCAACATCAAGTGGGATTTGCAGGGACCGATACCTTTCGGTATTGCCGATATGGATATTGAATCTCCGCCTTGCGTGGTTGATGCATTGCAGCAGCGTCTGAATCATCGCTTTTATGGCTATGCCTTCATGACAGATGAGTTGCGCGCCGCTATTTGCACTTATTTGCATGAGAAGCATGGCGCCACGCTGGCAAAGCCTGAATGGCTGCATGAATTGCCGGGGTGTGTGCCGGCTTTCACGCTGGTGGCCCGCACCGTGTGTACAAAGCCGGAGCATGAGATTCTGGTATGCTCTCCCGCCTATCCGCCGATGCTGCATTGCCACGAGGATGCCCGCTGCCGCTTGCTGACGGTGCCCTATGTGAACCGCGATGGCTTGTGGCAGTTTGACTGGGAGGCCATGGAGGCCGCGGTGAGCCCGAACACGCGTTTGTTCCTGCTGTGCAACCCGCACAACCCGTTGGGCCGCGCCTGGCGCCGAGATGAACTGGAGAAAGTGGCAGATTTCTGCGAACGCCATGATTTGATTCTTTGTTCGGATGAGATTCACTGCGATTTGGTGTTGGATGAAGGGGTGACGCACCAGACTGCGCTGACGCTGCCTGAGCCGTTGCTGAATCGTGTGGTGATGCTGAGTGCGCCGAGCAAGACGTTCAACATTGCCGGTATTTGCTTCACCTACATGGCTGTGCCCAATGCCGAGCTGCGCGCAGCTATACGCAAGACACAGGGGCACAGCTTGCCCACGCTCAATGTCTTTGCGTATGCTGCATCTCTGGCTGCGTACACCAAGGGCTGGGAGTGGCACAAGCAGCTTATCCAATCTCTGCGCAAGAATCGCCAGACGGTGTATGATTACATGGCAGAGCATCTGCCCATGCTCAAGGTGCGCCACCAGGAAGCCACCTATCTGGCTTGGATTGATTGCTCTGCGTTGGGGGTGGAGTCTCCTCACAAGTTCTTCCTCGAACAGGCAGATGTTTATCTGGACAACGGCGCGAATTTTGGTTCGCCCCAGTGCGTGCGCCTGAATTTTGCCACATCTCCCGAGATGCTGATGACCGGCCTGAACGCCATGCGTGATGCCGTACAGAAGTTGCAGGCCTCGCGTGTTTGAGTGTTCACCAGCCATGAAGTTCTACATCGTCACGCCCACCTTCCGCGCGCTGCCTTGGTTGCAGCGTTGTGTCCGCTCTGTGGCTGATCAGGCCGGGGCAGGAGTGGAGGTACACCACCATGTGCAGGATGGTGGCTCCGATGATGGAACGGCTGAATGGTTGCAGCAATGGCAGCAGGAGCAGAGTGGCAGGGGTGGCTATGTGTTCACCTACCAGAGCTGCCGGGATGCCGGGATGTACGATGCCATCAACCGTGCGTGGGCTCTGCTGCCGGATGATGCAGATGTGACGGCCCACCTCAACAGCGATGAGCAGTATGAACCCGGCGCCTTGCAGGGAGTGGCCGAGGCCATGCGGAAGAATCCTGAGGCTGAAGTGGCCCTGGGTACCTACATTATTGTGGATGCGGAGAGTCGATATATTTGCCACCGCCGCCCCATCATGCCCCACAAGTGGAGTAGCCAGACCGTGTGCGAGATTATCACCTGCTCGTGTTTCCACCGGGCCGACGCGTTCCGCCAACACGGCATACGCTTCAATGCGCGCTGGCGTGCCATTGCCGATGTGGTGTTCTACCGAGATTTGGTGAATGCCGGCCCCCGTTTTCTGGTGTTGCCGGAGTTGGTGACGGGCACCTTTACCGTGACCGGTGCTAATTTGGCCTGGACGGAGACCTCCCGCCGCGAGTGGGATGAACTTTGCCGGGAAATGCCGTGGTATGTGAGCAAACGCCACGGCTTTGCCTACCGATGGTGCAATGTGAAGCGGCGCTTGCAGGACATGATGTGTACGCCACCTCAGCACTACGCTGTCTATATGCCCGGTGAAGAGGCGCGCCGCAAGATTACTATCAAGCACCCAACCTGCGTGTGGGGGCTCCGCATGGAGGGTGAAGCATAAGTTTGTGTGTTATGGAGGAGAATCTGGATATCTTGGATTGGTGCATCAGGGCTGCGTTGTGGCTGATTGCTGCCGTATCTGCATTCGCGTGGCTCAAATTGCCGCGCGAGGCCATGAAGCGCAGCCTGCTGATTGTGGTGGCTGTGTATGCATTGATGTTCATTGCACTATTCCGGTCGGGAAATGAACACATAGAGTATTGGTTGCCGATACTCATGTTCAGGGGGGATATTCTTGTGCTGTTGTTGGGGCTTTTTATGCTCAGGCTGCCGTGGCGCAAGGTGCTTCTGTCCATGGGTATCTATGGTTTGATTGTCCACTTGGAGAGTGTCATCTATGTGGTGCGTGCGGAGGGGTGGGATTCTCCCGTCTGGAACATCGTTTTGTCTCCCTACATGGCGTGTGCCGGGTGGTGGCTTCTTTATTGGATATTTTTGGGGAGGAAAGGCGTTTTACGGGGCGGTCAATGTTTTGTGTTTGCCGCCGCAACAAGCCATTTTTGTTTCACGGCAGAGTTTTTGTGCCGCACCGCGATGCGATTCCTTTCGCTTGATGTTATCGGTACGTTGTTTGTTGTACCTGTGCTTTGTCAGCTCTTTGCGTTAGCTGCAGCTATGCTGGTGCAGCGCTTTGTGATGCAGCAGGCATGGCCACGCATCCTGATGATGTGTGCGATAAGTCTATTGCCCGCGTTGGTCTCTTGCGTGATGTTCTTTTACTATTGTTGGGACTAATTGGCTGAGCTTGCAGACCTGGTGTGTTTCCCCGGGTAGCCGATGTCCCCTGAGGGGCAACAAAAACCACCGGCGGATGAACCACCGGTGGTTGGGGAGAAAAGAGTAGGAATATCGGGAAAGGATTACGAGTAGGCGGATTCCACCTTGTGGGCAACATCGCGGTAGCCGTAGTCCACTTCGTAGATGGCCTTGAAGTTTTCCAGAGCCTTTTCCTTGTTGCCGGCTTTGTCGCAAAGCTCGCCAATCATGTAGAGGATTTCCTTCTTGGTCTCGTCCATGGAGAGCAATTCGCCGTTGGCTTCTTCCAGCTGGCGGATGGCCATGTCAATCATGTTCTTGGAAGCATAGCACTTGCCCAGCATGAGCATAGCCTTGATACGCAGGTTGGGGTTGTTGCGAGCGCGCTGCAGGGCAGGGATGGCATCGGAGTATTCTTCTGCGTCGAAGAGAGCCTGACCATACTTGAACTGGAGCTGAGCATCGGTGGGGTTGGCTTCCACGCGAGCCTTGGCATCGGCCACCACGGAAAGGGCGATTTCCTTCTTGCGAGCAGCCAGGTTGGCGGCGGCTTCGGCGTTGGTGGGATCGGCAGCCAGTACTTGTTCGTAGTAGGCAAGCTCGGCCTGCATGGCTTTTTCATGCATTTCCATGGATTTGTCGTTCAGGGCCAGGTCGGCGCCGCCGCTGAGCTGGAATGCATAAGCATAGAAAGAGTAGGAGTTGCCGTAGTCTTCCATCTGCTCGTAGATGGAGGCGATATCCTTCACCACCTGCAGGTTGGTGTTGTCGGCGGCGTACTGCTCGGAGAGCTGAGCCAGACGCGTTTCCATTTCGGCACGGGTAAGCCCCACCTTGTCACCGCTTTCGAGGTCAGCGGTGGCATTCTTGTTCTTCATCTTGGTGCGGAAGTCACCGGAGCCTTCCCAGTTACCCTGCTTCATGGATGCGCGGGCGGCGCAGTCCTTTTCACCACGCATGGCGATGGGGTCGGTGCGGTCAATCTGCAGCACGCGGCGATAGGTATCGGCGGCTTCAGCAAACTGCTCGTGCTTGATGTAGTGGTTGGCCAGCATGTGCAGGTACTTCTTGGGGTTGGGCTGCCCCTGGCAGATGGTTTCCAGGGCGAACGCAGCCATGTCCGGCAGGTTCAGATCACATGCAGCGGCGTACAGCGTTTCGTTGGCGGAAATGGAGTAGGGATCGCGCTCCAGTTCGTCTTCGATGTTGACAAGAACGGCCTCCGGATCCTTGCGGGTGGTGGTAAGACGCACACCGCTGAACAGGGAAGAACGACGACCAGCATCCGGGGTGACTTTCACCTCGCATGCGCGCAATACCTTACGACCCTCCAGGAAACCGGGAGCCTTTTTCACAAGCGTACGCAGAATGCTGACGGCGTATTTGTAATTTTTTGTATCCACAGCTTGGCGGGCTTTGACCCAGAGCCCCAATTCAGCCTGCGGAAGTTGTCTGTCTGTAATGATGCTGATCATAAGAATGAGTGTAAGTAAAATGAAGCGCCGCGCGCGTTAACGCGTGCGATAACGTAGCGTTTCCTTACTACTATCACAAACAGCGTGAGATTTCAACCTTGTTTTTTGAAAAAAAGCGTGGCAGAATGAGCGCATGATGCGAGTGGATGCTTTATTGAGCCGATATGGCTACTGCTCCCGCCGGGAAGCAAAGGGGTGGGTGAATGCCGGGCGTGTGGTGTGCCAAGGAGCTGCGGTGAAGAATGTGAACAGCCGGGTGGAGCCCAAAGAGGTGTTGGTGGATGGTGAACCGGTGCCATTTGTGGATGGCTTGTATGTGGCTTTGCATAAGCCGCTTGGCTATACTTGCAGTCATGATGAAGACGGCGATTTGGTGTATGATTTGCTGCCTGCTCAATGGTTGCAGCGCGGGGATGGTGTGAATAGTGTGGGGCGTTTGGATAAGGAAACAAGCGGCTTATTGTTGCTCACGGATGATGGCGCTTTTCTGCATGCACTCACCAGTCCCAAGCGCCATGTTCCCAAGGTGTATGAGTTTGAGACAGAAAGTCCCATACCGGAGGATGCTGTAGCTTTGTTTGCAGAGGGTACCCTGCTGCTGCGCGGCGAAAAAACGCCGTGTGCCCCGGCCACGTTGCGCATTGTGGCACCCTGCAAGGGTGAATTGGTGTTGCACGAAGGCCGCTATCACCAGGTGCGCCGTATGATGGCTGCTGTGGGGGCTCCGGTGAAGCATTTGCATCGTTCGGCCATTGGTGCTCTGCGCCTGGAGGATTTGAACTTGCAGCCCGGTGAGTGGGCCGCTGTAGATCCGGCCATCTTCAAATGATGTATGATATGCCCATAGCGGTGGAGGCGGATTTTTCCGTGCTGTATGAGGATGATGGGGTGTTGGCTGTTGCTAAGGCTGCACCCTTGCTCATGCACCCCACCGGGGATAAAAATGAACCCACGCTGTGGCATGGTGTGCGAGAATTGCTGGCCTACGAACTGGCTTGTGGTGGCCAGGTCTCGCTGGTCAATCGTCTTGACCGGGAAACGAGTGGTATTGTGTTGATAGCCAAGCATGCCGAGGCCGCCAAAGAACTGGGGCGTGCCATGCAGAATCGACAGATGCAAAAGGAATATCTGGCCGTTGTGCAGGGCTGGCCGGAGTGGAATGCCGCCCATTGTGCCGAGCCCATCGGCCGCATGGGGGATGTGGCACCCACCCGCATTTATGTGCGCCAGAGCTGCCAAGCGCAAGGGAAGGCATGTGCTACGGATATCCGCGTGCTGCGTCGCGTCCCGGCTCGCCATGGATTACCCGCGTTGTCTCTCGTGGAATGCCGTCCCCACACGGGGCGCATGCACCAGATTCGTGTGCATCTCTCCTGGTTGGGCTTCCCCTTGTTGGGGGATAAGATATATGGCGGGGATGAGACCTGCTACCTGGATTTTATCGAGCAGGGGTGGACACCCCAACTGGCCGCACGCCTGCATTTCCACCGCCAGGCGCTGCATGCTGCGGGGCTTTCGTTTCCCTGGCGTGGTGGCACGGTGCATGTGGAGGCTCCTTTGCCGCAGGATATGGCAGAATTGGTGCAGCTGTGAGCGATAAAGCTTGAGTATACTTGAGCTTGTTCTTGACTATGGGCGCGCGCACGTGTATGATGGGCGCATGGAAACCCGCGTAATTGAGGTGGATTTGTTGGATGATTGCCGTCCTGTGTACAAAGAGGCAGCAGCCGTGTTGGCTGAAGGTGGCTTGGTAGCCCTGCCGACCGAGACGGTCTATGGCTTGGGGGCAGATGCATTCAACACCGAGGCTGTGGCCGAGGTGTTTGCAGTGAAAGAACGCCCTGCATTTGATCCGTTGATTTGCCATTTGGCGCATGCCAAGGGCTTGAAAGATATTGCAGATGTGCCCGCAGAATTGCAGCCGCTGGTGGATAAGCTGGCAAAGGAATTCTGGCCGGGGCCGATGACGCTGGTGCTGCCGCGCCGTGCGTGTGTGCCGGATATCGTGACAAGTGGTTTGCCCACGGTAGCTTGCCGCGTGCCCAGCCACGAAGTGATGCGCGGTGTGGTGCGCGCTCTGGGGCACCCCATTGCCGCTCCCAGTGCAAACAGATTTGGTCATATCTCCCCCACCAGTGCCGGTGCAGTGGTGAAGGAGTTGGGCGGCCGCATTCCCATGGTGTTGGATGCCGGTGCCTGTGCCGAGGGGCTGGAAAGCACCATCCTGGCACCTTGCATTGACGAAAAAGGCAATCCTGCTGTGCGCCTGCTGCGCGAGGGACCCATCACCCGCGAAAAACTGCGCGGTATCTGCCGCGTGATTCGCCCCGGCAAGAACAAGGCTGTGGATGAAGCCGCCGCTCCCAATGCGCCCGGCCAGCTCAAGAGCCATTATGCCCCCGGTAAGAAGTTGGTGTTGCATAATCCGCGTGAGACTTTCACTCCCGAAGAGGGGGTGAGCTACGGTCTCATCACTTATCAGGGAGATTCCCCCCTGGCTGCGCAGGATTGCTGGGCTGAGGTGATGCCGCTTTCTCCCGGCAGTGGCCGCCTGGCTGAGGCTGCCGTGCGTCTCTTTGCCGTGATGCGCGCTATGGATGAATGCGATGATGTGCAGGTTATCGTGGCAGAAGAACTGCCTGAAACCGGGCTGGGTTGCGCGATGATGGACCGCCTGCGCCGCGCTTCTGCCAACCGTGATGAATAATTGACTATGTGGAGAGCAATACAAAGCTTGGTTGTTGGGATTGTGCTGCGCGTGGTACATGCCGCATTGATTGAATTGCGCGCATTGGATAGCCGCGTGGCGCAGGAATTTGAGCGCTTCCCGGAGGGACTCAGCTACACCATTCGCACGGGGCACAACGGCCCAGTGTTGCACGTGCTGTGGCAGGATGGCCAGCTGAAGCGATTGGCTGATTTGCCTGCGCCGGTGTGCAGCTTGCGCATTAAGAGCATGCCGCTTTCGTTCCAGTTGTTCACGGGGCAGATGGGGATGGCTCAGGCCTATGCCCGCCACGCATTTACGATGGCCGGTGAAGTGGCCGATGTGATGCGCCTGGCCCGCTTGGTGAATCTGGTAGAGGCCTACCTGTTCCCGAACATCATGACCCGTCGCATCATGACGGATGTGCCGGAGACGGAGGTGTGCTTCCTGCGCGCATATGCCCGCATTGCGCTGGGCTTTTTGACTTGTAAATACAAACTTTCCAAATAACGACGATGATGGTTCCTTACTTTGAATTTCAGAATGCTGTGAAGTTGCTCTGCGGTGAGTTGTCGCTGGAGCGTATTGCTATTGAGCTGGAGCACCTGGGTGCATCTCGCCCGCTCGTGTTGTCTGATGCCGTGCTGGCCAAGATTGGCACGATGGCTCAGGTGACCGATGCCATGCAGGCCGAAGGCGTGAGCCCCGCCGCCAGCTTCACGGATATCCCCGTGGACTCTTCTCTGGCCGTGGTGAACAAGATTGCTGCCTACTACCGCGAGCAGAATTGCGATTCCATCGTGGCTGTGGGGGGGGGGTCCGTGATTGATACGGCCAAGGGCGTGCGCCTGGTGCTTTCTCAGGATACGGATGATATTCTCTCCATCAGCGGTGTGGAGAACCTGGTGCGCGGCAAGCATATTCCTTTTGTCGTGGTGCCCACCACAGCCGGTACCGGTTCGGAATGCACGGGGGTGGCTGTGATTCGCAATGATGCCAACGATGTGAAGATGGAGTTCCTCTCTCCCTTTGTGGAGCCCGATGTGGCTGTGATTGACCCGCGCATGACGCTGGGGCTTCCTGCCAAGGCTACGGCCAGCACGGGTATGGATGCGCTGGTGCATGCTATTGAGGCTTGCACCTGCCAGCAGGCTAACCCCCTCAGCACGGCATACGGCACGGCCGCTATCCGCATGATTGCCGCCAACGTGGAGGAGGCTACCCGCAACGGCAGCAACAAGCAAGCCCGTTTTGAGATGGCTCTGGCTTCGACCATGGCCGGTATCGCTTTCTCCAACTCCATGGTGGGGGCAGTGCATGCCATTGGGCATGCTCTGGGTGGTGTGTGCCACGTGCCCCACGCCGTGGCCATGACAATCCTGCTGCCGCATGTGATGCGCTATAACCTGAGCCATTGCGCTGACAGCTACGCTGCTTTGTTGCCCTGGCTTGCCGGTATGGATGCAGCACTGAATACGCCCGCCGAGAAGCGAGCTGAGGCCGCCATCGCATTCATCGAAGCATTGGGCAAGCGCCTGAATGAAGCTTGTGGCCTGCCGCTGACGCTGAAGGATGCCGGTGTGGATTCCTCTGCGTTTGCCAAGGTGGCAGAGTTTGCCGTAAATGATGGTGCGCTCATCGTGAACCCCCGCGCTGCTTCGGAAGAGCAGGTGATGGAAATCCTCAACGCTGCTTACTGATATGCAAAATATTGTTGCTAAGCAAAGAGAGTTTTTCCTGACGCACGCCACGCGCGATGTCCGTTTCCGTCGCGAGGCGCTCAAAAAACTTAAAAATGCACTTATGGAATGGGAAGACCGCATTTGCGAGGCTCTGCAGAAGGACCTTGGCAAGTGCGCCACGGAGACCTACATGAGCGAAATTGGCATGGTGCGTGCCGGCTTGAGCGAGACGCTGAGCCACCTGCGCCGTTGGAGCCGCCCCAAGCGCGTGATGGCTCCGCTGGCTCAGTTCCCCTCCACCTGCCGCGTGGAGCCCGAGCCCTATGGCGTGGCGCTCATCATGAGCCCCTGGAATTATCCCATTTTGCTTTGTCTGGACCCGCTGGCAGCCGCTATTTCTGCTGGTAACTGCTGCGTGGTGAAGCCTTCCTCCATGACGCCCGCCACCTCTGAGGTGATTGCCGCCATGTTGGGCAGCATCTATCCCGCTGAGTTTGTGACAACAGTGCTGGGTGGCCGTGAATCCACCGGTGCATTGCTGGAGCAGAAGTTTGATTACATCTTCTTCACCGGTAGTCCCAACGTGGGCCATGTGGTGATGGAGGCAGCTGCGCGTCACCTGACGCCGCTGACACTGGAATTGGGCGGCAAGAGCCCCTGTATCGTGGACGAAACGGCCGATGTAGCTGTCGCGGCCCGCCGTATCGCTTTTGGTAAGATTCTCAATGCCGGCCAGACGTGTGTGGCACCGGATTATTTGCTGATTCACAGCAGCCGCAAGCAGGAGTTCATTGAGGCCTATGCCAAGCAGGTCAAGCGCATGCTGGGCGAGGCCCCCTTGCAAGACCCGGAGTTCACCCACATCGTCAACAAGCGCCACTTTGAGCGCCTGATGGGGCTGATGCAGGGTGCAACACCTGTCATTGGTGGTAAGGGCGACCCTGAAACGCTGCGCATCGAACCGACACTGCTGGTGGATGTGACATCGGAGTCTCCCTGCATGCAGCAGGAAATTTTTGGCCCCATTTTGCCGCTGCTTACATATGAAAAGTGGGAGGATGTGGAGCACTTTGTGCTTTCTCGTCCCCGCCCGCTGGCCTCGTATCTTTTCACCACCAGCTCGCGCGCAGAGAAGCGTTTTGTGCAGCATCTGGCCTTTGGTGGTGGCTGTGTGAATGATACCATCATTCACCTCGCTGTGCATGGCTTGCCCTTCGGTGGTATTGGCGACAGCGGTATGGGCTCCTACCACGGCAAGGCCGGGTTTGATACGTTCACTCACTATAAATCCATCCTCAAGAAGGCAAATTGGCTTGATTTGCCCTTCCGTTATCATCCCTACAATCGCATGGGTGAGGCATTGCTGCGTTTCTTCCTGCGCTGATGCCTTCCTGCCACAGGGTTGATTGACACGAAAAAGGGCTCGCAATTACTTGCGAGCCCTTTTTGTGTCGGTTGAGAAAGAATAACCTTATTCCGGGAGGCATTCGCCTTCCACGATTTGCTCCAGCGTCTGGCGGCGGCGGATGATGTGCCACTTATCGCCATCCACCAGCACCTCAGCTGCCAGCGGGCGGGAATTGTAGGTGGAGGCCATGCTGAACCCGTAGGCACCGGCGCTCATTTCTGCCAGCACTTCACCGGGCTGCACATCGGCGATGGCGCGGTTTTGAGCCTGGAAATCACCGGATTCACAGATGGGCCCCACGATATCGGCGATGATGGTATCGCCGCTGTGCTCGTTGACGGGCCATATTTCGTGATAGCCCTCGTAGAGAGCCGGACGGATGATATCGTTCATGCCGGCATCAATCAGCTTGAAGGTCTTGGCCTCGCCTTTCTTCTCGTAAATACAGGTGGTCAGCATGACTGCGGCATTGCCCACAATGCGGCGGCCGGGCTCGATGAGAATCTTGAGTCCCAGCGGTTGGAGCAGGGGGATGATAGCATCGGCATAGCTGCGGATGGTGATTTGCTCGGGGCGTTCTGCCCACCATTCCGGCTGGCCGGATGCCAGACAGCCATCGTACACAATGCCGATACCGCCGCCGATGCTCCAGAACTCGATATTGTAGAGTTCCTTGAACTTGATGACGATGGGGCGAACCTTTTCAATGGCCTGCACAAAGGGGGCCACATCCGTAAGCTGGGAGCCGATGTGCATCTGCAAGCCTTTGATATGCAGGTTGGGCATTTCTGCCGCGATGGTGGCATAAAGCTCCTCGATGCGGGTGATATCCACACCGAACTTGTTTTCGTTGGTGCCGGTGGTGATGTACTTGTGCGTGTGGGCATCCACATGCGGGTTTACGCGCACTGCCACGGGGGCTTTGATGCCCATATCGCCGGCGATGCGGTCAATAGCGCGCAGTTCGTTTTCGCTTTCGCAGTTGATGCAGTAGATGCCTTGTTCCAGCGCATAGCGGATTTCCGGTTCCGTCTTGGCCACGCCGGCGTAGGTGCATTGGGAGGGATCGCCACCGGCATTGATGACGCGCCAGAGCTCGCCACCGGAGACGATATCGAAGCCCACGCCCATTTTGGCCATCAAGTTGAGGATGGCTTTATTGGAGCATGCCTTCACAGCGTAGGCCACGTGGGCATCCAGCGGTGCAAGAGTCTGCTGGAACTCGGCCAAATCATCCAGAATGGTTTTCTTGCTGTATACGAAAGTGGGGGTGCCAACCGCAGCGGCGATGTCGGCCAGCCGGGTGTCTTCACAATACAGCGTCCCGTTCTTGTATGCGAACGTGTGCATAGAATCAGTGTTTTGTCGTTTTTTCAGAAACAGGTTCGGCCGGGGTGTCATCGATAATCTGAGCCACCCATGACAGGTCCGGTGAGTTCTTGAGAGCCAGCTTAATCAGCACAGTGATGGGCACGGCTATCAGCATGCCCAGCGGCCCCCATACCCAGCCCCAAAGCAGCACGGAAAGCAGCACCACGGAGGTGGCAATGCCAAACTGGCGGCCCAGGAACAAGGGCTCAATGCCATTGCCGATAGCAAAATTGATGGCGATATAACCACCGGTGACGATGAACGCATCTCCCCAGCTGCCAAGCAGCAAGGCCATGAGAATGGGCGGAATGGCTGCTACGATGGAGCCAATGGTCGGGATGTAGTTGAGCACGTATGCCACAAAGCCCCAGAGGAAAGCGAAAGGAACATCCATAGCTGCGCAAAGCCACCAGGCCAGCAGGCCCGTGCAGGCGCTGGCAATGGTTTTGATGAAGAGGTAGCGCTGCACCCCGCGCAGGGCAGAGACGATTTCATCCTTGCCTTGCATGCTGTTCGGGAGATTGCGGAAATTGCGGCGGAACAGCGGGGCTTCTCCCAGCAGGAAGGTCATGAGAATCAACACCAGGGTGCAGATAGACATGAAGGAGAGAACCTGGCTGGTAATGGCTTGGGAGATGGACAGCAGCTGCTGCGGGTTGAGAATATCTTGCGGGGATTCCACCCACTTGCGTGCATCTTCTCCCATGCCCATCTGATCCAGCCAGGACATCACCTGGTTAAACTTTTCGGCAAAGCGTGAGACGAGGTCGCCCTGCAAGGTGCTGCGCATGTCCGCAGCCAGGAATTTGATGAGGCTGATGATGCCGAAGATGACACCACAGTCCATCAACACGGTGAATGTGACAGCCAGCCAGTGCGGGAAACGCAGGTATTTGCGCAGTATATCTGTCAGCGAGTAGCTGATGATGGCCAGAAAAACGGCCATCATGATGGGCACAATCAAATCGCGAGCTTCTCTCAGCCCAAATAACACGATGATAGCGGCTGATGCTGTCAATAAAGCGCGTGCGCCCACATCCAACGTGGGTTTTCGGCGAAAGTGTCTTACCGGTCGATTCTTGTGCTCTTTGTCCTGCATAAGCGTGAGGATTCTACACATTCGCGCGCGTTAATTCAAGCAGAATACCTGCTCATGGCATAAAAAAGCCCTGTTTTCTGCCACCTTTTGCCCTTGCTTTGCCGCGGTGGGCGTGGTAAAATCCCCGCGCTATGTATTATATCACCACAGCAATTGACTATACGAACGGTGCGCCCCATATCGGACATGCGTACGAGAAGGTACTGGCAGACGTATTGGCTCGCTGGCACCGAATGTGTGGTGAAGAGGTATTTTTCCGGACGGGTGTGCACCAGCATGGCCAGAAAGTACAGCAGAAAGCTGAGGCCGCCGGTATGCAACCCCAGGAATACGCTGATATGGTGACGGAAAAGTTTATCGCTCTCTGGAAGCGCCTGGGCATCAGCTATGATGGTTGGGCCGCTACCACTGATCCCCGCCACGAGGCTTGTGTGCAGCGTATTCTGGAAAATCTGAAGGAAAATGGCTGTCTTTACAAGAAGGCTTACAAGGGCTTCTACTCTGTGCGACAGGAGCAGTTCCTGACGGATAAAGAGCGCAATGAGGAAGGCCAATTCGGCCCTGAATGGGGCGAAGTGATTGAGCTGGAGGAAGAAAACTGGTACTTCAATCTCAGCCAGCATGTACAGTGGCTCAAGGATTACGTGACCAATCATCCCACTGTCTGCGAGCCCGAGTTCCGCCGCCAGAATCTCCTCAACGCCATTGAACGTTCTTTCGGGGTGGATTTGTGCATTTCCCGCCCCAAGGACCGCCTTTCCTGGGGTATTCCGCTGCCCTTTGATCCGGATTTTGTGACGTATGTGTGGTTCGACGCTCTGGTGAACTACATTTCTTTTGCCGGGTACCTGGCAGAGGAAGGTTCCGGACTGCCGGACTTCAACAAGCTGTGGCCTGCAGCCTGCGAGGTGATTGGCAAGGACATTCTAGTGCCTGCTCACGGCATCTACTGGCTGTGCATGCTGCATGCTATGGGCTTCCCGGATGAAGCCATGCCCCGCTTGCTGGTACACGGCTGGCTCAACATCAAGGGCGAGAAGATGTCTAAGTCTCTGGGCAACATTGTGGACCCGAACGACCTGTGCGATGTATTCGGAGCCGAGGCTGTGCGTTACTACCTGGTGCGCGACACGAAGGTGGGCTATGACAGCGACTATGACCCCGAGCGCCTCAAGATGATTTACAACACGGAGTTGGCAAACGATATCGGCAACCTCACCAATCGTTCCCTCAACATGTGCACTCGCTACTGCGGTGGCGTGGTGACGGTGGCTGAAGGGGATGATGAGCTCTCTGCCGCTCTTCGCAAGAGCATGGCTGATACGGTGCAGACGTTCACCGCCTGCATGAATGCTGATAACACGTCCGAGGCTTTTGCCGCTCTCAATGCTCACGTAGGCCTGTGCAACAGCTACATTGAGCAGAAGCAGCCCTGGGCTCTGGCCAAGGATGAAAGCAAGCTGCCCGAGCTGCAGCGCGTGCTGGCACATCTTCTGGAGTGCTGCGCCCAGGTGGGCTACTTGCTCGCTTGCGTGCTGCCTGAGGCTTCTGAGCGCATTCTTTCCCAGTTGCAGGTATCTGCTGCCGGCTTGACTCCGCAGACGCTTACCTGGGGCCTGCTGAAAGATGGCCACACAGTGCAGGCTCCCAGCCCCGTCTTCCCCCGCATTCTCTCCGAGGAAGAGAAGCAGAAGATGGCTGAAAAGGCTGCCAAAGCCGCCGCTAAGGCCGCCCGCAAAGCTGCTGAGCAGGCCTGATTGCCACTAATGGTTTAAGACAAAGCGCACTTGCCTTGAGATGTAAGGCAAGTGCGCTTTTTTATGTTTGTGTAAACAAGGTTTCAAGGTGTGAGAATCACGGGAATACGCAAATCGTATTCTTCCGTGGGGACGTGGGTCACGATTTGCTCCGGGAAGGCCGGTGCGAGCAAGCGAGCCTGCGTGCAGCGGGGTAAATAGCGGTCGTAGTAACCGCCGCCGTAGCCCAGACGCTCACCTTGCCGGGTAAAAGCCACGCCCGGTACGATTACCAGGTCGAACTCGGCGGGCTGTGCCTCGGGCAGGGCTTCCAACGGGGCAGGGATGCCCAGGGCTGCCGGTACCAGCTCGTCCGAAGGCGCGGAGATGTAGCTGAACTTCAGCTGCCGCCCCGGCATACAGCGTGGGAACGCAAAGCGGTGCAGGGGATATGCTTCCAGCAGGGGAAGCAGGTTGACCTCATGCGGCAGGGGGTAGTATAGCGCAATGCATTTGGGCGCACCCTCCAGAAACGGCGAGAGAAGCCCCCGCAACGTGGCGGAGTACTTCTCTCGGGTGTTGGCCGGCAGGCTGCGCAGCTGAGCAAGGATATGCTGTCGGAGCTGCTTTTTTTGCTCAGCCGGGCTCATGCTTCAGTTTCAGGCATGCGGCCAAAGAGTGCCAGCATGCGGCCTGTGTTGCCCTTTTCTACGCGGTAGGAGTAGAATGTCTCCAAATCAGCAGCTGTATCGAGGCCGCTGTCGATGATGTTTTCGGGGAGCAGACCTTCCTCTGCCAGCTGTGCTTTGATGGCAGTGACGATGTCTACTTCGTAATGCGGGGGGCGAATGCAAGGAGAGATGACTGCGATGCAGTTGGAGGATATGGTGCCGAAAATCTTGCGCATTTTGCTCATGGCTTCACCCACAATGTTGTTCTGGGTGCCAAGTTTGCCGGAGTGCAGCAAGGCGCGGCTGCCGGTTCCTTCATCGTAAATCCACACAGCGGCACAGTCTGCCACATAGATGCCGAGGCAGCAATCGGCCTTGGCACCGCAGATGAGTCCATCCACGCCCTCCACGGGGTAGTGGCAGCCAATATCGCCCACCAGAGCCACTTTGTTGCCATGCACCTGCTGGGCGCGGCGCAGCATGCGGGGCTCAATACCGCCCTCTTGCAGTACTTGCTCGTGGGTGGGGGTGAGCGCGGCGATGACTGCTACGCGATCAGTGGTGGTGGGGATGCCGGGAATGCGCGTGATGAAACGTGCAAAATTCTCCGGGAAAGCATTCAGTCGGTCGAGATAGGCCGGTTTGTAGTCAGACATGGTGCGGGGCTTGTGCGTGGGTAAACTCAGGAAAGCGTGCTCTTGCCTGCGGTGCGGCGGGCAATGATGGTGCGAGCCTTGGAGGTGCGGGCAGGTGCATCGCCCTGTGCCATCAGGTCTGCCAGGTCGCGGGCGATGTTGCCACGCATGCGCTCGATGAGCTCGCGGCCCTGGTCGGTGATGCGCACCATAATCTTGCGGCGATCGGCGGCAGCGGTGTAGCGCTTCAGGTGCCCCAGCTCCTGCAGCTTATCTACCATACCGGTAGCGGCGGCTGTGGAGTGGCCCATCATGCGGGCAATGCTGCTCATGGACAGGCATTCCTCCTCCGCCAGATAGGTCAGCAGGAAGAACTGAGGATAGGAAATGCGGCCCTGGGTCAGCTCCGGGGAGAGTTTCAGAATGCAGTTGCGCTGGGAGAACAGTACAAAATCTGCCAGGTGCTGGGCCTCGTCGGCGGTCAGTTGTGAAGACATGCGAGAGAGTCTCTCTTTCATAAGTGTAATAGGTGAAAAGTGCTTCGGATATTCCGATATTACGGCTTTACTGACTTTTTGCAAGCATAAAATTCCCGGCCAAGAATGCTTATCCATACTTATTTGAGGGGATATTAAGGTATGTGGCATAGATAATGCAGTACTAATACTATATCTTGTGGTTGGTGGTATTCAGAAAAAAATGTGTCCACATGTTGTTTGTGAGTGGCTGCGCAATGCTCAAGATACAAGAAAGCCCCCTGCGTGGCACGAGGGGGCGAACTAAATAAGGGAAGAAGTGCGGTGTTTTGCGAAGAATCAAAGGTGGAGAATGGTCTTTAATTCCTGAGAAACGAGATTTTGCTGTTGCAGGCGGGAGATGTGTGCCTCAATGGCTTGCGTGAGGGTGTTGAAATCGCCCATTAATTTTTCGGCGGCCAGGAAATCTTGCACCGTGGGTTCAGGTAGCGCTTTTTGGCGCTCCTTGAGCTGTGTAGCACGTTCTTTGAGCTGCAAGAGCTGGGGGATGGCGGCCACAACGCTGTGTTCATCTGTGCAGGAACGCAGCTGGATTTCCGTTTCGGAGAGGATGGCAACCAATTCGACTGCCAGAGATTGGTGTGTATCTGCCGCCGGGGCGGAAGACTCAGCCATGGCCACGCAGCAAGATGTGGTCAAAAGAATGCCAGCGGAAAGGGAATGTGTGGAAATCATGGCGAAATGAGGGGTGAATCAGCGACGATGCGAGCGGCGGAAGAGCTTTTGGGGGGTGCCGCAGGCAGGGCAGCGGTACCAGAATCGGAAAGCAATATGAAGGGCTGTGGGAATAGCACAGCCAAGCAGGGGGAACCAGTGTGCCTGTCGATTGTGAGAGTACTTTCTGAAAGAGAATACACGCACTCGGCACACCGAACAAACGGCGCTGAATGTGAAAGCGATATAGGGCAGGGCCCCGGCTACGGCAACGGCCAGACCGGTCGACTTTACATTGATGGGAATCTCAAAGCCCAGAAGGATGAGAATAGGGATGATGATGATAGCGCAAACATCTACTGCCAGCAAGAGTGTGGCCCAGGCACCCAGATATACGGCCAGGGGGCGTGTGCAGTGTACAGCGTTGTGAAACTCGTATGAGGCGGCTTTGCTGATGCGCTCTTGTCGGTCAGAGCTGCGGTGCTCTGCGATGAAATCAACAGACTGCTTTTCAATCTGCTCATCGGTGGCGCTCAGCGGGAGCGCGGGAGTGGTGCCGGAGTGGTGGTGGCTTTTATGGCGATTGGATACCACTAATGTCGGGCAAGCGCGGGTAAAGAAGAGCCCGTCGTCCTCGAGGTGTACTTTCTGCTGCGTTTTGCTGGGTTCACACACCTCCTCACCCTGTTGAAGGCGTGCTTCGGTACAAATGCGCTGGAGTGTCTGCAACGATATCTCGCAAGCCAGCTCGGGGAAGTGCTCGCGGCACACCTGCAGGTCGCGCGCCAGTGCATCGGCATGGGCGCGTGCCAGCTGAGCATCCTGAGTGATGCCACAGAGCTTGAGTGTGGCTTGTTCCTCCGGGCTGAGGCTTGCGAGAATCGTTTGCATCGTGTGAGGTTGTATGCCTTAGTTATATCAGGCAAGTGCTGCAAGCATGGCTTCCAGCTGAGCCTTGCGGCCCTCCCATTCGGTGAGGCGGGCACGCTCCTGATCCACCACGGCAGCAGGTGCGCGGTCTACGAAAGAAGCATTGCCCAGCTTGGCCTGGCTCTTGGTGATTTCCTTGGTAATCTTTTCCAGTTCCTTGGTGATGCGGGTGCGTTCAGCGTCCACGTCCACCAGGCCTTCCAGCGGCAGGAAGAGTTCGCCGAAGGGAGTGAGGGTGGTGGGGGTACCCTTGGGAGCATCAAACTCTGCGTTGCAATCGGCAGAGAGCGCACCGGCCAGCAATGCCAAGCGGGAGCAGATGTCTTCATCCAGCGGCATCACGGGCTTGAGAATGAAGCGCACCTTGCGGTTCGTTGCCAAGTTGTATTCTGCCTTGAGGTTACGAGCGCGGTTAGCGGATTCGTAGAGGGCAGAGGCCGTGGCACGTGCCTTGGAAATGGCGATGTCATCCAGCCCGGCCAGCAGGGATTCGGCCTTGGGTAGTTCGGTGAGCATGAGCGGCTGTCCCCCATTGCGGTTGGCAAAGCCCAAGCTCTGCCACAGTTCTTCTGCAATGTGCGGCATGATGGGTGCCAGCAGTGCCAGGTAGTGGCGCAGCACGGTGTCGATGGTGTAGAGCGTGGCGTTGCGCACAGCTGCATCGGCGCCTTCGCGCAGGTCGTTCTTCACTGCTTCCAGGAAGAGGGAGCAGTACTCATTCCAGAAGAAGCTGTAGAGGGCCTGCGTGTAGGTGTTGAACTCGTACTTGGCAAAGGCCTCGGCCACCGTGGCGTGAAGCTCCTTGAGCTTGGCCAGAATATCGATGTGCACAGCGGTGAAGCGCGGGGCCGGGTCGGTGCCGGCTTCGCCCTGCATCATGCGGAAGCGGGCGGCGTTGTACAGCTTGTTGGCGAAGTTCTTGCCTTCTTCAATCTGCTTTTCGTCGAACTTGACGTCTGTACCCGTGGGGGCGATGCGCATGAGACCGAAGCGCAGACCGTCTGCACCGTAGCGTGCGATGAGGTCGAGCGGGTCGGGGCTGTTGCCCAGGCTCTTGCTCATCTTGCGGCCCTGAAGGTCGCGCACAATGGAGGTGAAGAATACGTTGGAGAAGGGCTTGCCATCAGCAAAGCGGTAGCCGGCCATAATCATGCGTGCCACCCAGAAGAAGATGATGTCCGGGCCCGTCACCAGATCGCTGGTGGGGTAGAACTTGGCCAGGCATTCTTTGTCCATCGTGGCAAAGGGCCACAGCCAGCTGCTGAACCAGGTATCCAGCGCGTCTTCATCCTGCACCCAGTTTTCCGGATCGGCCGGGGGCTCAACGCCCACGTAGATGTCACCGGCGGCGGCATCTGCTTCGTCCAGCTTGGCGGCTTCCTGCAGCTCGGTGGCCTTGTCCTTGCGGTACCATACGGGGATGCGGTGGCCCCACCACAGCTGGCGGCTGATGCACCAGTCCTGGATACCCTCCAGCCAGTGGGCGTAGGTCTTGGCCCAGTGTGCGGGGCGGAACACGATGTCGCCATTGGCTACGGCATCGGCAGCTTCCTTCACGCAGGGGTACTTCAGGAACCACTGCATGCTCAGGCGCGGCTCGATGGGTACATCGGAGCGCTGGGAGATGCCCACGTTGTTTTCGTAGTCCTCCACCTTTTCGAGCAAGCCCTTGGCTTCGATAAGTTCGATGGACTTGTCGCGAGCCACAAAGCGGTCCAGCCCGTGCAGTTCGGGGCAAGCAGGGCAGTTGATGTGACCATCGGCGGTCAGGATGTCGATGATTTCAAGGTTGTTCTTCATGCCCACCTCAAAGCCTGTGCGGTCATGAGCCGGGGTAATCTTGAGCGCACCTGTGCCGAAGTCGATTTCCACGTGGTCATCGGCGATGATGGGGATTTCCGTTTCCACCAGCGGGCGGATGACGGTTTTGCCCACCAGGTGGCCGAAGCGGGGGTCCTTCGGGTTCACAGCCACGGCAACGTCGGCCATGATGGTTTCGGGACGCGTGGTGGAGACCAGCAGCTGGCCGCTGCCGTCTGCAAGTTTGTAGCGGATGGTGTAGAGTTTGCTCTTGGAGGGAGTCATGATGACTTCTTCATCCGAGAGAGCGGTGCGGAGCACGGGGTCCCAGTTGACCATGCGGCGGCCGCGGTAGATGAGGCCCTGCTTGAAGAGCTCGGCAAAGGCGCGGGCTACTTCGGGTGCGAAAATGTTGTCCATGGTGAAGCGTTCGCGCTCCCAGTCGCAGGAGCAGCCAAGCTTCTTGAGCTGCTTGATGATGATACCGCCGTGCTTTTCCTTCCATTCCCACACCATGTTCACGAAGTCTTCGCGGCCAACATCGTAGCGAGTGCGGGGCGGGTTTTCCTTGGCCAGTTCTTTTTCCACGCGAGCCTGCGTGGCAATACCGGCGTGGTCGGTGCCGGGCAGCCAGAGCACTTCCTTGCCCTCCTGGCGGGCGCGGCGAGCCAGAATATCCTGAATCGTGTTGTTGAGCACGTGCCCCATGTGCAGCACACCCGTTACGTTGGGCGGGGGAATCACGATGCTATATGCGGGTTTGGTGGATTGCGGGTCGGCGTGGAAGCAGTTTTCCTGCATCCAGCGTTCCTGCCATTTCTCTTCAACAACTGTAGGTTCGTAAGCCTTGGGCAATTCGGTCATGACGCGCGGGATATTACTCTAATCTGCTTGCTATTGCAAGTCTTTTCCACACCCCATCCCGCCCCAGTTTGTCAGTACCCGCTTGCGGCTTTGCCGGAGCTTTGCCTCCTACACACGCAAAACCCGCGGTGATGGGAATCACCGCGGGTAAAAACAGGCCGTTTGTGGCGTTGCTCAGCCCAGCAGGATGCCGGCCGTAAGCAGTATGCCAAAGATGAGGATGTTGCGGGCGGTGGAGGCAAAGCAAAGATCGAGCTCCGGCCCTTTGTCGATGCGCATGATGCGGCTCCATGTATGCAGGAAGGGTGCCAGATAGACGAGGGGCAGCAGGGCAGCCCACGTGCGACCCCATTGCAGCATGAGCAGACAGAGCGCGACGGCCACCACACCCAGCAGCAGGTAGCCCCATCGGCCCACGCCGGGCCCGAGAAGCACCACGATGCTGCGTTTGCCGTTGGCCCGATCCTCTTCGCGGTCTCGGTAGTTGTTCAAGATGAGCATGGTGTCCACAATCAGACCGCATGCCACCGAGACGCAGATGATATCAGGGGTAAAGGCTCCACTCTGCAAGTAGTAGGTGGCGCAAGCCGGAACAACACCGAAAAAGAGAATCACAGCCACATCGCCCAGCCCATTATAGGCCAGGGGGAACGGCCCAGCTGTGTAAACCAAGGCTGCTATCAGGCAGAGCGCACCGGTGAGGAGAATGAACTGCCAGTCGCCAAAGAACATCAGAGCGCAGCCGGATACGCCGGCACATAGCGTAGCCACAACAATGCCCCACTTCATGGCCGTGGGGGTGATGTAGCCTCGTGCGTACATGCGGTCGGGGCTCAGGTAGGCGGGGTCATCCATGCCGTTGTGGAAATCGCAGTATTCGTTGACCAGATTAGTCACGATGTGCAGGAAAATGGCAGTGGATAGGCAGAGCAGGGCAATGACCCAATGCAAGCAACCGTCGCTGTAGGCCATGGCAGAGGCTACAAGGACAGGGATGGCAGAGCCGCTGAAACTGTTGGGGCGGATGCCGAGGAACCAGGCTTTTGGTGAATTAGGTGTCATAGTTGTATCAAGGGAAAAAACATCCCCCACGGTAGAAGCCGCAGGGAATGGTGTGTTCAATGAATGAAGGGTTTATTTCATCATCTGCGACTTCAGCTGAAGAGCAGGGGGTAGGTACCCATGATGATGAGGATAATAGCGCAAGCGGTGAGCACAGCACCAGTGACAACAGGCACGCGCAGGGGCTTGTCGGTCTCCAGCGGCTTCTCCCAGTACATGGCGCGCAGCACTTTGAAGTAGTAGTAGAAACCAACAGCAGCGCTCACAATCATCACCGGCAGCAGCCACAGCAGGCCGTCCCAGTTGGCCATGGCCTGGATGAGGGCGCAGAAGGAGTAGTACTTGGCCAGGAAGCCCATGGTGAGGGGCACACCGGCAAGAGAGGCAAAGCTGACCGTGATGAGGAAAGCCGTGCGGGGGTTGGTCTTGCCCAGGCCGCGGAAAGCGGAGATTTCCTCGCTGCCGCGCTGCGTGCGCAGCATAGCAATGGCGAAGAAGGCAGAAGCCGTGGAAAGGGCGTAGGCCAGCAGGTAGTTGAACACGTAGGGTTCAATGTCGCCGCTGAGGTTCACGAAGAAGATGAGGATGAAACCGGCCTGACCGATGGAGGAATAACCCAACAGGCGCTTGGCGTTGTGCTGTCCAATGGCACCCAGGTTACCAATCAGCAAGGTGGCAGCAGCCACGATGGCCAGTGCATGCACCAGAATGCTCATGGTGCCGGGATAGGCCTCAGCGAAGGGACGGAAGGGGCGCAGCAGAAGGCACAGGGCAGCAAAGCCGGCGGCCTTGGAAGCAATAGCCAGAAAGTTGGAGGTGGGGGTGGGGGCACCCTGGTACACATCCGGAATCCACATGTGCATGGGGGCAGCACCTACCTTGAAGAGGGCACCGGCCAACAGCAGGGCTGTAGCCATGAGGAAGCCCTGGCACAGATAGCCGTGAGACAGCGCGGTGTGGGCCATGAGCGGGTCCAGATTGAAGGAACCCGTGGTACCGAAATACCAAGCAGCACCGAAGACCAACAGACCTGTGCTCAAGGCACCGAGGACGAGGTACTTCACGCCGGCCTCAATGGAGCCCTGATTGCGGCGGAAGTAACCGGCCAGCACGTAGGACGTGAGGGTGATGACTTCCAGACTCACGAAGAGCATAATCAGGTCCTTGGCCTGGGCCAGGCAGCAGATACCGGCGCAGGCGATGATGGGCAGGGCGTAGAACTCAGAAGTGCCTTCTTCGTTCTCTGTGCCGCCGATGGAATCGCAGGTCACTTTGCGGTAGTCATAGGCCAGCAGCAGGGTGAGGGTGGTGGCAGCGCAGGCCAGGAAGCCAAACCAGTTGGCGTATTCACCACGAGCCATGATGCAGGTGATTACGAAGGTGGCAGCAGCACCCACCAGAGCGTAGATGCGCTTGGGTACCTTGGGCAGGAAAGAATCTGCCATGAGGATGAGGACGGCCACTGCCACGAGAGCGAACTCGGGCGCAAACTGGCACCAGGTGTAGGATGTGAATGTAGTATCCATGTTGTTCAGTTATGTTTGGTTGACCGTGATATCAGAGAACGGGAGGCATGATGCCGAAGAGGACGATGAAGACTGCCAGGAATGCAGCAGCGGCGATGTCCGTGCAGGTGAGGCCGGTGGCGCGCTCAGAGGTCAGAGCGGTGTCACCTTCGAAGATGCGACGGAAGGCGCGCAGCATGTATATGGCGCTGATGACGAGACCCCACAGGGCGAAGATGAGCGTGAGCTGCACCGGACCCAGATTGCCGAACCAACCGGCAATGGTGCCGAGGATGCAGCCATCCATCAGGGGTGCACCGGGTGTCCAGCCATCGAAGCAGGAGACGAAGATGGCGAACTCACCGGGGAAGTTAGCCAGCAGGGGCAGACCGATGGAGGCCATGCCGGCCAGGCCGAAGAGGAATCCCAGAGCGGGAAGCTTGGTGGCAAGACCACCCATGGAATCGAGCTCCAGCGTGCGGGTCTGGCTTTCAATCTGACCGCAGAGCAGGAAGAGCATGGCGATGGTCAGACCATGAGCCAGCATGAGCAGGGAAGCGCCCTTGAATGCAAGCTCATTGTTGGCACCGGAAGCCACGTAGGCGGCAAAGGCCAGGAAGAGGTAGCCCATGTGCATCACGGAGGAGTTACCCAGCATGTTGTCCAGGCGCGTCTGGGAGACGGTCACGTAGCCCACCCAGAGTACGTTGCCCAAGAGCAGTACGAGCAGCACGTTGTTCCAGCAGCCGAAGAGCTCGGTGCAAGCCGGGCCAAACACGTAGGCCAGGGTGAACAGACCGTACAGACCAAACTTCTTGAGCACACCCGCATGCAGCATGGCAATGGGGGTGGGAGCGCTGGCGTAGGCCGGGGCTGCCCAGGAGTGGAAGGGGAACAGAGACACCAGCGTGCCGAAACCAATCAACAGAAGTGCTGCAATGAGGCAGGTGGAGCCGGGGGAGGGCAGGATGCCCTGTGCCACGTTGGCTGCCATGTCGGTGAAGCTCCAGGCGCTGGTCTCAGCGCAGAGCAACAGCAGACCGGCAAGCAACACCATAGAAGCCAGACCCAGGTAAACGGTGGCGGTCCAGCCGATGGTGCGGCGGTCGCCGCGGCCGTAGAAGCCAATCATCACGAAGGTGGGGATGAGTGCCAGTTCGTGGAAGGCGTAGAAGGAGATGATGTTGTCGGACATGAAGGCGCCGATAGCACCGGCGGAGAGCAGCAGGGAGGAGATGCTCCAGCTGCGCTCAGCATCCTTATCGGGAGCCTTGAGACCAAGGATGGCCGCAAAGGTCACGATGACGGAGAGCAACACCATGATGCGGGAGAGCGGCAAGTCCAGACGGAATTGCAGGGTAGAACCACCAAAGGCAGACCAGCAGGCGCTGTTGCTGCACTCGGGGCAGTAGGTAGCGGCAAGAACCGCCCATACACCCAGAATGAGGGTAAGCGTGGCGCTGATGAGAGCCGTGGCGCGACCGGGGGTGCGCAGCAGGCCGATGAGGGCCGCTGCAATCACGGGGATTAGAATGAGCCAGATTAGCATGGTTGTGAAAAAGGGTTAGATGGTGGGAATGGTGAAGGCAAGGATGAACATGATAATGATGATGCCGATGCCAGCCACGAGTGCGTAGGCACGCAGGGATCCATTCTGAATCCAGCTGAGCAGCATGCCGAACTTGGCGGTGAGCCAGGCAAAGCCCTGCACAATCACGCCGCGGATGAGAGCTGCATCTGCAAACTCGATAATCTGAGAACCATATTCCTGAATGCCGCCCACGAGGCCCTTGTCATAGATGGAATCAATGAAGAGGCGCTTGCGCAGGGCGTTGGAGAGGCAGTTGCCGGCCAGCGGGTCGGTGGTGCGCTTGCCGCAGCCATACACGAGGAAGGCCGCGATAAGGCCCAGAGCCAGGGAGCCCATGCTCACGTAGAAGGGCATACCCAGTTCAAAGCCGTGAGCCTCAAAACCGGTGAAGGGCACCAGGTTGTCGGCGACAAAGCCGTAACCAGAGATGATGGCCATGACAGCCAGTGCCAGCAGGGGCAGCAGCATGGTGGGACCGGCTTCCTTGGCTTCGGCGGCACCATGGGCGCGAGCCTGGCCACAGAAGGCCACCAGGCAAAGGCGGGTCATGTAGAAGGTGGTCAGTGCAGCAACACCGGCACCCACCCAGAAGAAGACGGGGCAAGTCTCAAGAGCTGCGTGCAGGATGGCTTCCTTGGAGAAGAAACCGGAGAAGCCGGGGATGGCGATGAGGGCGAAGGTACCCATGAGGAAACAGAGTATGGTCAGCGGCATGCGCTTGGCCAGGCCACCCATCTTCCAGATGTCCTGCTCGTGGTGGCAGCAGATGATGATGGCACCGGCACCCAGGAAGAGCAGAGCCTTGAACCAGGCGTGGGTGTACAGGTGGAACATGGCGGCTTCACCGGCCATCAGACCCACAGCCATGACCATGTAGCCCAGCTGGGACAGGGTGGAGTAGGCCAGCACACGCTTGATGTCGTCCTGCTGCAAAGCCATGAGTGCTGCCAGCACAGCGGTGATGGCACCCACGGAGGCGATGGTGATGCATGCCGTCTCGGTGAAGGCTTCAGCGCCCATGCTCACCTGCAAGCGCACCAGCATGTACACACCGGCGGCCACCATGGTGGCGGCGTGGATGAGGGCGGATACGGGCGTGGGGCCTTCCATGGCGTCGGGCAGCCACACGTGCAGGGGGAACTGAGCGGATTTACCAACAGCACCGCAGAAGAGGCAGATGATGGTGACGGTGAGCACAGCCGGAGCAATGCCGGCAGCCTTGCCGCCCATTTCAGCGAAGGAGATGGTGCCGAAGACGGCCAGCGTCAGCAGAATGCCGATGATGAAGCCGAAGTCGCCCACGCGGTTGGTGATGAAGGCCTTCTTGGCAGCATCAGCAGCGCTGGCCTTGTTGAACCAGTGGCCAATGAGCAGGTAGGAGGAGAAGCCCACCATTTCCCAGCCGATGAAGGTCATGGCCAGGTTGTCCGCCAGAACGATGGTGCTCATGCTGAACATGAAGATGCTCAGCCCGGCAAAGTAGCGGCTCAGGTTGGAGGCATCTCCCTTCATGTAACCCAGGGAGAAAATATGTACCAAGGTGCCGATGCCGGTGACGACGAGCATCATGCGCATCGCCAGGGCATCTGTCACCAGACCCATGGAGAGGGAAATCATACCCTCCGTTGCAGTGGGCAGCCAGGTGTAAACATCAGGCGTGCCGGTCTGCCAGCCGTTGAGGTAGGCCACGCAAAGAGCGAAGGTCGCCACGGCAGAGAGGGTGGAAAGGGTTGCGGCAGTGCGGGGGCACTTGCTGAAGCACAACCAGTCAATAGCCGCCACGACCAGGGGCAGCAGAAGGAATAACCAGGGAAGATTCTGAATCATGGTTGGGTCGGAAGTTAGTCTTTAAGGGTGTTGAGTGTGGTGCTTTCCACAGACTTGCGGGCGCGGAACATGGCCACGATGAGAGCGAGGCCGATGGCGACTTCAGCTGCGGCGATGGCTACGATGAAGAGGGCAAGCACCTGTGCATCATACACGGGCACGCCGTTCACGCCCTGAGCGCGGGAGAAGGCCACCAGGGAGATGTTGGCTGCGCTGAGCATCATCTCCAGACACATGAAGACCACGATGATGTTCTTGCGGATAATCACACCTGCCAACCCGATGGAGAACAGGATGCCTGAGAAAATCAGGTAATGAGCGAGAGGAGTCATATACGTGTGCGGGAAATGAGGTTAGTCTTTGCGGAGCTTGCGGCCCAATGCCACGGCACCAACAGTGCCTGCCAACAGGGCAAAGCTGAGGATGACGAAAGGAATGTTGTACTTGGTGAACAGAGCCTGACCCATGAGCTTGGTGTCCGGGAAAGCCGTAGCCTCTGCGGCGGTGGCTTCATCTGCGCCCAGTGCCATGGCAGCTGCGGCGGGGTTAAGCTTGGGCATGGCGGCACCATAGGGAGCCAAGGTTTCTTCTGCGGGCTTCTCTTCGGTGGCACCGGGAGCCAGGTCGCCGATGTTGTCGCAGAGCGTCAGCACGGGGCAGCCGCTTTCCGTGGCACCGGGGAGGCTGATGGCCACCTTGGTGACAAAACCGGCGAAGACACCGGCGATAATCACACCGATGCAGGCCATGGGGAAGCTCTTGCGGACGTGTTCCTCAGCCTTGACGTCGAGCATCATGATGATGAAGAGGAAGAGCACCAGAATGGCACCGGCGTATACGATGAGCTGCACAATACCGAGGAACTGGGCGCCCATGCCGAAGTATACGGCGGCGGTGAACCCGAAGCAGAGCGCCATGTTCATGGCGGATGAAACGGGGTTGCGGAAAGCTACCACGCCAAAGGCGCACAGCACGGCGGCTGCGGCAAAGACGTAGAAGAGAATGGATGAAATGGCGGAGTCCATAGTTGTAAATTATTTGTATTGGTTCCACTTGTTGACAAGGCCCTTGCGCGTGCCACCGAGCTTGTAGAGGGTGGCCTTGTTGCGGATGGCCTGCTTGCGATCAGTCAGGGTGATGAGGTACTCCTTGGAGAGGAAGATGGCCTGTTCGGGGCAGACTTCCTGGCACATGCCGCAGTAGATGCAGCGGAGCATATCAATCTCAAACTCAGCCGGGGCTTTTTCCTGCTTTTCAAGGCCGGAGCCTTCAGCCACAGCGCCGGGGGTCACCTTGATGGCGCGAGCCGGGCAGATGAACTCACAGAGCTGGCAGGAAACGCAGCGTTCGCGACCATCTTCACCGCGCACCAGCGTGGGGGCGCCACGATAGTACTCGGGGAGTCGGCTATCCCAGCGCTGTTCGGGGAAGGGCATACAGGCACCAACGCCTTTGCCGTTGAAGTCTTTTTTGCTGCGGCTCTTGCCCATCAAGGAGAGGGCAAGGTGCTTGAAGGTGATGATCAAGCCCTTGACGAGCTCCACGACGTAAATCTTGTCGAGGAGGGAGAACTTGGGGCGTTTAATCGGAACGTAGGACATGGTTGTGTGAAAATGTCTGATTTACTTGATGAAATACATAATGGCGGCGGCAAGGAAAATGTTGGCAATGGCCACTTCCAGGAATACAAGCCAGCCGAGCTTCATCACCTGGTCCCAACGGAAACGGGGCAGCGTCCAACGCACCCACACGAAGAAGAAGATGAAAGCTACAAGCTTGATGAGGAACATGAGGAACTGGCACAGCACTGCTACCCAGTCGCACCAGGCAGCCAAGGCGGCGTCAGCCCCGAAGCCGATGGACCAACCACCGAAGAACAGCGTCACAACCAAGGCCGAGCCAACGACCATGGCGGCGTATTCACCCATGAAGAAGGAAGCAAACTTCATGGAGGAGTATTCAGTGTGGTAGCCACCTACGAGGTCGGTTTCACATTCAGCCATATCGAAGGGAGTACGATTAGCTTCTGCGAAGACGCAGGTCACGAAGATGATGAAGCTGATGGCGATGGGAGCATACAGAGCCCAGCGCTGCAGGGACAGACCCTCGCCCCAGAAGGGCAGGAGCGTCCAGCCGTTGTCGGCCTGGTACTGCACGATGTCCTGCAGGTTCAGCGTGCCGAACATCATGAGCAGGGGAATCACGGAAAGACCCATGGCCACTTCATAGGAAATGAGCTGTGCAGAGGCGCGCAGACCACCCAGGAAGGGGTACTTGGAGTTGGAGGACCAACCGGCCAGAGAGAGACCGTACACAGACAGACCGGAGATGGCGAAAATCCACAGCGGCCCAATGCCCAGGTTGGCCACGCACATGGAGATTTCACCGTAGCAGGTGCTCACTGTGGAGGCAAAGGGAATCACAGCAGCTGCCACCATGGGCGGCCCCAGCACCAGCATGGGAGCGATGGTGAAATACACCTTGCGCACGTAGGAGGGGGTCAATTCCTGCTTCAGGAAGAGCTTACCACCGTCCAAACAGGGCTGCATGAGACCGAAGGTGGGGATTTCACCCTCCAGACGCAGCCACTTGCAGAGGTTGGCAATCCAGCTGTTTTCAGGGATGCCGAAGAAGTGCAGCACGTTCTTGAGGGGCTGTTTCTCCTTGCTGCCGAAACGCTTCAGCAGGAAGAGGGGGATACCGGCGCGGTTGGGACCGGGGCGGTCCTGAATCCAACCGGCCACGCGGCGCTCAATCCAAACGGAAAGCACCACGAACGCCAGAATCACGGCGAAAATCAGTACCAGCTTGATCACGGTGGTGAGCAGGTAGAACCAAATCTCGTTGCTCAGCACGGAGTCACACCATTGAATGATTGTATTCATATTGTGTCAGGGCTTCTAGGGTTACTTCTTGGCTTTTTCGCGTTCGATGAGGGGGATGGTAACGCCGGTGTCGAGGATGACCTTGCCTTCGTTGCCGATGTTGCCCCAGGAGAGACCCTTCATGGGTTCGAACTCCAGAGCCATTTCTTCCAGAATCATCATCGGGCTGGGGCAGGCAATTACGCGGGGGCAATCGCAACCCAGCAGCTCGGTGAGTTCGCGCATGATGGACCATTCGGAGCGGGCTTCGCCCAGCGGCTCGATGGCCTTGTTCAGGCGCTGAATGCGGCCTGCCACGTTAATCATGGTGCCGTACTTTTCAGCGAAGGTTACACCAGGCAGCACCACGTCTGCGGCCTTGGTGGTAGCACTTTCGCTGTGAGCCATCACGAGGAGATAATCCAGCTCGGCCAAATCTTCGGCGGGGATGCCGGCTTCCTCGGTCACATCTTCACCCAGCACGATGAGGGAGCGGATGCTGCCATTCTTCACGCCGCGGCGGATGTTGGTGAGGCCTGCGCCCGTCTTGTTGAGGATGAGCTTGGCACCGGTGGAGTTCGGGTTGCGGTCCTCGCTGATGAGCATGCCATCGTTTTCACCCTTGCGGGGCACGATGTCGAACTTGGTCACACCCAGCTGGCGAGCCAGGGCGCGTGCCATGTAAAGTTCTTCGTTGGTCATGCGGGCAGAGGCGATGATGGCCACTTCCACGGGGGCGCACTTGTGCAGCTGCTCGACCACGAGGTTGAGCGTGGCATCCCAGGTAGAGGGGCGCTGCGGAGCCTTGGCATCCGTCTTCACCAGGGGGGTGAGGATACGCTCGGGTGCGTTGATGTACTTGTAATTCAGGCGGTGGCTGTCGGGCATCCAGCAGCTGTTCACTTCATCATTCTGGCGCGGGGTGATGCGGTATACCTGCTGTTCGCGGGTCCAGATGTTGATGTTGGTGCCGGTGCCGCAGTTCACGTCGATGGTCGGTGTGCTCTTCAGGAACCACACGCGCATCTTGAAGCGGAAATCCTTGCTCGTCAGAGCGCCCACGGGGCAGAGGTCAACCACATTCATGGAGTAGTTGCTGTCCAGCTGGGTGCCGGGATAGCAGGTGACGGCGTTGTGCGTGCCGCGGCCTACCACGCCAAGCACTTCCTCACCCACGATTTCCTTCATGAAGCGGATGCATCGGCGGCAAAGCACGCAGCGCTCCTGGTCCATGTTCACACGCGGACCCAGGGAAAGGTTCTTGCCCTTCTTGGTCTTGGACTCGGTGAAGCGGTGGGTGCCGCTGCCGTAGTCGGAGGTGTATTCCTGCAGCTTGCATTCGCCGGCCTGGTCGCAGATGGGGCAGTCAAGCGGGTGGTTGGTCAGCAGGAACTCCAGCACGCCGCGGCGTGCCTCGGTGCAAAGCTTGCCATCGGTGCGGATACCCATGTTTTCTGCCACCGTGTTGGCGCAGGCGATGATGGCGCGGGGCATCCACTGGATGGTCTGGTAGCCGTCCTCATTGTAGGTGGGAGTGGCACCGGGGGCCAGGCGGGGGGGCATGCCTTGCTCCACCAAGCACATGCGGCAGGAACCTGCCACGGAGAGCTTGGGGTGGTAACAGAAGCAGGGAACGTGTACCCCTACGGAGTTGCAGGCATCGGCAATGCGGGTGCCTTTGGGGAAACGATACCATTTGCCGTTAATCTGGACATTGACCTTGCCTTCAGCGGCGGCCTCATCCTTCGGCAGTAGTGCGGGTTTTTTGCTCATGCGTTTCAAAAGGTTTAGTCTTCGCGGGTCAGGAATTTGCGGGCCTCAGCAGCCTCGGGGGAGTGCGGCTTGAGGGCGTTGATGGGTTTGGTGAGAGCCAGGAATTCATCACGGAACTTGGTGGTGAATGCCTGCGTGGGCCACGAGCATGCCTCGCCAAAGGCGCAGACGGTGCGCCCGCAGATGTTGTCTGCCACATCCTTGAGCAGATCGACATCTTCCGGGGAACCCTGACCATTACAGATGCGGGTGGAAAGTTTGAGCATCCAGGGGTTGCCTTCGCGGCAGGGGGAACACTGGCCGCAAGACTCCCAGGCAAAGAAGCGGTTGAGGTTGTTGAGCATCTTGGGCATGCTGCGGGTGTCGTCCATGACAATCACACCGCCGGAGCCGCTCATGGAGCCGTGCTGGGCAATGCTGTCCAGGTCCAGAGGCACGTCAAAGATGGTCATGTTGCGCACAGAGCCATCGGGGTTGCGGCCCTTGAGCACTTCGTCACAGCGCATCACCTTGGCAGAGGCACCACCGGGGATGATGGCCTTGAACTTGCGGCCCACGCGGGGACCACCGCACAGATCATACAGCAGCTCGCCGTAGGTGATGGAACCGGAAATGATTTCGTAGTAGCCCGGGCGCGTCACGTCGCCGGATACGCCGATGATACGCGTGCCGGGGGAGCGCTGAGCGCCTTCGGCAGGGTAGGCCTCGCCACCCATCATCATCACCTGGCGCACCTGGCACAGGGATTCCACGTTGTTCACGATGGTGGGGCAGCCATACAGACCAATGGCGGCAGGGAAGAAGGGCGGTTTAATACGCGGGTACGGGCGCACGCCTTCAATAGAGTTAATCAGACCGGTTTCTTCACCGCAGATGTAAGCGCCGGCACCGCGGTGCAGCACAATCTTCAGGTCGAAGCCGGATTTCATGATGTTTTCGCCCAGGTAGCCCTTGGCCTTGGCCTCGTCCAGCGCCGTCTGCATGATGCGGGCGCCCTCGGGGAACTCCTCGCGCATGTAAATGACAGCATAGTGAGCCTGCACAGCGTAGCAGGCAATAATCATGCCCTCAATCAACTGGTGCGGGTCCTGGTGCACGATGAAGCGGTCCTTGAAGGTGCCGGGTTCGGATTCGTCGCAGTTGCAGACGAGGTACACAGGCTTGGTGTTGCCCTTGGGGATGAATGTCCACTTCACGCCGGTGGGGAAACCTGCACCACCGCGGCCACGCAGGCCACTCTTCTTCACTTCATCAATCACGGCGGCGGGCTCCATGGCAAGCACCTTCTTCAGGGTCTTGTAGCCGCCATCCTTGATGTAGCACTTAATGGAAGGATCATACCCCTCGCGGTCGATGTTTCTGAAAATACGGCGCGTTTCGCGGGGATGCGGCTCCTTACCGGGTTTGTAGGTAATATCGCTCATGATTTCAGCTGGTAGGGGTTACTTTTTCTTATATTCGGCGATGAGCTCGTCCACCTTGCGGCGGGTCACCTGGGAGTAGAGCGTGTCGTTAATCATCACGTTGGGGCCAAAGCCACAGTTGGCCAGGCATTCCACAGCTTCAATGCTCCACAGACCATCCGGGCTCACAGCCATGGGCTCTTCGTCCGTCATGCTGGCGGGGTCCACGCCAATCTTGCTGCAGATGTAGGGCAGCAGCTCCTCGCTGCCGGCCATGGCGCAGGCGATGGTGCGGCAAATGCGGATGTGATACTTGCCGGGGCAGGTGCGATGAATGCCGGGGTAGAAGGTCACGATACCGGCCACGTGCACGGGCGTGCTTTTGCACATTTCAGCAATCCAGGGCATGGCATCGGGGCATACGTAGCCGAATTCTTCCTGGATGTGGTGAATGATGGGAAGAATGGCCGACTGTTCCTTGCCTTCGGGGTAGAGGGCAACCAGTTCCTTGGCCTTCTCAACCAATTCGGGGGTTACCTCGAACTTGGGGAAGTACTTTTCGCCCGGAGAAGGACGAACTGCCGTGACGGCATCAATCGCGTTGGTGTTTTCGGACATGATAAAGGTAATCAGTTAAATGTTAACGGTCGCATTCGCCCTGCACAAAGTCAAAGGAACCCAGGATGGCGGGTACGTCGCTCACCAGGTGGCCCGGCAGCAGTTCCGGCAGGATGGACAGAGAGCAGAAGGAGGGACTGCGCATCTTCAGACGGTTGGCAATGCCGCCGCCCTTGGAGTCCAGGAAGAAGCCAAGCTCACCCTTCGGGTTTTCAGCAGCAAAGAAGACCTGGCCCACGGGGGCGTTCACGCACTGGGTGCTCACCATGAACTGGCGAATCAGTTCTTCGATGCCCATCATGGCGTCCTTCTTGTTGGGCAGGACTCCCTTGTCCACCTGCACGCAGATGGGGCCCTTGGGCATGGTGGCTACCACCTGGCGGATAATGCGTACGGACTGGCGGATTTCTTCCATGCGCACCTGGAAACGAGCGTAGCAGTCGCCTTCCTGAGCTACGGGTACGTCGAACTCGTACTTGTCATAGCCCAGATAGGGGTTGGTCTTGCGCAGGTCGCGGCACACACCGCTGGCGCGCAGGTTGTTACCGGTCATGCCGCACTGCAGGGCCATCTCGCGGGTAATCACACCCACACCCACCAGTCGGTCAATGAAAATCTTGTTGTGCAAGAGCAACTTCTCCATTTCATCCACGGTGCGCATGGCGCTGTCGCAGAAGTCAAGAATCTGCTTCTCAATGCCCTTGGGCAGGTCGCGGGTCATGCCGCCGATGCGGGTGTAGCTGGAGGTGAAGCGGGCGCCGCAAATCTGTTCGTACAGGTTGTGAACGCGCTCTTTTTCTTCGAACGCATACAGGAACGCAGTCATGGCACCTGTGTCCATGGCATACACACCCGTGCCCAGGAAGCAGGAGGAGATACGGGAAAGCTCGCAGCACAGTACGCGGATAGCCTGGCCTCGTTCCGGCAGTTCCCAGCCCATCAGCTTTTCAACGGCGCAGGCGTAGGCGATGTTGTTGCTCATCGGGGCCAGGTAGTCGAAGCGGTCAGTGTAGGCCACATATTGGTTGTAGTGGCAGTTCTCCGCAATCTTTTCCATGCCGCGGTGCAGGTAGCCAATGACGGGGTCGCATGACACAATCGTCTCACCATCAATTACGAGCTTCAGGCGAAGCACACCGTGCGTTGCAGGGTGGGACGGACCCATATTCACTGTCACCAGCTCGCCGTGATCGTCGGCATCATTCTTCAGATAATCCATCGTAGCACTTGCTACATCAGGCACTTGTAAAATCTTTGTCGTGTTCATATGCTCGTATTTGTGGGCTACATCAGGCCACATTGGTGCCCCGTCATTAAACTACTTTTACCCTCGAATTTCAAGCCTAAAGTGCCAAATCCGCCTTTTTATCTTCACCATTCGCTACGCGGGCTTATGGCGAGGTGCAAGTTAGGGGCGGGAAGAGGGACTGAGGGACGCGCTAAAACTGCTCTGTGGCGCCAGAAAAAATGAAAAGGATGGAAGTCTGTTTTTTTTACAGATAAAGTTTGCTGTTTCTGTTGTATCGTGGTACAGCAAGCGCGCCGCGATGAGCGGTGCATGATTATGCAATACAATATATTGAGCCTCCCTCTTATGAGGTGGCACGAAAAACGAGCTTGACTCACTGGGCCCGAGCTGATAAAAAGGGTGTGCAAAAGTATGTTGTTTCGCATAAGAAACACCCCAGCCCACGCGTGCCACCGCGTGGGCTTCATATTAAGTGAAGAAGACTATGCAAGAGGCTGAGACAAGAGAGAAGACAGCGGACAAAATCAAGGTGCTGCGGGCAGAGCTGGGCTTGAGTCAGGCGAAGTTTGCTGCGGCGCTAGGGGTGGCGACGCGCACTGTGTGCCATTGGGAGCAGGGACTGAGGCAGCCGGATGGTGCGGTGCGTAAGCTGTTCCGCATTCTGGAGAAGTATCCGGAGATGATTGATGTTTGAGCAATCGCCCGGCGGTGTGCCGGGCTTTTTTTGTGCCGGTGGCAGCGATGTGAGACACCGCTGAGGTGTTTCATGTGGATGTTTTATTGAAAAAAGCGTGAAGCGCATTGTAGCACTTCACGCT
>JAZRRO010000023.1:0-11239 GCA_045650805.1 Akkermansia sp.
GCGCGTGCGCAGCGTCATCATCATCGGCGCCTCCTGCCAACCGCCCATCGAACACAAACTGGCTGCCTTTGAGCAGATTCTCGCCATTGAGCTGGATGAGAAATACCGCGCCGGGCGCTACCCGCTCAGCGACCCGCCCCGCCGTGGGCTTGCCCTGGCCCGCATCATCAGCCACAAGTTCTTTGTCTACCAGCGCGGGCTGGAGAAGCGCGCCCGCAAGGGAGGCACGCCCGACCGCAAGGGCATGCTCACCTGGTACCTGCCGGAGCGCAACACAGAAAGCTACATGCTCCACCAGGGCACCAAGTTTGCCCTGCGTTTCGATGCCAACTCCTACATCCGCATCATCAACATGTGGGCCTCGTTCGATTTGCCCACCATCTGTGGCAAGGAGAACCTGGATGCCGTGTTCCAGCGCTTTGCCGAGCACAACATCCCCTTCATGATTTTCTCCATCAGCACAGATTGCTGCTTCTCCCCACGCGCCTGCTCACTCTTCCACCGCAGAATGCTCAAAAATGGGGTGAACGCCCGCTACAAGTGCATCGAATCCAGCAAGGGGCACGATTCCTTCCTCCTGGAGCCAGAACTCTATCAGGAAGACCTCACCGCCTACCTTTCCTGAAAAAAATGCGTTGGTTGTGCAACTTTTGCCAACCGACGGGGTTTACCACTACAAATGGCAGAAGAATACACCAAAGAAGACGCAGCATTGGATGCATTGTTGGGCAAAGCGCAGGCTCCCCTGCCCCCGGCTCATCTTGCAGATAACATCATGGCTGCTATTCGCCGGGAAGAAGCCATGCAAGCTTATCGCCGCCCCTTGTACAAGCGCGTGTCGACTTGGGCTTGCAGCAGCGCTGCCGTTCTCTGTCTCTGCGCAGTTCTGCTCCCCCTGCTGGGTACCGCAGAGCAACAGGACAGCGTAGCCATTGATGACACCATGGTGGTAGAGGAAGTGCTCGAAAACATCCAGGATGATGAGCTTTTCAACGCCATCTGTGCCGTGTCCGTGGCAGACTATGATTGATTCTTCTACGCCCACCATCGCCACCGCTTTGGATTATGCTCACTTCGAGCAGATGGCGGCGTTGGAATTGAAATACTACGGGGCAGATTTCATCACCCCGGCAGAAGAAGCCTATCGCTGGTATCAAAAGCATACCTACACCACAACAGCAGCCCTCGCGGGCGAACAGGTGGTGGCCTTCGTCAATCTCTTCCCCATCCTTGAAGCAGACTTCGAGCAACTGCTGCGCGGCGAGCTCAATGACAGCGAGCTGACGGCCGATTCCGTGGCAGACATACACGCTGATGATGCACCGCTGCACATGTTCCTGAGCTGCATTCTCGTGGAGCCGGCATACCGCGGCACCGGGTTGACACACCGCTTGCTGCAAGCCGCCATTGCCCCTTACCTGCCTGTGCTGCACCGCTGCCGTCTCATCGCCACCGACAACATCACCCCCGAGGGTGTGGAGTTTTCCCGCCACTTCGGCTTCTCCCTCGTGGGTAGCTCTCACCACGGTTCGCTCATTTTCTCTCAGCCATTTTCCCAATTCATCAGCAAAGTTTGTACTTCCATCTAACACGCTTTTGTGATAGAATTCTGCCCAACGCGTTCATCTTACACTCCAACCATGAAAAAAATACTCCTCTCCGCAGCCATTCTTCTTGGTCTTTGCGGCAATATGACCCAGGCAAATGACGCCCCCGCCCCCGGCAACATCGTGTACAACACCAACATGTTTGCCCCCGGCGACTCTGCCCCCGCCTTCAAGAAAGATGCCAACGAAAAATACGGCACGCAGTGGTATTTTGAACTTGATTACGGTCTCTGGGCGCTGGACAACGCCATGCCCGGCTACACCAACACCAATCACCTGGCTATTCTCTACGCTATCCTCAACCAGCGTCTCATCAAGGATGACATCAATGGCGGCACCTGGCTGCGCATGGATGTGGCCGGCACCTGGGGTCTGGATCATGATTCAGCCAACTCCGGTGCATTCTACGTGAATGGTATCGGCATGTGCTCCGGTCTGCACACAGACGTGCTGGGACCGCACGATTTGGCGCTGCTGGAAGTTTCCGTCAAGCACTTCTTTGCCAACAAGCGCGCATGCCTGACCGCCGGTATGATTAAGCTCAATAACTACATGGACCGCATCGGCCATGCCCGCTTCACCAACGATAACTTTGAAAGCTCCGGTGTGCTCCCCCTGCCCTACAACAACCTGGCCGCCGTGCTGCAGGTAGAGCTGGACCGCCGCAACTGGGTCACCGTTGCCCTCACCCGCATGGGTACTCCCTGGGGACAAAACCCCTTCAACGCAAAGCATGCCAACGGCTATGCCATCGTGGGCGAATACGGCCACATCACCGCAGACAGCAAGGCTACATTCCGTGTATCCCCCTTCTTCTGCAGCCAGGATACCCCCGGTCTGGATGGCCGCGACCACCAGCACAATGCCGTGGGTATCTTCGGCAGCGTAGAGTACCAGCTCAATGACATCGCCAAGGTCTATGCCCGCGCAGGCATTGCCAGCAGCGAATACCAGCGCTGCTCCCGCGAACTCTCCGCCGGTACCACCCTGCGTCTCACCCCCTCCCGCCCCAATGACTACATGGGTCTGGGCTTCGGTATCTACACCGGCGCAGAGACGGATACCACCCGCCTCACCAACAAGTATGAAAAAGTGCTGGAATGCATGTACCGCGTGCAGCTCAACCAGTACTTCTTCGTGGCTCCCTACTTCCAGTTCATCATGACTCCCGCCTATCGTGACGTTGATCACGCCAGTGCCACTGGCATCCAGGCTGGCTTCACGTTCTAATCGGAAAGACACGTTTTTAGCGCATCCCTGTCAGGCACCGCTTGGCAGGGATGCTTTTTTGCGCTTGCATTCCCACCCACCCGCGGGTACGATACACACCATGCCCGTTTCACCTGAGAAAATGCAAAAACTCAAGCTTTTCATGGAAAGACTTGAAATCAAACAGGCTGATTTGGAAGAAAAATTCACCCGCGGCGGGGGTAAAGGAGGCCAAAAAGTCAACAAGACGAACAACAAGGTATGCCTCACCCATGTGCCAACGGGTATTGTGGTGCAATGCCATTGCGAGCGGGAGCGAGAAATCAACCGCTACCTCGCCCGCCGCACCCTCTGCGAAGAACTGGACCACCGACTCAACGGCGCCCCCTCGCCCCGCCAGCTGGAACTGGCGCGCGCCCGCAAACGCGGGGGCAAGCCCCGCTCCTGCAGCATCACCCAGCGCAAAATGCAGGGATAAATCCCCCCAAAAAGCAAAAGGAGCCACGCTTGCTCAGCATAGCTCCTTTGTACCGATACCACAGACGGGACTCGAACCCGTACGCCTGCTATAGGCGGGAGATTTTAAGTCTCCTGCGTCTACCATTCCGCCACTGTGGCATGGCTGCGGGAGCCATTCAACCACATTTGCTGGCGGTTGACAAGGAAAAATCACGGCACAAGAACAAAAGGCCGCGTGGCTTCCAATCATGTAGCCACAATTCACCGCGAAGCACCCCATAAACAGAAAAGACCACCCGGCACAAGTGGCCAAGGTGGTCGATTCTACGAAAGGGTTTGACGAGAAATCAGCTGCGAGGCTTGACGACGGCAATCTTACCGGAACGGGTAATCATGGTCACATCGTAATCCTGCATGAGGTTGATGAAGCGAGCAAGGCGGAACTCGCCACCGGAGATTTCGATGGTGAGAGATTCGCGGGTAGCATCGAGCACGCGAGCGCCGAAGATGTTGCAAAGCTCCAGAATTTCCTGCTTCTTGTCGTTGAACTTAACGCGGATGAGGATAATCTCGCGATAGACGGTGGGAACAGCGCGGAAGTCGATTACTTCCACCACGTTGACCAGCTTGCTGAGCTGCTTGATAACCTGGTCAAGTTTCTCGCGGTGTTCATTCACATCAATGGTCATGCGGGAGAAGCGGGGGTCCTCACACGGTGCTACATTGAGGGAATGGATGTTGTAACCACGCCCGGAGAAAAGACCGGCCACTCGGGAAAGCACGCCAAACTTGTTCTCAACGAGTACGGAGATAGTGTGGGTGTGATAATCGGTCGGCATCATATTCTGTTCCATAGCGCTTGGGAGCATACCTGATTTGCTATGCCACGTCAAGCATCTTTCACGCCCCCGTGCGACAAGGTGGCAAAAAAGTGTGGCAACAAGTAGACAGAACATGGCAACAGAGCACAGATTTTCAACGCAAAGTCCCCGATGTGTGTCAGGATAAGGGAACTTTCTTGAAAGAAAAGCCCAAGCTTGCTAGACTAGAGCAGGAAAACCGACATGAATACACAGGATTTTAACGAAGAAATAGCCCAACGCTCGGCGTGGGTGAGTGCCATCAAGCAGGAAATGTCCCGCGTGGTGGTGGGGCAACAAGCTTTGATTAACAGGCTGATTCTGAGCCTTCTGTGCAAGGGGCACGTACTTCTGGAAGGCGTGCCCGGCCTGGCCAAAACCTTGTCGGTGAAAGCCTTGGCCGGCACCATGCATGCGGCTTTCTCCCGCATTCAGTTCACCCCGGATTTGCTGCCGGCAGACTTGCTGGGCACGATGATTTACAACCCGGAGGAGCGTCAATTCACCGCCAAGAAGGGTCCTGTGTTCGCTAATTTGATTCTGGCAGACGAAATTAACCGCGCTCCGGCCAAGGTACAAAGTGCCTTGCTGGAAGCCATGCAGGAACGCCAGGTGACACTGGGCGAGCACAGCTACAAGCTGCCCAATCCCTTCCTGGTGCTTGCCACACAGAACCCCATCGAGCAGGAAGGCACCTACCAGCTGCCCGAAGCTCAGCTGGACCGCTTCCTCTTCAAAGTTGTGGTGGATTACCCGAACCGCGATGAAGAGTTAAAGGTGCTCTCCATGATGAGCAGCACATCGGGGGCTCCCACCACCCGCACCGTGGTGACGGTGGAGGAAATCGAAGCATCCCGCCAGCTGATGGATCGCATCTTCATCGACCCGGCTATCGAGGGCTACATCGTGGACTTGGTACGCGCCACCCGCAATCCGGCCGCAGTTGACCGCAGTCTGGAGGGCATGGTGCGCGCCGGTGCATCCCCCCGCGCCACCATCAACATCGCTTTGGCCGCCAAGGCTCTGGCCTTCACCAAGCAGCGTGGCTATGTCACCCCGCAGGATGTGAAGGACCTGGCTCATGACATTCTGCGCCACCGCATCCTGTTGTCCTATGAGGCCGAAGCAGCCAACGTGACCAGCGACAACATCATCGACCGCATTCTTTCCAAGGTACCGGTTCCGTGATGGAGCATTAAGTGACTGACGCGTCATGGACAAGGCTCAGCAAATCATGCAGAAAGTGCGCCGCATCGAACTGCAGGCGCGCAAGATGAGCACCGCCACCTTTGCCGGGCAATACCGCTCGGGCTTCCGTGGGCAGGGCTTGGAGTTTGATGATTTCCGGGAGTACCAGCCCGGGGATGAGCCCCGCTTTATTGACTGGAAAGTGACGGCCCGCACCGGCACTCCCTATGTACGCAAGTTTCATGAAGAGCGCGAGCAAGCCCTGCTGCTGGCGGTCGATGTGAGTGCATCCATGCACTATGCCGGGGCTGATTCTGCCGACACCAAGCTGGAATACGCCGCCACGCTGGCAGCCGTGCTGGCGTACAGCGCCGCGCAAAATGGGGACAAGGTGGGGCTGCTGCTGTTTGGCAACCACCCTACCTTTTATCTTCCACCGGCCAAGGGGATGAAGCAGTGCCTGCGCATCGTGCGAGAGATTCTCTCTGCCCCGCTGCACGGTCAGGACGATACGATGGAAGCCGTGGCCAACATGGTGTTGCAGACGCAGCGCAAGCAGGCCATTGTCTTCCTGATAAGTGATTTCCTCTTCCCCTGCGATAAGCAGGCTATCGGCAAACTCAATTTCCGCCACGAGTTGATTCCCGTGCGCATTCATGACCAAGCCGAATTGGAGCTGCCGGATGCCGGCCGCGTGTGCTTCCGCGACCCTGAAAGCGGCGTCTTGCTGCAAGCCAACCTCTCCGACACGGCGCTGCGCGGGCAGCATGCCAAAGCGATGAAGGCTCACCTGACGGAATGGGATCGCGTATTCACCCAACTGGGCATCGACATGCTGGATACCCGCACCGCTACGGATTTCATCCCGCAGCTTCGCAAACTTTTCAACCGCCGCAGCCGGCTTTTCGTACGCTGATACGCCATGGTACCCACAATGCCCCAGACCTCTATTGTAGATGAGATTCCGCAGCTGGAAGCCAATCTTCCGGCAGAGCAGTTCATCACCATCTCGCCCTGGCTCATGGCTGCCGGCGTTGCAGCCTGCGTACTCCTGGTGGTGGGCCTGCTGCTCTGGTGGCAATGGCGCCGCAAGCACCGCCCCCTGCCCCCGCCACCCAGTCCGCTGTCCGTCTGCAATGCCCGTCTGGATGCCTTGGAAGAACAACTGCCCGGCATGCGAGCATGCAGCATCGGGCTCTCCCTCATCATCCGCGAGTTCCTGCAGGGGCAAGCGCAAGATACCTCCCTGTACGAAACGCACGAGGAGTTCACCCAGCGTATTGATTCCCTGACCAGCCTGCCCACCGCCTGCCGCTTGGAAACGCAGGCCCTGCTCAACACGCTGGCAGAATACAAATACACCCCGGAATCCGAAGAGAACCCCACGCTGGCACGCGCGCTCATCGGCCAAACGCGCAATTTGTTCCTGCGCATCATCGAAGAACAACACAAGGAAGCTGAGCTGCAAAAGCAGCGCGCAGCCCTTTCTACCCGATAACAAGCCATGATGTTCCCCCTTGCCACAACCCCGATGGAGGTAGAAGCCGGCACGCCGGAGTATATGGAGTTTATCTTCGGTGCCCCGCATTGGCTTTGGGGGCTCATCCCCCTCATTCTGCTGCTGGTATTGCGGCGGCACAAAGGTGCCACAGCCAGCATTGCGCACCCCACTATTCGCTTTGTGGCGGACTATCTGCGCCAGCCCTCGAATCTGGCAGGTCGACTGGGTCCTCTCTTGCTCACCTTGGCAGCCATGGCCTTTGTGGTGGCTTTGGCGCGCCCGCAGTGGATGCACAAACACGAAGAGCAGCTGGTCAGCGGTATTGACATCATGGTAGCATGCGACTTGTCCGGCTCCATGGTGGCCAAGGACATGGTGTTCACCACGCAGGATGAGTTCGGTCGAAAACGCAATGTTGCGGTTGACCGACTGACAGCAGCCAAACACGTTATCAGCGAGTTCATCGACGGGCGCCCCAATGACCGCATCGGTCTCGTGGCCTTTGCCGGCAAAGCCAAGCTTTGCAGTCCCCTCACGCTGGACCATTCCATCCTCAACCACATTATTGCGCAGTTTTACCTGGCATCGCGCGATCCTTTCGGGCGCGGCATCCGCCCCGGCTACATGGTGGAAGATGGCACCGCCATCGGCACCGCCATTGCCTCTGCCGCCACCCGCCTGGATGAGCGCCACGACACCAAATCCAAGGTTATCATCCTGGTGACGGACGGTGCCAACAACCGCGGCAGCATCTCCCCCATCGACGCGGCAAAACAAGCAGCCGCCCTGGGCATCAAAATCTTTACCATCGCCATCGGCAAAGATGACCGCATCTCCAGCCACACCGCAGATGTAGACACCTTTGACGAGAAAACGCTGCAAGAAATAGCCAGCATCACCGGTGGGCGTTTCTACCGCGCCAGCAGCGGCACACGCCTGTTGAAAGCTTTTGCCAGCATCGACAAACTGGAGAAAACGGATGCCCGCCGCCGTACCTTCGTCAGCTACGATGAGTTGTTCCCCTATCCGCTTGCCGCAGCCATTGCGCTGATGCTGCTCGGCATGCTGATTTCACTGTTGCGCCCGCGCTCTGCCCCCTGATTTTACGGTCCATGTCCTTTCTTTACCCACACATTCTCTGGCTTCTGATTCTACCGTTCTGCCTTGGTCTGGCCGGCATTGTGCTGCACCGCCACGTCGGGCAAGCCTGGCGCGCGCTGGTCTCCCCTGCTCACGAGTCAGAGCTTGTTGTCACCGTCCCCATCTGGCGCCGTGTGATTCCTGCCATGCTGGCGCTGGCGGCATTATGCTGTGGTATTCTGGCAGCAGCTCGCCCCATTCTGGGGTATACGGAGGCCCAGTCCAGCGCCTCGGGGCGCAATCTGATTATTGCCTTGGACATCTCCCGCTCCATGGAGACGAATGATGTGAAGCCCTCTCGCTTGGAGGAAGCCCGCGCCGCCGCCTACGAATTGATAGATGCCTTGCCTGCGGACCGCATTGGTCTCATCGTCTTTTCCGGGGATGCTGATTTGGTTGTACCCCTCACTTATGACCACGAAGCGCTGCGAGGCACGCTGGAGCAAATTGACCGCCGATGGACCGCCAGCGGTGGTACCAATTTTGGGCGTTTGCTGGAAAAAGCCATGCAGGATTTCCACCGCAGCGCGCCCAATGGCACCAACGCCCTGGTCATCCTGAGCGATGGTGAGGACACGATGGACACCTCCACCGATATTGCAGAGAAAGCCAAGGAAAAGAAGCTACTGGTCATCACCGTAGGCATTGGCACCACCACAGGCGCTGCCATCCCGGACCCCAAGGGCCCCAACGGGCTGTGGCAAGATGCCCGGGGCAAACACGTCATCAGTAAGCTCAACGAGGAGTCCATGCAAAAGTTTGCCGAGGCCACCAACGGCAGCTACTTCGACATGTCTTCCGGCACGGATTTGGCAGCCTTTGCCAAGGATGCCGTGCGCAAGCTGGACCGCCACGAGGAGAAGTTCTCTGCAGCCAAAGTACCGCATGATATCTTTGAATACTTCGCCGGCGCGGCTTTAGTATTGCTGGTTATCTCCATTCTGATGGGCACCGAGTGGCGCGCCCCCCGATACCGTGGGCTTGCAGCGTTCCTGCTGCTCTCACTCATGCTTTTGGCTCCGCAGGCCGCGGCCGACACGGGAGATGCCGCTGCCAGTTATGAAGAGGGCTTGCAAATGGTTAGCGAGCACAAGTCGGAAGCCGCCAAAGAGGCCTTTTCCCGCGCCTTGCTGAGCGATAATCCGCAACTGCAAGCCGCCTCGCTCTATGCCATGGGCAATCTGAACAACGAGCAAACCTTCAACAAACTGCGCGATTTGTATCAACCCTCTCCGGCAGAGGATGAGGATGACGCCGCCGCCATGCAGCCCGGGCAACCCGGTCCGGAAGAGCTGAAAGCCATCGTATCAGAACTCAACGGCAATCTGAGCTCATACGATGATGCCTTGAGCATCTGCCCCGACATGACGCAGGCCGCACAAAACAAACAAAAAGTGCAGGAACTCATCAAAAAGCTGGAGGAAGAAATTAAACGGCTGGAAGAGCAACAACAGCAAAACCAACAAGAGCAGCAGAACCAGCAGAACTCTGACAACCAGCAGGATAAGCAAGACCAGCAGAATCCTGACAACCAACAGGACAAGAAGGACCAGCAGAATCCCGACAACCAGCAGGATAAAAAGGACCAGCAGAATCCCGACAACCAGCAGGATAAGCAGGACCAGCAGAATCCCGACAACCAACAGGATAAGCAGGACCAGCAGAATCCCGACAACCAACAGGATAAGCAGGACCAGCAGAATCCTGACAACCAGCAGGATAAGCAGGACCAGCAAAATCCCGACAACCAACAGGACAAGAAGGACAAGCAGAATCCTGACAACAAGCAAGGGCAATCCCCCAAACAACAGCAGCCACAACAGGCCCCTCAGCTGACGGATGAAGAAAAAAATCGTCAGCGAGCCGCCAGTATCCTTCAAATGCATCTGGATGAAGAGGAAGGCTCCCCCATCCCGCAAATTCAAATGACTCAACCCGTGTTGAAAGACTATTAATCTCGCCATGAAACACTTTTTCACCCTGATATGTGCCTTTGCGCTGGCCTGCGGAGGTCGACTGGCCGCAGAAATCATCCCCATGTGGTCCACGGGCGTGGCCGTCCCCGGGGAGCAAGTGCTACTCTACCTTGTTGATACCCAAAGCGGAAGCGATGTATTCACCATCACAGAGCAACCCCGTGTCAAATCGGCCACCGTGCGGGTCTTGCAGCCCAAGGCGGGATCCAACCCGCTGGATCCGAACCGCGCCATGGTCGAGGTGCAGCCCATTCTCATCAAGCCGGATGTTGCGGGCAACATTGAGGTGGAGGACATCACCGTCACCTACCAATCCGGCAAAACGGAGACCGTCAAGATTCCCGCCCTGCCCGTGCGCCCCACTAGCGATATCAAGTGGTACAACGAGCCCGTGGTCTATGGTGCGCTGTGGTACACCGACATTACAGATGGCTACGTGAACCAACCGGTCAAGGCCAATCTCAAGATATTCATGCGCAGTGATTGCAGCACCCCCTACCCGCCTCAACTGAATGCAGTGGGGGTGAAAGCCGGTAATTTCAGCCGCGCCGTGCAAGGCGTGGTGGAGCTGGTACAAGGGCAAATCATGCCGGAATCCGCCGCCTTTGCCCGCGGACAAAACTGGCGCACTGCTGATTTCAAAGGGGAGTTCACCCCCTACCGCGAAGGCAACTCCGATGTGGTGAGCAAAATCATGATGGTACGCGCCCAGGGCTTTTTCGCCACGGCGCAGGAAGAGGTGCCGCTGCCGACTGTGACCGTGGGCGCACTCCCCTTGCCTCCCGGGGCTCCGGCCAACTTTGCCGACACCGTGGGCCAATACAGCATCTCTGCCACCAGCCCCGCCAAGGAGCTTTCCATGAATGAAGCTGTAGAGGTGGAAATCACCGTCAAAGGCACAGGCAACTTGCAACAGCTCGCTTGCCCCGCCCCGCAGGATGCAGACGATTGGAAACTCATCCCCGCCACCAGCAAGCCCATTTTCAACACCACGGGTGAAACCATCGGCATCGTGTTCAACCAACTGATGCGCCCCACGGCAGAGGTAGGTGGCATCCCCGCGTTCACCTTCAGCTATTTTGACCCCGCTACGCAGGAATACAAAACCGCCGCCTCCACCCCCATCCCCCTGCCTTGGAAAGAGACGGAAGCCGTGGGCAGCGGCATGCGCACCATCGCCGCAGAGCCCCCGCCCGCCGGGGATGTCCCTGTGGAGGACATGACTGATATCTACAACTGCATCCCCCAGGCAGAAGCCTCCCCCCTCATTCAGCTGCCGCGCTGGCTCTGGTACCTGCT
>JAZRRO010000024.1:0-11642 GCA_045650805.1 Akkermansia sp.
ATGCAAGGAACTGACAGCAGTGCCGCCTAAAACGGCAATTTGCCCCATGCCGCACAGATGAAAGCCCTGCACCGGTGCACCAAAGTCCGGCGATATGGTCTTTACGATATGCCTACATAATAGAAATCACCCCGCGCTGCCGGGCAGGCGGGGTGATTCGGTAAGCTTTCGCTTGTAAACCCGGCGGGGTTTACTTGTTCATGGCTTCCTCGATGGCAACAGCCACGGAAACCGTAGCACCCACCATGGGGTTGTTGCCCATGCCGATAAGGCCCATCATTTCCACGTGGGCGGGCACGGAGGAGGAACCAGCGAACTGAGCATCGCTGTGCATGCGGCCCAGGGTGTCGGTCATGCCGTAAGAAGCGGGACCTGCAGCCATGTTGTCGGGGTGCAGGGTACGACCCGTACCACCACCGGAGGCCACGGAGAAGTACTTCTTGCCAGCGATGACGCATTCCTTCTTGTAAGTACCGGCAACGGGGTGCTGGAAGCGGGTGGGGTTGGTGGAGTTACCGGTGATGAACACGTCCACACCTTCCAGCCACATGATAGCCACACCTTCGCGCACATCGTCAGCGCCATAGCAGTTCACCTTGGCGCGCTCGCCATCGCAGAAAGCCTTCTTGCTCACCACTTCTACCTTACCGGTAGCGTAGTCGAACTTGGTCTGGCAGTAGGTGAAGCCGTTGATACGGGAGATGATGTAAGCGGCGTCCTTGCCAAGGCCGTTGAGGATGACGCGCAGAGGCTTCTGGCGCACCTTGTTGGCGGAGCGAGCGATACCGATAGCACCTTCAGCAGCTGCGAAGGATTCGTGACCGGCCAGGAAGCAGAAGCATTCTGTCTCCTCGCGCAGAAGCATGGCGGCAAGGTCACCGTGACCCTGGCCTACCTTGCGGTCATCAGCCACAGAACCGGGAATGCAGAAAGCCTGCAGACCTTCGCCGATAGCTTCGGCAGCGTCAGCAGCCTTGGTGCAACCCTTCTTGATAGCCACAGCAGCGCCTACCACGTAGGCCCAACCGGCGTTTTCAAAGGCAATGTTCTGAATACCGCGAACGATTTCGCGCACGTCGATACCCTTTTCAAGGCAGACCTGCTCGGCTTCCTCGCAGGAGTTGATACCGTACTTCTGCAGAACCGGAAGGATCTGGTCGATACGACGGGAGTAGGATTCAAAAAGAGGCATAATCTTGTTCTTGTGTTAAGGGTTCTTTACTCGTGGCGGGGATCAATGTACTTGGCGGCATCAGCGAAGCGGCCATAGGAGCCGGTGTGCTTCTTGAGAGCGTCGTTGGCGTCCATGCCCTTCTTGATGACTTCCATCATCGGGCCCATCTTCACATACTGGTAACCGGTGATTTCACCTTCAGCATCCAGAGCGAGCTTGGTGATGTAACCTTCAGCCAGTTCCAGGTAGCGGGCGCCCTTGGCGAGCGTACCGTAAAGAGTACCGGTCTGAGAGCGGAGCCCCTTGCCCAGGTCTTCCAGACCAGCACCGATGGGCAGACCACCTTCAGAGTAGGCGCTCTGGGTGCGGCCGTACACGATCTGGAGGAAGAGTTCGCGCATGGCGGTGTTGATGGCGTCGCACACGAGGTCGGTGTTGAGAGCCTCGAGCACAGTCTTGCCGGGGAGGATTTCAGAAGCCATAGCGGCGGAGTGGGTCATGCCCGAGCAGCCGATGGTTTCAACCAGAGCTTCCTGGATGACACCCTGCTTCACGTTGAGGGTCAGCTTGCAAGCACCCTGCTGAGGAGCGCACCAACCTACACCGTGGGTAAGGCCGGAAATGTCCTCAATCTTGGTGGATTGCGTCCAGGCACCCTCCTGAGGGATGGGGGCGGGGCCGTGATTGCAGCCCTTCTTGACGCAACACATCTGTTCGACTTCGTGTGTGTACTGCATAGTTGTATGAGTATGTTGTGTTGGAAAAACGCTTGGCATCGGCTCCAAGGGCCGATGATACCTTGCTGCCGCTATTATAAAGAGTTTTCCAAAAGATGCGAGCATAAAATCTGCCAGAATACACAAAAACATACCACCGCCCCCGAAGTAAGTTCCGGGGCGGGGTATGGACTATGGATGCTGGAGGCTCTTTCAGCAGCCGTAGCGGGCCGAGCTGCCGAGCTGCTCTTCGATACGCAGCAGGCGGTTGTACTTGGCCATGCGGTCCGCACGGGAGAGGGAGCCTGTCTTGATTTGGCCGGCATTGGTAGCCACAGCCAGATCTGCGATGAAGGCATCCTCCGTTTCGCCGCTACGGTGGGAGATAACGGCCGTATACCCCTTGGTGGTAGCCAGACGCACCGCTTCGAAGGTCTCGCTCAGCGAGCCAATCTGGTTGAGCTTCACCAGGATGGAGTTGGCCACACCGCGCTCTATGCCCTTGCGCAGGAAGTCCACGTTGGTCACGAAGAGGTCATCACCCACCAGCTGGCAGCGGTTGCCGATGGTATCGGTGAGGTGTTTCCAGCCATCCCAGTCATTTTCAGCGCAGCCATCTTCGATGGAGATGATGGGGTAGCGCTGTATCAGCTCTTCATAATAGGAGGTGAGCTGAGCGGCTGTCAGCTTATCACCCGTGCTCTTTTTGAAGACGTACAGGCCGCTTTCCTCATCGTAAAACTCGGAACTTGCCACATCCAAGGCCAAGGCCACATCCTTGCCGGGCTCATAGCCGGCATCGGTGATGGCATCCACAATGGCCTCCAGCGCTGCATCCGCACTCGTGAGGTTGGGGGCATAGCCGCCTTCATCGCCCACGGCGGTGCTCAGTCCTTTCTTGCGCAGCACAGCAGCCAGCGCATGGAATACCTCTGCACCGCAGCGCAGAGCTTCGCGATAAGTGGGCAAACCACGCGGTATGATCATGAACTCCTGGAAATCAATCGGCGCGTCGGAGTGAGCCCCTGCATTGAGCACATTCATCATCGGCACCGGCAGGATGTGCGCATTCGGCCCGCCCAGATAGCGATAAAGAGGCTGCCCTGTAGCCCAGGCGGCGGCGCGCGCTGTGGCCAGCGAAATGGCCAGCACAGCATTGGCCCCTACCCTGCTCTTGTTCGGTGTGCCGTCCACCTCAATCATGCGATTGTCCACCGCAATCTGCTCGCGGGCATCCATCCCCACCAAGGCCGCGGCCAATTCCGTGTTGGCATATTCCACGGCTTTCAACACACCCTTGCCACGGTAGCGGCTCTTGTCGCCATCTCGCAGCTCGCAGGCTTCATGCTCACCGGTGGAGGCCCCACTCGGCACCGAGGCGTGCCCATACGCGCCGCCTGCCAGAATGACCTCTGCCTCTACCGTCGGATTCCCGCGTGAGTCCAACACTTCCCGTGCCTGTATCTTGCTGATTGTTGTATTCATCTTTTTGTTTCTTTCTATTTTTGTTTGTTTTAACTAACTTGCTGAGCATTTTTTAGCATGATTCTAAAGTAAAAGCAAGTGTAAAATGCATTTTATGTAGATTTTTTTTCATTTCAGGGGGTAAGAGAAAAGGCCATTCTGCTTCTGGGCCGGTGCCAACAAGTGCTCCACACGAGGAATGGGTGTGTTTACAAAAACCCGAGAGCTCAAATGGGTAAGATAAAATTATACTTGACTTAAAAGTTTACACGAGTAAAGTATGAGAAAAAAGCACCTCGAAGCATGAATGACATTTCTGTAGCTTTCCTTTCTCGTTCTTTTCAAAAGTTTTTAGAGGAGCGTTTTCCTGTAACCATTGTTCCTAAAGAACGATTCATGGAGGCAGATTACGTTATCGGAGATCTCTTTGATGACTCCATTCTCCGTTTCAATGGTGTGAAAATTCTGTACACGGGAGAGAACCATGCAGTGGACCTCAACACGTTTGACTACTGCCTCACCCACGAATACCGTGAAGATGACCGCTGCCACCGACTTCCCTACTGGCACACATACTTACTTCACCGCGAACGTGAAGAATTGAGAAGATATCTGCTGGGAGAGCGCCCGATGGTCACCCCGGAGGAACTGGTCGAAAAACAAACGGAATTCTGTTCTTTTGTTTGCCGAAACGCAAAAGGGAAAGAACGCAATTCACTCGTTCGAAATCTCAATAAGATCAGGAAAGTCAACTGTGCAGGTCCGTTCATGAACAATGTGGGGGGCATCTTACCTCCGGGCTTCGAAGCAAAACGAGAATATCAAAGGAAGCACTGCTTCAGCATGGCTTATGAGAATGAATGTGGCCCCGGTTATCAGACAGAAAAGATTGTGGATGCGTTCATCTCAGGCAGCATCCCGATTTACTGGGGAAATGTCGATGTAGCAAAAGAGTTCAACCCTGATACATTTGTCCACGCACGAGACTTCCGCAACCAAAAAGAGCTCATTAACTACCTGTTGGATTTAGCCGACGATCCGGTACGACGCGCCAACATGATTAACGGGCGCATTCTCCAAGACGAGCATGTGTTTGAAAAATGCGAACGAGAGCTTGAAGACTTCTTTGCCCGCATTTTTGAGCGTGGCCCGGGTGCCATTCAGCGTACGCGAAAGCAGCGCATCATGGGAGAATTGCAAAAATACTACGGGCACGGTCTTTTTCGAACACTTCGCTTCGTCAGCCGCAAACTCCGCGGGAAGAAACCAAACAACTGATGTACTCTGCACATCCCTTGTCCACGTTATAAAGCAGCGCTGTGCAGACGCATTCTGCTCTGCAGGTTGTCAGCGTCAGAGAAAGCGTCTTTGAGAAGGCCACCAATGGGACACATGGCCGATCAGCCTCACTTTTACCACAAAAAAAACGTACGGCACACGCGCATAAACGCATAGGTGTCACAGTTTAGGGTTGACTGATGGGGGTGAATAGCCTAGACTAGGCAACCTTTATATTCACACAGCTGAATCTTCATTCGGCCGTGGCCGAATGACACTACACATCTCACCACAAACACATCAGATTATGTCCGTTGTAAAGTTCTACAAAGAAGAGCACCAGGTGCCCTTGGAAATGCACAAGGTACGTGTTGTGCAGAAATTGTTCCTGCCCACGGTAGAGGAACGCGTGGCCAAGCTTCGCGAGGCCGGCAACAACACCTTCCTGCTGCAGAATAAGGATGTGTTCATGGATATGCTCACCGACTCCGGTGTGAACGCCATGAGCGACAACCAGGTGGCAGCCTCCATGCAGGCCGACGACTCCTACGCCGGTTCCGAGACCTTCAACCGTCTCTCCCGCGTTATCGAACAGGTGTTCGGCACCAAGTACTTCCTGCCTGCCCACCAGGGTCGCGCTTGCGAAAACATTCTTGCTGAAACCTTTGTGAAGGAAGGCGACGTGGTACCCATGAACTTCCACTTCACCACCACCAAGGCTCACATCACCCGCAAGGGCGGCCGCGTGGAAGAGCTCATCACCGCAGAAGGCCTTGATCCCAATCTGGAGCTTCCCTTCAAGGGCAACTTCGACATTCCCCGCCTGCGCGCTCTGATTGAGGAAGTGGGTCCCGAGCACGTTCCTTTCGTACGTATCGAAGCCGGCACCAACCTCATCGGCGGCCAGCCCCTTTCCATGGAGAACATGCTGGAAGTGGCAGCCATTTGTAAGGAATACGGCATTATGTCCGTGCTCGACGCCTCCCTGCTGCAGGACAACCTGTACTTCATCAAGACCCGCGAGGAAGCCGCCAAGAACATGACCATCGCAGAAATCATCCGCAAGATTTCTGACCAGATGGACCTCATCTACTTCTCCAGCCGCAAGCTTGGTTTCGCCCGTGGTGGTGCTATCGTTTCCAACAACGAGAGTCTCATCCTCAAGATGAAGGCCTTCATCCCCCTGTACGAAGGCTTCCTCACCTACGGTGGTATGGAAGTGCGCGCCATGGAAGCCATGGCCGTGGGTCTGCTCGAAACGCTGGACGAAGAAATCATCAACCAGGGTCCCATCTTCATTGAATACCTTGTCAAGGAACTCTCCGAATACGGCGTGCCGATGGTGAAGCCCGCCGGTGGTCTTGGCGCTCACATCAACGCTTCCGAATTCCTGCCCAACATTCCCCACGAGCAGTACCCCGCCGGTGCTCTCGCCACCGCCCTCTACATCGCCGGTGGTATCCGTGGTATGGAACGCGGCTCCCTCTCCGAACAGCGCAACCCCGATGGCACCGAACACTATGCCGACCTCGAGCTCGTGCGTCTGGCATGCCCCCGCCGTGTATTCACCCTGTCTCAGGTCAAGTACTGCGCTGACCGCGTGAAGTGGTTGTATGACAACCGCCACCTCATCGGCGGCCTCAAGTGGGTGGAAGAGCCGGAGGTTCTCCGCTTCTTCTTCGGCCGCCTGCAGCCCCTGAGCGACTGGCAGGAAAAGCTGGCTGCCAAGTTCCGCGAGGACTTCGGCGACAGCCTGTAAAGCCCCGAATCCATTTCCCATTCATGCAGCGTGCTACCTCACCGAGGTAGCACGCTTTTTACCGCTCAGGGCTTTTACCTTGCCAAACCTAACAGGTGATAGTATATTGTGTGTATATTATCTCACACATTGCTTTCAACTCATCAAGATAATGTCACTCTCTCATAAAAAACTACTGATAGCCGCACTGTGCACATGCACTGTACTCCTTCCCTCCTGCCGAACTGCAGCCTTCAACGCCGCTATCGAAGGCGATGCCGTTGCCATGCAACGATTGGCTAACGAAGGGGCCTGTCTGAGCGAAAAAAACGCCATGAACGTCCCCAAAAACCCATTGTACAAACTGCTGGTTCAGATTCCTCTCGGCCTCACTGCCTTGGCATGGGATATTGGCACCCTCGGCAACTTCTTCACCGGTGCATCCCTGACAGAACGCATCATCGGTAAAAAAACCGGCGACTTGGATGATACGCCTATCAACGCAGCCAGTCTCCGTGGGCATGACCAGGTTGTGCGCATCTTGCTGCGCGCCGGCGAGCGCCCCGATAACTTCACCATTCACAAAGTGGCGCGCGAAAACCATGCAGCGGTTCTCTACCAGTTTATGGAGTACAATCTTGCAGGTGCCAATTGGGTATACGATGGCTGGCCCCTGCTGATGTGGTCGGCTCGAGACAACGCACCGGATGTCACACGTATGCTCATCGCCCGTGGAGCCTTTGTCAACTACAGCGATGACAAGGGGCGCACGCCCCTTTTCCTCGCAGCCTGGAATGAAAACGTAGACGATGCCCGAGCTCTGATTGCAGCAGGCGCCAATATCAACTCCGTGCTGACCAAGGCCGATAACTACGCCGATCCCGATAAATGCATTACCATCGTCCGTACCCTGCAACTGGCAGGTGCTCCGAAAGCGGCCTTTGCTTCACACTATCTGTATGGCCGCAACACCTCGACACTGGCCATCGCGATTACCCGAGCCGGTGCACCGGTAATTCAACCCACCCCGGAGCCCATTCCTACCCCCATCATTGCGACTCCCAAGAAACCGCAGGATTCCAAGATGAACAAGGAAAAGAAGAAAAAAGTGGCCCCCAAAGCAGCACCCAAACCTGCGCCCGCTCCGGCTCCCTCTCCGGCCCCCAAGCCCCAGAAACCTTCTCGCTCTACCATTTTACAGGATTTCAGCTAAATTAATACTATACTCTCATGAAACAATTCTTTCACAAAATTATCCAATATCTCTCCGTTGAAGAGAACCGCAAAAAAATCAAGCGACTCACTCTGAAAGCGGCTTGGTATTGCACTCTTGCATCCTTAGTACTGGCCGCCATCTGCGGGGTTCTCTTACTCTATTGTCTCATTCGCTAACTTTCATTTCCAGTCATGAAAACAGAAAAACTTACAGCTGCATACTGTTTTGTACGCGCCTGGAGAACAGTCTCCTATGCCGGTCTTCTCATCGGCTGCCTGACATCATTCGCCTGGATGTTTTATACCTTTGGTGATGGCATAACTGAGTTCTACAGCGAGTTCAGTGCCAAAAGTGAAGCCAAAGATAAGCACGCTGCATACGAAGAAGAATGTGAGCAGGAAATAGAAAACGCAAAGAAAGCTTTTGAAGAGTATACTCAAACTCTACCGCAACGTCTTGAAGCGATAAAGCAACAACACCCTCTCATGCTGGCTCAGCACAAAGAAGAAACACAAAAGTATTCTTCCATCGTAAAAAGTGCAGCTGCAAGCTACAATGAAGCGGCCACCATTGCTGAAGAGGAGTTGAAAAAGCTGCAAAATCTGAGCGCTTCTGATATTCTTCCCCTGCAACTGGCCTTCCGCGAGCTTTCCTCCAGGCAGGATTACGAAACGCTCCAAAGCGACATTCGAACAAAAAGCGACAACATCTCGCGCTATCAAAGCAAAGTGCAAGATACAGTCATGAACGCATACGCATCATACGAAGCACCCGTTCATGCAAAGGTTGACGAATTAACAAAAAGATTGCAGGATTTGACTAATCGCATTTCAGAGCTCGAAAAAACGAAGAAAGACATCCCCACCACCCGCTTTGCAGCGCGCCCGGAAAACAACATATACGGCACCACAGATGTAAAATCACTCGGGAGCATTTTTGACGCAACGGATATTCTTCCGCTCATGGCTGCTCAACTTCGTTCAGACTCCCCCCAAACGGAAAATGATTGTTGCCATCTGCGTAAGAGTCTCCTGCACATGAGTGCATGGCTGCCTGCATACACCAGAACGTATGTTCCTTCACAGGAAGAAATCAATGAAATCCGCGAACACAACAGAGCTATTGATGAACAGATTGCCGGCTTGTATCGCGAGCTTCGCGCCACGGAATCAGAACACTCCATCATGGCGCGACGCCAGTCTGAGCTGCGCCAGCAAAAAGATTTGCTCAGCGGGTTGACCGCGTCCACCACGAAAAATTGGGAAATCTGCACACGCATCGCCACAGTACAACGAGCAATGGAAGCACCCTTCCCTGCGGATCCCGAATCGTTAGATGCAAAACTGCAACGCGAAAAGAATCTCATTCCGCAAAAGGAAGAAGAGCTGAAACAACTGATTGCACGCACACAAGAAAGTATTGCCAACAGCGAAGCGCATTTAGAGAAACAACTTGACCTCCTTTCCGCAAAAGAGCGTAAAGCCTGCGCGGCTGCCATACTGCAGCCATTCCCATTCAGAACAATCATCGGAGGTCCGGCTGACCTCATAGAAAACCCTGCCGGTTTTGTTACAGAGGCCGTCACAGCCGCACTGCCGCAGCAAAATGATCTTATTCCCCATGATATTGTTGAGGAATCCATCGCTTCAGTTCTCCAATTTGCCTCACCTTTCGGCGTAGCCGGACAAACCTTTGCGACAACGATGCGCTATATCCCCATCAGTTACATTATCTACGGCATCCTGTTGATTGGTAGCTGGTTCTCCTTTGCAATTCTCATGGTAGCAGCGGACTATCTCATCTGCCCCTTGGTCAGAACAACCAAGATTCAAGAGATTGAATACAACATGCGTCGAGACGAAACCAAATAACCCCTACACCGCACAAACTGTATGAAAAAAACATTCATCGCAACACTTTTGCTCGCACCGCTTTGCTGCGGTCATCTCATTTGGGCGTCTGAGGAGCCAACCGAAGAGCCCACAAAAGACACAAAACTGACCACCAATGAGTGGCAACAGTTGATGACTCGCGTTCGCAACCATGAAGAAGCAGCTTTTACAGAATTCATGAATATTGTGAATGAGCGGCGCTGTCCCGGTACCGCAGAGGAGCTCACAGCCATGCTGAAAATTGCCGCAGGCATGGGTAATAAACAAGCCCAATATCTCCTCGCCGAGTGCTACAGACGCGGCGTAGGCGTGCGCCAGAACAGCAAGGTTGCAACCGCTTGGGAGCATCTCAGCGCCAACAACAGGTAACCATCACATATTTACCCCCAACAAAAAGCCCCGCCTTGCAACAAGGTGGGGCTTTTTGTTGCTGGTGTAAACACCATCAGAAGCGGTAGGTAGCGCCCACGCTGGCGTTGTGCGAGGTGGCGCGCGGAACCAGCTCCAGGTTGTAGCTTGCATTCACGCTCCAGCTTTCATTGAGCTGATGCGTGGCACCCACCCCCACGTTCACACCGGCGCGCCCGGGGTTCGCCCCGCTGCGGCATGTGCCACCCACCACGGCTGCGGGGTTATCACGCAGCATATCGCCGATGAAGCTCACCTCGCCATTCAGCGCAGTCTTGGAGGTGGCCATCCAAGTGGCACCCACGCCCAATTCCACACGCAGGTTCTCCATCGAATCAGCCTTCACACCGGCGGTCGGCGTGACTGCATCCACATGCAGGTACTGCAAGCCGCCAAAGGCGCGCACCACGGTGCGTTCATTCAGCGTGCGGGCATAGCTCAGGCGAGCATCCAGCTGCAGGGCATGCTGTGTCCAGTCATAGCTTTCGCCCATCAGGTCGGCCGCATTCTCGCTGCGGCCATAGGCAACGCTCCAGTCCAGCATCAGACCGGTCTGGGCGCCCCGCTTGAGGCTGCTCTGGCCGTAGAGAGCAACGTGTGTGGTATCCTGATCTGCCGCGTAGGCGTTGAAGGTGCTCACCTTGCCCCAGGTGCAGCCCATGGCCACGCCCACGTTGTGATTCTCCGTGGCGCTGATTTCTGCACCCACTGCAGCGCCGCTCATGTTGTAATCAGCCCCCTGTGCCGCGCCGCCATGAGAGCTCACGCGGCTGCTGGAGCCCAGCGCAGCGCCCCAGGCAGCCCCGCGGCCACCGGAAAGGATGGTGGCATTCTGCCCGCGGGATTCAATGCTGCCCACAAAGGCGCGGCTGGCCTTTGCGGCTCCCCACGTGGTCTGCACCAGCGTGTCGCTCACCTTCGCCAGCGCGGCATCTACGGCAGAGATTGCCTCCATTGTCGGCATCGCGGCACTTTCGTCGGCCACCGGCTCGGCTTCTTCCTCCACGGCGCAGGTGGTCAACAAGTGTCCACTCGTATCGGGAGTGATGTAGTCCATCCACGCATCGTAATTCGTCACCGTCAGCAGGATACTGGTCTGCTTTTTATCCAAGGTCAGCGAGCAATAGGACTCATCCAATCCCAGCAGCGCATACAAGTCGCTGGAACTGGTCAGATTACTTGACTTGAAGGTGAAGAGTTTGAATTGCTTCTTATTTACCTCCTTCTCTGTCACGTTGAATGCCAGATTGATGATATTCGTCCCGGAAAGAGTCAGGCAGTTCTTCACCTTCACCGTCTGAAGCTTGCTGCCGGTCAGGTTCAGGATGGCGCCATTGAGTGTCAGGTTTGTGGCAGAGAGCGCCCCGCTGAGCGTCAGACTTGTAGCAAGGGTCTCCACATCAGGCGTGAGCGGGTTATCCATTGTGAACAAGTTCACATCACCCTTGACGCTGAGGGAAACAGCCTTATTTTTCGGCGATGCATCCCAGAGTTTGACGTGGGAGTTGCTCAGCTCCAGATGACCTTTCAGCGACACATTACCATTCGCATTCAGCTTACTATCTGTCAGTTTTATCGAGAAAGCATCCAGCTTACCGGCAACATTGAGCGTGCAGCTTTCCTTAAGCTGGATGTTGTCCTTCATGGACATCTGCCCGGCGGTAACAGTAGCCACATCGTCCATTCTCAGCGAATAAGCGGCCACCTTGCCGGAGGTGTTCAGAGCACCGCCCTCGATGGTGATGGCAGAGGTCTT
>JAZRRO010000025.1:0-13422 GCA_045650805.1 Akkermansia sp.
CCCCTCTCCCAAGTCCTGCTACTGCATTGCCCAATTTTGGGCAATGCCTAACTACAAAATCGATTTTTTACAAAAAATCAGATTTGGCTCAAATTATAATTGACTTCGTAATTCGTAACTCGTAACTCAAAAATCGCCATTAATGGTTTTTCAGAGGTGCCTGAATGGCGCTTTTTACTGCGCGAGGCCGATGAGGAGCTTGTTGTGGATGCCGCCGAAGCCGCCGTTGCTCATTACCAGGAGCACATCGCCGGGGTGCACGTGGTTCACCACGTAGGCCACGATATCATCCACGCTGGAGCCCAGGTAGCAGGGGGTTTCCTTCTGGGTGATTTCCTCGCAGAGCAGCTGCAAATCCAAGCGCTCTTCGGGCAGGAGCTTCTTGTAGTTTTCCACCGGGGGCAACACGGCAAAATCCGCCACGGAGAGGGCATCTGCCAGCTCGTGCTGGAAGGTGTTGGTGATGGAGGTGTTGCTGCGGGGGTCGAACAAGGCCCACACGCGGCTCTTGGGGAAGCGCTGGCGCAGGCCTTCCACGGCCTGGCGGATAGCGGTGGGGTGGTGGGCAAAGTCATCCACCACGGTGACGCTGTTGACCGTGCCACGGATTTCCTGGCGGCGTGCAATGCCCTCGAAGCCGAGGAAAGCGGTGCGAATCTGCTCGGGGGTGAGCCCGGCAAAGCGCGCAGCGCAGGTGGCCATAGCGGCGTTGCGCACGTTGAAGTCGCCAATCATGGGGATGCTGTAAGTCTCGCCCTCCAGGGTGAAGCTGCAGCCCTCCATGTGGTGTTCAATATCGGTGATGCGCACATCGGCCTCCTCGCCCATGCCCACGCTGACCATTTTGACCATGCGGAGCTCGCGTGCGGCGTATTCGCGCACGTCGCGGCAGTTGGGGCAGTCTGCATTGATGAAGACGATGCCGTTGCGGGGCACGACGCGCAGCAGGCGCTTGAATGAAAGCTTGATTTCCTCTACATTGGCGTAGATATCCACGTGGTCCATCTCAATGTTGTTGATGATGACCACCTCGGGCAGGTAGTGCAGGAATTTGGAGCGCTTGTCGAAGAAGGAGGTGTCGTATTCATCGCCCTCCAGCACGCAGTAGTCGGAATCCGTGAAGCGACCGCCGCGGCCCAGGTTGCGGGCAATGCCGCCAATCATGAAACTGGGGTTCATCTCATTGGCTTCCATGAGCCAGGTGAGCATGGAGGTGGTGGTGGTCTTGCCGTGGGTGCCTGTCACCACGTAGTTGTGCTTGCCCCACAGGAAAAACTCCTTCATCGTCTCCGGCAGGCTCTTGTAGCGCAAGTTGCGCTCCAATACGGCCTCCACCTCGGCATTGCCGCGGCTCATGGCGTTGCCAATCACAATCAAATCTGCGTCCTCCGGCAGGTTTTCAGGCTTGTAGCCCTGGAAAATGCGGATGCCCTCGCTCTCCAGGAAGGTAGACATGGGCGGGTAGACGTTGGCATCTGTGCCGGTCACTACATACCCTTTGCGAGCCATGGCAGAGGCAACTGCGCCCATGGCGGTACCGCAGATTCCGAGAAAGTGAACGTGTTTCATGTTGCGTTGGTGTATCGAGAGCAGCTCCGAGGGTATATCAAATTGTACCTTTTTGCAAGTGTTTTTTCAGGCTGCTTGTTTGCTCATGGTTTTGCCCTGGGTGCCGCAGCTCATTCAAAGCCCTGTTTCGGCGCGTAGGAGGCGGGTGCGGCAGGGGGGTGCAGAACGCCCTGTCGGGCGGTTTTTTGTGGCATAGCGGTGAAATGACACACTCTATTATTGAAGCGCGCGCGTACGCGCGTGTATAGTATGCGCCGTATGAGTGAAAACATTACGCCTCCGGAGGATGCTGAAAAGCTTTCGACCGGAGCACAGCAGGAGTACGGCGCCGCCCAGATTGATAAGCTGGAGGGTTTGGAAGCCGTACGTAAGCGTCCGGGTATGTACATTGGTGACCCGGACGAACGTGGTTTGCATCATTGCGTGTTTGAAGTGCTGGATAACTCCATCGACGAGCATCTGGCCGGCTATTGCACCAAGATTATCATCCAGATTCACGAGGGTGGCACCATTTCCGTGATTGACAACGGCCGTGGTATCCCCGTGGATATGCACCCCAAGTTCGGCGTGCCCGCCGTGGAGCTGGTGCTCACCAACCTGCACGCAGGTGGTAAGTTCGGCCAGGGCGCCTACAAGTACTCCGGCGGTCCGCACGGTGTGGGTGCCAAGTGTGTGAACGCCCTGTCCGATTTCTTCAAGGCCGAGGTGCGCCGCGATGGCAAGCGCCACGTCATCACCTTCGAGCGCGGTAAGACCGTGGAGAAACTGCACGTGGTGGGCACATGTCCCGAGGGGCAGACCGGCACCTCCATCACCTTCCTGCCGGACCCCACCATCTTCACCGACACGGTGGAATTCAAGTTTGACCTGCTGGGCCGCCGCCTGCGTGAGTTGGCCTTCCTGAACCCCGGCCTCGTCATCGAATTGGTGGATGAGCGCACCGGCCAGGAACGCACCGAGACCTTCTACTATGCCGATGGTATCCGCGAGTTCGTGAAGCAGCTGGGCGAGAACAAGACCCTCATCACAGCCGAGCCCATCGTCATGAGCGGCGTGCGCCACATCGAGGTGGAGTACGATGGCAAGACCATGGAAGACGATGTGATTGTGGACGTGGTGATGCAGTACAATGACAGCGACCGCTACCAGATTCAGTGCTACGCCAACTCCATCTTCAATGCCGACGGCGGTACGCACCTTTCCGGTTTCCGCAGCTCGCTCACCCGCGCTATCAACAACTACGCCAAGACCAACAACCTGCTCAAGGATAAGGACCCCAGCCTGAACGGCGATGACGTGCGCGAAGGTTTGGTGGCCGTCATCTCGGTGAAGATGCCCAACCCCCGCTTCTCCTCCCAGACGAAGGATAAGCTCGTGAACACCGAAATCGAAGGTGTGGTGAGCAGCGTGGTGTATGAGGAGCTGAAGGAGTACTTTGAGGAGAATCCCCAGGTGGCCAAGACCATCATTGACCGCTGCCTTATCGCCTCCCGCGCCCGCGAGGCAGCCCGCAAGGCCCGCGAAAGTGTGCGCAAGAGCGCGATGACCGTGGGCGGTGGTCTGCCCGGCAAGCTGGCCGACTGCTCCTGTCGCGATCCGCAGAAGACGGAGCTTTTCATTGTGGAGGGTGACTCTGCAGGTGGCTCTGCCAAGACCGCCCGTGACCGCCGCACGCAGGCTATTCTGCCGCTGCGTGGTAAGATTCTCAACGTAGAAAAGGCCCGCCTGGACAAGGCTCTGGGCAGCGAGACGATTCAGAACATCATCACCGCCATTGGTGCTGGTATCGGTGATGGCGAGGGTGAAGGCTCCTTCGACCTGAGCAAGGTGCGTTACCAGAAAATCATTCTGATGGCTGATGCTGACGTGGACGGCTCCCACATCTGCACGCTGTTGCTCACCCTCTTCTGCCGCCACATGCCCCAGCTGGTGCGCGCTGGTTATCTCTACATTGCCCAGCCCCCGCTGTACCGTGTTGTTCACCGCAAGGTGGAGCAGTATGTGCAGGATGAAGTGGCACTGAACCGCAAGCTCATCTCCCTGGGTGCTGGTGATGTGCACCTGCGCCGCACCGCTGATGGTGTGGAGCTGGATTCTGATTCCGTGATGGGTATTCTGGAGACGCTTATCAACCTGCAGAAGTATGAGCTGGCTGTGGCTCAGCATGGCGGTGATTTCAAGAACCTGCTGCGTTTCCATCGTGAGCATGGTGCCTTCCCGCAGTACCTGGTGAAGGTTCGCTGCGGTAATGATGAGGAGGTTCTCTATTTCCGCGATATGGAGGAACTGACCGCGTATTCCGATGAGAATCGTGACTTGTTCCTCTTCGGCGTGCCGAGTGAGGAAGAGCTGGCTGCTAACCCGCTGCCTGTGCGTGAAGGCCCCAGCCGCCGAGCTTTGCTGCATGAACTGCACGAGGTGCAGGCTATTGTGCGTGTGCTTTCCCGCCTGGAGGAACTGGGCCTGCCCACGGATACTCTGCTGGCAGAGGAAAGTCCGGCCTACGAAATCTCCGAAGGCAATAGCACCACCGCCACCCCCATTTCCTATGTGCCGGATATTCTGACCAAGGTGTTGGAAATCGGCGGCCGCAGTGTCCGTATCACCCGATTCAAGGGTCTGGGTGAAATGGATGCCAAGGACCTGTATGCCACCACCATGGACCCGGAGAAGCGCGAGCTGCTCCGCGTGCGCCTGGATGATGACAACGCCGTGCAGGCCGATAAGATGTTCACCATTCTCATGGGCGACCTGGTGGAACCCCGCCGCCGCTTCATTGAGGACAACGCCCTCAACGTCCGCAACCTCGACGTGTAACCCTAACCTTTCATTCTGATTATGAGCGAAACAAGAATTCGTCCCGTCGACGTGGCAGAGGAGGTCTCCCGCAGCTTCCTGGATTACTCCATGTCGGTGATTATCTCCCGCGCCCTGCCAGACGCCCGCGACGGTCTCAAACCCTCCCAGCGCCGCGTGCTTTATGCCATGCATGAACTGGGCCTGGTGCCCAGCAAGGGGACGGTGAAGTGCGGTCGTATCGTGGGTGATACCATCGGTAAATACCACCCGCACGGTGACCAGTCCGCCTACGGCACTCTGGTGAACATGGCTCAGCCCTGGTACATGCGTGATGTGCTGGTGCTGGGGCAGGGTAACTTCGGCTCCCCGGAAGGTGACCCGCCTGCTGCCTACCGATACACGGAAGCCAAGCTGAGCCACCTGGGTCTTGCCCTTATGGATGACCTGGACAAGGACACCGTGGATTTCCAGCCGAACTATGATAACAACTTCACGGAGCCCGTGGTGTTCCCCTCCGCATTCCCGAACCTGCTGGTGAACGGCGGCACGGGTATCGCCGTGGGTATGGCCACGAATATGGCACCGCACAACCTCGGTGAAGTGGTGGATGGCGTGTGTGCCTACATCGATAATCCCCATATCACCAGCGAGGCGCTGCGTGCCTACATTAAGGGCCCGGATTTCCCCACGGGTGGTTATGTGCTGGGCTATAAGGGTATCGACAGCTACTTCCGCACCGGCCGTGGCAGCGTGCGCATGCGTGGTAAGGTCGAGGTGGTGTCCAACGAAAATGGCCGTGAGTTCCTCCACATTTCCGATGTGCCCTACGGTGTGAACCGCGCCGTGTTGCAGGAACGTATTGCCGAGCTCGTGCGCGACAAGGTCATCACCGACATTGCCGGCATGCGCGACCTGACGGACTACATCGAAATCGAGCTCAAGCGCGATGCCCGCCCGCAGGTGGTCATCAACCAGCTTTACAAGCTCACCAGCCTGGATACCTCCTTTGCGGTGAATATGCTGGCCATTCACGAGGGGCGCCCCAAGGTGCTCACCATGAAGGACGCCATCAACTTCTACGTGGGGCACCGCCGCGTGGTGGTTGTGCGCCGCACGAAGTTCCTGCTCCGCAAGGCAGAGGACCGCGCCGAGGTGTTGGAGGCCTACCTCATCGCCCTGGCAAATCTGGATGAGTTCATCCGCATCATCCGCGATTCCAAGAATCGCGAGGACGCCCGCAATCGCCTGATGGCTTTCCGCTTCCCGGTGGAGCTTGCCAAGGGCCTTGGCATCCTCATCCACAGCCAGCCCTCCGTGCAGGGCGACCAGTATGTGTTCACCGAGCGTCAGGTGAACGCCATTCTCGAACTTCGTCTCTACCAGCTCACCGCTCTGGAAAACGATAAGATTTCCGACGAGTACAAGAAGCTGCTGGAGCTCATCGAGGACTATCTGGACATCCTGGCCAACGAGAGCCGCGTGCTCGGCATCGTGAAGGATGAGCTGCGCGCCATCAAGGAGAAGTACGCCACCCCCCGCATGACCCACATCATTCCCTTCGAGGGTGATATGGCCATTGAGGACCTCATCCCCAATGACTCCATGATTGTGACCATCTCCCACAGCGGCTACATCAAGCGCACCAACTCCGATGAGTACCGCTTGCAGGCCCGCGGTGGCAAGGGTATCAAGGCTGCTACCACCAAGAGCAAGAAGGATGCCAACGACTTCGTGGAGCACCCCTTCGCTGCCCAGAACCACGACTACATCATGTTCTTCACCAACACCGGGCGTGTGTACGTGGAGCGCGTGTACGAAATCGACGAGGCCGCCCGCAGCGCACAGGGTCGCTCCATCAAGAACCTGCTGGATATGCAGGCAGATGAGCGTATCGCCGCCATCCTGCGCCTGGAGCGCAAGGTGAGCGAGGACGGCAAGGATATCACCTTCGCCGAGGGCTCCGGCAATGTTGTGTTCGCCACCAAGGACGGTACCGTCAAGAAGACCGCCCTCAATGACTTCGTGAACTACCGCAAGGCCGGTATCATCGCCATCAACCTGGAAGAGGGTAACTCCCTGGTGAATGCCGTGCTCACCACCGGCGAGCAGGATGTCATCATCGTGACCCACAACGGTATGAGCATCCGCTTCCACGAAAGCGATATGCGCACCCAGGGTCGCAACACCATCGGTGTGCGCGGTATCAAGCTGCGCGAGGGCGACTATGTGGTCGCCATGGCTGTGGTGCCCGAGGGCGAGACCGCTACCCCTGCCGCTGCCGAGGATGAAACAGAGGAGACCGCCGCTGCCGAACTGCCGGAGGGTGATGCCCCCGCCGAGGATGAAGCCACCGGCTCCGCCTACTCCCTGCTTGTGGTGTCCGAGAACGGTCTCGGCAAGCGCACCAAGTTCGGTGCATACCGCTTGCAGAGCCGCGGTGGTATTGGTATCAAGACCATGAACTGCACGGACAAGACCGGCCTCGTGGTCTCCGCCTCCACTGTGACGGATGCCGACGAACTCATGATTATGACCAGCGGCGGGCAGTCCGTCCGTATGAAGGTGAACACCATCCGCACCACCGGCCGCACGGCCCAGGGCGTGAAGCTCATCACCCTCGATGGCAAGGAATCCATCCAGGAAATCACCCTCGTCATCCCCGATGACGATGAGGATGACACTACCGACGATGCTGTGGATGTGGAGTCCGACTCCACTCCCGCCGAAGGCGAGGATGTGAGCACCCCCGCTCCCACCCCCGAGGCTGAATAAGCCCCGCTGATATCATTCCAAACACTCATACAAATCACCCCACTTGCCCCCGGCAGGTGGGGTGACGTTGTGTTGTATCGGTGCGCACATGCGAGAGTGTCGAAAAAATGGCTTCTTTGTGATTTTCATTGACTTTGTCGGTCGGCTATAGTTTAATGACGTCAGCAAGGTGATTTCCCGTGAGGGCGCCATAAATGCTTGGCGGAAATATCACGATTTTATCTTCGACCCCCCTGCTATGCAGGGTGGGTCGTTGACTTTTCATCTCATGTCATTCATTCCTCCATTAAAACCGTTTCTTACGTTTCGTCAGCAAGCAGAATTGCTTGTCAGTAGGGGAATGTCCAGTGCGGAAGAGCTTTCTCAAGAGGAATTAGTTGCCAACATTGAGGCAGACTTAGCATTCATTAATTATTACAGAATGTCTGCGTATTGGTATGCCTATCGTAAGAAGCAGCCAACAGGTGAATTGACAGACGTTTTCAAAACGAAAACATATTGGGAAACAGTACGTGGCCTCTATATGTTTGATCGGAGGGTGCGCGGTATGATATTCGATGCCATTTCACGTATTGAAATTGCATTGCGTACGCAGATTGCCCACACCTGGGCGAGGTCGATGGGTGTATCGGCGCCTCAAAAAGATACGAATTGTTATAATACTTCGTACACGATTTCGAAAGGCAATAAGCAATCAATGAGTGATTATGCAGCTCTGCTTTCCAAGGTTGATTCTTATTATCATAAAGTATATGATGATGCGGCCAAGCATCACATGCAGGTATATGGAATCAATAAAGCGGCTGATTTGCCGGTTTGGGTATTTGTGGAATATACCACATTTGGCAATTTAGCCTCGCTGTTATCAGGAGGGCTACCTCATGCGGTTGTATCATCGATTGCGAGTAGTTTCGGCTTTAGCGATACCAAAATATTTATTTCGAGTATCAACCTGCTGAATAATGTTCGCAATACATGTGCCCATCAGGGGCGAGTATGGAATCGCTATTGGTTGACCATGAAAGGTGCTCATTATATGAAAAATCCTGCACCATGTTTTCCTGAGTGGGAGTGGGAATATAGTGATGCATCGGCAGAATGGACCACTGCATCTCCGCATACAACATGCAGGTTATGTAAAAATAATTATCAAACGGCAGCTGTCTTGACCATTTGTAACATTTTGCTTCGTACAGCTGCGCCTCATAGTTGTTGGAAGAATCGCGTTAAGAATTTCGTGAGCGATAGCAAGAATCCTTTGCCTGATATGTACCGCTATCTTGGTTTCGCTAATGCGCATTGGCATGAGCATCCTTTGTGGCAATAAAAGCCGGAGCAAAAGCTATTAGGACGTTGTGAGACTGTTGTTTTATCTTTTGCATTAAAAGGTAGGAACTGAGTTGTTTGTGTGCAAGACGCTCAATAAAGTATTGACTGGCCTTGCACACCTGTATATAACAGCCGCATGAAGAAGATACTGATGGTGGGGGTAGTGTTGATGGCGGGGCTGATGCTGGGCTGCACGCAAACAGCAGAGGAGAGGATGATTGCGGCATTGGTCGAAAAGAATGGCCATTTTGATGCTCAGCAAGAATATGAGAAATACCTCACCGGTTGGGAGAAATACCTGCAAACGCTTCAGCAATGTGCTGCATGTGCGGCGGATATGCGCGTGAAGATTAGCCTGGACTATGGCCAAGAAACTGAGTTCATGGCGCTGAATAAGGATGAAATCGCGGCTGTTCGAGAAGTTTTTGCTGTGTTGAAGAACACCCCACCACGCGATTTTAATACCTGGTTGAAAGAAAAGTATGATAGCAATTTTGGCCCTCAGCCTGCGGCGTTGAGCTATGGTGTGACTCTGGAGTTTTTGTCTATGTCGGGGGAGGTGGAGGGTTGTTTTTATACCTTAAATGAAGAGATGGGGGATGCAGCCAAGGCAGAGCAGTACCGCATAGCTGTGAATCGTCCCGGGTACATGTTGCCGACGGCGGCCTTGGAACGCTGGAATTCGCTGGAGTTTCGCACAGCTGCTCAAAAGCGCATAAAAGAACTGCTGGAAGTTCGCGCACAAGCGCGATCAAAAGAAATCTTGGGTCCCCAAGGCTGATAAGCCCCCCCCGCAGATGATGCATACACCGCCCTGTCACCTTTCCGTGGCAGGGCGGCCTTTTTTTGGGGGGGCTTTCCGGGCCAATTAGGCGTTATACGCCCAACATTGTAAAAAAAATGAAAAAATGATGGTAGGAATGCAAAAAAGGGGACGTAGAATGAATGAAGCGACTCGCGACGAGGAAAGCTTCATCTGCATACAACCAATACACCCCACACAGCGTCCTTCTTCATTTTGATGATAGAACCCGTTCGTAGCATATTGAGTCTGCGATAATCGTTGTAGCCCCTTTTGTTGAGAAAAACACCTGAAGCCACAAGAGCAAACAAGGATTCGAGTGCCCGTATACTATCTTCTCATTTTGGAAAAGTTAGCTGTTTTCAACTAATAGACATGGAAACCATGCGCACATGTGAGTACAATGGCGGCGCGATGAATCAGCGCCACATCACCCGTTTCACCTACGAGTTCACGAACTTTCAGGGCTGGCGGGTAGCCATTTGCAGACAGGGGATGACCCTGGCTCGTTACTTCTCGGATAAACAGTACGGCGATGCCGCATTGGCCCGGGAACAGGCGGAGCTCTTTCGCGATGCGGTGTTGGAGGAACTACGACTCCACCCCAATCACACCCGCGAGATTCTGGATAAGTACCGCGCGCAGGCTAAACCGATATACCCGGCGGGCCTGAAGCCATGCCAGGTGCCGCAGGAGCCCGAGGCAGCAGAGCAGAAGGTGGGCGCTTGCAGCATGCGCAGCAACAAGGTAATGCAGGGCGTGCTCAAGGGGGTGTGCCGGCGTTTTCAGCTGGATACGGCCAGCGTGCTCAAGCTCTCCTTGTATTTGTTTGCCTTGCAGTACAGCGAGCCGCCGGATGTGAGCAAGAGCCTGGTGCCCGCGGTGCGCTCCGTGGCAGCCAAGGTAAGCATGGAGCCGGAAGAAGCACTGGCTACGGATTTGTACTTGCAGCGCATGATTGAGGAGCTGGAAAGCCGCGCCCGCCTGGCCGGACTGCCCAGTTTCGAGGAGTTTTCCACAGGTCGCACACGCGCTTTGCCCATCAGCTACGCACCCACAGAGCCCATGCCCGGCACGGATTTCATCTGCGGATAAGGGGGCAGGCCCCGCCTGGAGCTTCGCCGTAATTATTGGCTTGTGATATCGTGCATTTTGCTTGACGCGCCGCCCCCCGAGAGAGTACACTTGTAGCATGAAAACGCAGCCGCAACGCAGCATACTGATGGTAGCCACTTGTTTGCTGGCTGCCTGCACGTGTCCGGATACATTCCGCGAAGTGCCCACCCCGCAGGTGCGGCAGGTGGCAGATGTGGCGCGTGTGAGCGATTGCCAGATGAAGCACTATGGAGCCACGCTGCTGTCCAAGGCCGATTCTGCTGACATGGTGCGTGCGCTGGTAAAGGCCGGTGCCGATGTGCATGGCCGCGTGATTGTCAACAACAAGGTGTACCCCGGCAACCCGCTGGTGCAGGCCACCAAGACGGAGGTGCTGCGCGAGCTGGTGCGCAGCGGAGCCGATGTGAATGCCCGCGGTGGCGCGGCAGATGTCACCCCGCTGTGCGCTGCCATTCGCAACGGGCAGGATGAGAAGGCCAAGCTGCTGCTTCAGGCAGGGGCTCACCCCACCCTGGCAGATTCCAAGGGCGAGACCCCGCTGTACATGGCGGCTATGCGCGGGGATGCGGATATGTGCCGCTTGCTGCTCACCGCCGGGGCGCATGTGGATGCCGGGCTGCTGGCAGATGGCACCAGCCCGATACTGGGCGTGCAAAAGGCGGCTCACAGCGGCAAAATGCCGCTGGCCGATGCCGAGCCCATTGTGCAGATGCTCATGGATGCGGGCGCGCAGGTCAATGTGGCCGATGCTGAGGGCAACACCCTCTTGCACTACGCCACCCCGGGGGTGGTGCGCCGCTTGCTCACGGCGGGATTGAGCCCGTTTGCCACCAACAACCTCGGGCGCACACCACTCTTCTCCAGCCAGGATCGCACCATTGTGGACGCGCTGCTGGGAGCCGGGGCCGATGTGCAGGCTCGAGATGGCGAGGGAGCCACGGCCTTTGATGTGGTGCCCTCTGCGCAAGTGAAATCGTATCTTTTATTCCGTGGCTGCCGCAGCGGCCGTGCGCTGTGATGATGAGCCGGGCACAGACAGTTTGGCGCCTGGGGCGCAGGTCTCTCTGCCTGTTTGCGGCGTGTGTGGCGCTGGCGGCATGCCAGACCGTGCGCACGGTGTATGATGAGAATGGCCAGGAGGTGAAAGACGAGCCTCCCGGTGGGGAAAAGGACCTCATGAGCCATTTTGAAGCCCAGTTCGATGCCTCATTCTCCGAGACCCGCACCAAGGATGGTGTGCCCCAGGCCACATCCACCAAGCGCAGCAGCTTCCAGAAAGAAATTGATGCCGCCCGCCGCGGGGACAAAGAATACTCCACCGGCGCCTTTGGCGGGCTGGAGCGTCAGGATTCCCTGCGCACCATCACCTTTGGCGGGGCTGAAAAGGATTTCACCGGCGGTAAACGCTATGAAGGGCTCAAAACAAGCCCTATCTCGCGCGATTTGCGCCCCGATTTCATGAACGCGAGCCACGGTATCTCCCACAGCAATGCGTTCATGGATCACAGCACGCGCTCCGCCTCGGAAGGGGCCGTGGCTGATACCAACGGGCGCATTTTCTCCACCGATGCCAGTGAGTACCGCACCGACCAGGAATCCGGCTACATTGAAAGCCGCCGCAACCGCACCCCGGAGCCGCGCATCATGGATTACCGCGACTATTACCGCAAGACGATTGAGGAAACGCGCACCATGCTCGGGCGCGATAAGGAAGAATAAGAGCGGCCGCGGTGGGTGGCCATTCAGGCCCCGGCGTGCTCCAGGATGGCCTGCACAATGCAGTCTGTATCGACCAGGCGACCTTTGCCCATGGCGCCACATGCCAGCATACCATCCTCTGCCGGGCCGATGATGTGGTGGCCGGCTCGGGCGGCAAGAGTTGCGGCGTTGGCCTGGGTGGCGGGGTGGTCCCACATGGCGCCATTCATGGCGGGGAAGATGAGGACGGGCCCGCGGTAGGCCAGGTACAGGCTGGTGAGGGCATTGGGCGCAAAACCCTGTGCCATGCAGGCCATGGTATTGGCGCTGGCGGGTACAATGGCCAGCACATCGGCCTTCTGGGCCAAATCAATATGCACAGGCACCCAGGTGCCTGTTTCCTCCTCAAAGCTGCTCACCACCGGGTTGCGGGAAAGCGTCATGAGCGTGAGCGGGGTCACAAACTGCAGGGCTGTGGGGGTGCACACGCAATGCACCTCGTGCCCAAGCTTCACCAGGCGGCTGGCCACATCTGCCGCTTTGTAGGCGGCGATGGAGCCGCAAACTCCCAGTACAATAACCATGGCGTGCTTCGAGTGAGAGAGCCTGCGCGCCCCACCGGTACAGCCGGGCGCGCAAGCAGAGAATCATGTTCAGTCGGCAATGGCTTCGGGGTCGATTTCAACAATCATGTTGATTTCCACTGCTACACCCAGGGGCAGGCTCACCACACCCACGGCAGAGCGGGAGTGGGCAGCTTCCGGCCCGAAGAGCTCCACCAGCAGGTCAGAGGCCCCGTTGAGCACCTTGGCCTGGTCGGTGAAATCCGGCGTGCAGTTCACAAAGCCGTTGATGGCCACAATCTTGCGCAGCGCATCAAAGCTGCCGCCCAGGGCTTCCTTGATGACAGCCAGGCGGTTCAAAATGGCAGCAGCGGCGGCTTTCTGGCCGTCCTCGATGCTCACATCCTTGCCCAGCTTGCCGTAATAAGATACATCACCATTCACCGAGATACCCCCGGAGAGGTGCAGGTAGTTGCCGGTGCGGATGCACTGCACATAGGAACCCACAGGCTGGGGAGCGGGATTCAGCTTCAGGCCTTTTTGCTCAAGTACTTGTTCGTTTAACTGCATAGCGGTAAAAAAATGTCGGTTACTTCCCGCAGCATACAGCAAAGCCCGCGCACTTGCAAGACAAATGGCGATTTTTGAGTTACGAGTTACGAATTACGAAGTCAATTATAATTTGAGCCAAATCTGATTTTTTGTAAAAAATCGATTTTGTAGTTAGGCATTGCCCAAAATTGGGCAATGCAGTAGCAGGACTTGGGAGAGGGG
>JAZRRO010000026.1:0-10768 GCA_045650805.1 Akkermansia sp.
GAGAGGTGGGAAGTGGCAATGCACTTCCCCCTCTCCCAAGTCCTGCTACTGCATTGCCCAATTTTGGGCAATGCCTAACTACAAAATCGATTTTTTACAAAAAATCAGATTTGGCTCAAATTATAATTGACTTCGTAACTCGTCATTCGTAACTCAAAAATTCCCATTTGGAAAGCCAAGCGTGCCTCCGGCCCGTATCGATAGGGGCAGGGAAGCGCATCATCGTGCAAATCCGCGCACGACGCACGCTTGGCTGTTCCGTTTTTCAATTGCGTCTGTCCTAAGAAATAGGCTTGAGTTATGGCCGGCTAAAATGTATAATGCCCCGCGCGTATGATAGGTGAAACGCTACAGCTGGGTTTGGCAGGCATGGGTACGGTGGGTACCGGTGTGTATGAGAACTTGTGCCGCAACTACAAGTTGCTGGAGGCACGTGCGCAGATTTCATTTGCTGTGAAGCGCATAGCTGTGCGCGATATGAGCCGCCCCCGCGAGGTGGAAGTGCCCGAAGGCTTGCTGACCGATGATTGGCGTGAGCTGGTGAATGACCCGGAGATTGACATCATCATTGAATTGATTGGTGGCGTGACCGATGCGTACGAGCTGATTAAGGCCGCATTGCTGGCCGGTAAGCCTGTGGTGACCGGCAACAAGGCGGTGCTGGCCAAGTATGGCAGCGAGTTGTTCCAGCTTTCTGCTGAGAAAGGCACGCCGCTGTACTTTGAAGCTTCCTGCGGTGGTGGTATTCCCATCGTTCAATGTTTGCAGAACTCTCTCATCTGCAATAAGGTGGAGAGTATTGTGGGTATCATCAACGGTACCAGCAACTACATCCTCTCCTCGATGCAGAAGACCGGTGAACCCATGCGCGAAGCCCTTGAAAATGCCCAGAAGCTGGGCTTTGCCGAGGCCGACCCCTCCTTCGACATCAACGGCTGGGATGCAGCCCACAAGGCGCTGATTCTGGCCATGCTGGCCTACGGCACACCGCTGAGCGCCGATAAGATTGCGGTGTATGGCATTGAGCGCGTGGAGAGTGTGGATTTTCGCTTTGCCGAGCAGTTGGGCTACACCATCAAGCTGTTGGTGGTCATCAAGCTGCATGAAGACACCGACTCGCTGGAATTGCGTGTGCAGCCCAGCTTTGTGCCCAAGAACCACCTGCTTGCCAGCGTGGATGGTGTGTTCAACGCCATTGCAGTGAAGGGCGACGTGGTGGGCGAAACGATTTTCTATGGCCGCGGTGCCGGCAAGAACCCGACCGCCAGCGCTGTGATTGGCGACGTGGTGCTGGCCATGCGTGAGTGCCATCTTTCCGACTATCACACGGGCTTCCAGCCCTACACCAAGCAGATGGATGTGCTGCCCATGGGCGAAACAGTGACGCCGTATTACGTGCGCTTCCGCGTGCAGGATACGCACGGCGTGATTGCCTCCATCGCTGCCATGCTGGCCAAGTACGACATCGGTATTTCCGGCACAACCTCGACCATGTGCGAGGTGGATGAGAACGGTGTGCGCTGGAATCACCTGGTGTTCATGATTCACGCCTGCAAGTGGGTGCGTCTCAAGTATGCGTTGCGCGAATTGGCCGCCAACGAAGCGATTGACCGCCACCCTGTCGTATTCCGCATAGAAGATTTCAACTCCTGATAAACAATGGCACTGATCGTACAGAAATATGGTGGCTCCTCCGTGGGCACCATCGACCGCATTCGCAATGTTGCTCGCCGCCTCATCGAGACACAAGAGCAGGGCAACCAGGTGGTAGCCGTTATCTCCGCCATGAGCGGCGTGACCGATAAACTCATCGGTCTGGCTCATCAGATGATGGATAACCCGCCCGAACGTGAGCTGGATATGCTCATGGCCACCGGTGAGCAGCAATCCATTGCTCTGCTGGTGATGGCCATCACCGATATGGGTCACAAGGCGGTGAGTTTCACCGGTGCCCAGGCCGGTATCTGCACCTATGGCAGCCACACCCGTGGCCGTATCGAATCCATTGACCCGCAAAAGGTGGTGGATGCACTCAATGCCGGTAATATCGTGGTGTGCGCCGGGTTCCAGGGTGTCACCCGCGATGGTTCCATCCACACCCTGGGGCGTGGTGGTTCCGACTTGTCGGCCATTGCCATGGCAGCCGCCGTGCGCGCTGACCTGTGCCAGATTTATACTGATGTGGATGGCGTATACACCTGCGACCCCCGCGTGGTCAAGGATGCATGCAAAATCCCCGTGCTTTCTTACGAGGAAATGCTGGAAATGGCTTCCAGCGGCTCCAAAGTCATGCAGGCCCGCTCCGTCGAGTTCGCCAAGAAGTTCGGCGTGGTGTTCGAGGTCCGCAACTCCATGAACAACAACCCCGGTACCATCGTGCAAGAAGAAAACAGAGCTATGGAATCCCTCTCCGTGCGAGGGGTCTCTATTGAACGCAACCAGGCCCGCGTGACGGTCTCTGGTATCACTGCCCCTGTGGCATACACCTCGCTCATCCTGTCGGCCCTTGCCGAGGCTGAGATCAACATCGATATGATTGTGGCCAACACCGCACACGATGGTATGGCTCGTCAGTCGTTCACCATGAATATGAATGACCTGGGTGCTGCTCAGGCTGCTCTCAAGCCCGTGCTTTCCCAGCTGGGTGAGAAGGCTGCTCTGGAAACGGAAGCCGGTCTGGCCAAGCTCTCTGTTGTGGGTGTGGGTATGCGCTCCAACTCCGGCGTGGCAGCCCGCGTGTTCCGCGCTCTGGCCGATGCCAACATTGCCACGGGCATGATTGCCACCTCGGAAATCCGCATCTCCACCACGGTGGAAGCCGCTGATATTGAACAGGCTGCCCGCGTGGTGCATGCTGCATTCAACCTCGACCAAATTACAGCCTAAGTTTGACAGGCTCCCCCGCTGCGGGGAGCCCACCCACCCCACCATGGAGCCCGAATACAAGCCAGAACCAACCCTGCCGGAAGAAGAACAATTTGAAATTCGCCCTTGGGTGAAGTACGCTGCCGTGGGGCTTGGCCTGGCTGTGCTGGCCGCTGTGGAGTTTGCCACCTACCGGGTAGGCTATGGCCGAGGCTATGCCGATGCCACAGCCTCCGGTGAGGTGAAAGAAAAAATTAACACCGTGGCGGTGAAAAACCTGCACCACTTCATGCAGGTGGCTTACATGAGCGATGAAAAGCTCACCGACACCGTCATGCATTATGAAGACACCCTCGCTTGGATTCGCGACCAAGGTGTGCGCGATGAAGCGGAGTGGATGCTGGGCTCGACGATGCTGGAGCGTGGTCGGGTGCAGGAGACTTTGCCGCTGCTGCGCCAGTTGTTTGAGCGCGTGGCGATGACCGAAGTGTGGGCTCGCCGTGCGGAGATCGTGGCACGCGCCGCCAGCAAGGCCGGTCTGCGAGAAGACGCGCTGGCATACTACCGCGGTGCGGCAGAGCGCTACAAAGCGGTGGGTGCAGTACCGGCGCATGTGGCCGTCTATGCCGAGATGGTGGAGCTGCTGGCCGCATTTGCCGGCGATAAAGAAGCCGAGCTGCTGAACCAGCTGCAGCAGGACATGAAAGAAATGGGGCCTGCCGGGCAGGAGATTCGTTCTCATGTGCTGGCATATCTGGGCAATATCTGCCGCTCCAATGGCCAGAATGAGCTGGCTATGCAATACTTTGACCAAGCTCTTGCCGGTGTGGATATTACAAAATCACCGACATCTCCCAGCGCTGCCGTGTGCTACGGCGTGGCCTTGCTGGAGAAGGGCGAGACCGAGGCTGCTGAGCGCCTTTTGCGCGATGGCGTGAGCCGCCTGGGTGATTCCCCGAATGATGCCGCTTTCCTTGTTGTTGCGCTGCGCGACTTGGCCCGCCTGGAGCAGGACCGCGGCAAGCAGGATAAGGCCCTAGCGCTCCTGTATCGTGCAGAGGGCTCTGCCGATGGCCGCATCCAGCAGGATTGTGCATTCTGGCTCTGCCTGTACGATCAGCGCGGCTGGGTGCATTTCTCTCGCGGCGATTATGAAGCCGCATTTGCAGATTTTTCTCAGGCTGTGGAGCAACCCGTGAATGAGGAGTTGCTGATTCAACCGCTGGAGGGTGCCGGCCGTTGCTGCATTGCCCTGGGCAAAGCCGAGGACGCGCTGAAGCACCTGAACCGCTGTGTGCAGTTGCGCGAGAAGCACATGTCCAGTGATGTGCCGGCCATGGGGCGCGCGCACTTGTTGCTGGGGCAGGCCTGTGACATGGCCGGTGATGCCGCTGCGGCTGCCGATGCTTATGAGAAGTCGATTGCCCAGTTGCCCGAGGCTACGGCCGAGAATACAGACAAGATGTATGCCATGATGGGGCGCGCCTACGCGCTGACCCAGCTCAAGAAGTGGGATGACGCCGCCAAGGTGTGGAACCACATCATTGAATTGTCTGCCGATGACCGCGCCCGCATGCACGAGGCCAAGGCCCAGCTTGCTCGCTGCCGCAAGCAGGGGGCACATGACCCCGCTGACGAGGAGCAGGAGGAGGACGGCTCTGCTCAGCCCGCGGCCTGATTCCCTTTTTCATTGTTAACTCTTTTCATTCCATGCAACGTCGATACAGACCCAATCGCAAAACGACCAGTCATGCCATCCCGCTGACGGCCATTGGCCTCACCGTCGCGGCGCTCGTTCTGTGGGGTATTTATGCCAAGGGCGAGGATATCATCCGCTTCTTCAAGGGGGAGACCATCGTGGTGGCAGATAATACGGAAGCCAATGATAATCTGGCTCGTTTGCTGCAGGACCTCTCCGGGGATAAGTCCAAGTTGCTGGAATTGGCGGAAAACTCCAAAGCCCGCCTGGGCTGGATCAGCAACGAGGCGACCAAGCGCCAGTTTCGCTGGTTCCTGATGAGCCGCTTGGTGGATAAAGGCCTGTGGGAAGAAGCGGTGCGCATCTTGCCCGAGGTGGAATCCCTGGCGCCTGTGGAGGGGCTGGACCGCCTGGCTGCCGCCGCGCTCAAGCACGGCGACCACGAGTTGCAGCTGCGCCTGGACAGGCAGTTGCAGGCCAAGGTGATTGAGATGCCGGACCAGACGGCGCTCTTGCTGCGCTCCATCCGCCGCACTGCGGAGACTTGCCTCAAAATGCACAAGACCAATGACGCGGTGCAGGCGATTGCCCAGCTGGACCGCGCGGCTGTGCTGGCTCGCCTGACAGACCCGGTGCTGGCCTCGGAAGCAGCAGCTTTGCAGATGATGCGCGCTGATGTGAGCGCGGTGAAAGAACCGGTTCTGCAAATGGTGCGCAATATCCTGGAGCAGGCCCGCTGGCCGCTTTGCCAGGCGACTTCCCGCCTGATTCTGGAGGAGGTATCCAACACGCTGCGCGACCACCCCAATCTTTCTCAGCAGGCACTCAAGGAAGTCGAGACAAAGCTGTTGCGTTGCCGAGACTCGATGCTGGAGAATCCGGACAAGGAACACCGCCTGCCGCAGTGCTATTTCATGCTGGGCGAGCTCCGTTTCCGTCTGGGCAATTACGAGGGCTGCTCCCAGGCCCTGTCGCTGGCCGAGGCTTTTGCCGAGGGCTATGGCGAGATGACGCCGGAATGGCAGGTGAAGCTCAGCCGCATTCGCTCCCGTGCCAATGAGGCTCGCGGGGCTGTGAGTGAAATGCTGGAGGATTGCCGTTTCCTGCTGGAGAATGACTCTGACCAGGCAGAGCAGCTGCGCTGTCTCACCTATCTGGCAACCCATGCAGAGGGGGCAGAGAAGATGAATCTGCTCATGCGCTGCTGGGACCGCATCAAGGAAAATCCCAAACTTGTGGGTAAGGACAGCGCTATTGATTTGCCGATGATTGCCCGCGAACTTTCAGCGTATTACACCGAGAAGGGTGATTTTAAGACGGCCATCAAGTGGGTGCAGGAAACACTCACCATGGTGGAAGCCACCCACCAGGATCTGACAGATGGCAAGACCCTGCGTGCGCGCCTCAATTTGGCACTGGTGCGCCGCAAAGCTAAAGAGGATGTGGTGGCGCTGCGCGCGTTGCAAGGTATTGTCCGCGCGATTGAGGGCATGTCTGCCGATGAACGCGCCAAATTGAATGAGGCCGACGCCAAATTGTACAAAGATGCTGTGCGTGAGTTTGCTCGTTCTTGTCTGCTGGTGGGGGATAGGAAGAGCGCCCAGGTCTACGTCAAGAAAATTAAGGAACCGCTGCCCGCTAAAGAACGCTGATTTTTATGGCTTCGATGCACAAAAAGAGCCTGATTGCCACGGCGGCTATCTTTTGCTGCCGCTTCACGGGATTGCTGCGCGAGGTGGTTTACACCGCTTTGTTTGGTGCCACAGGGGCGCTTGATGCCTTTCTGACGGCATTCCGCGTGCCCAACATGCTGCGCGATATGTTTGCCGAGGGCGCGCTCTCGCAGAGTTTCACCAGCGTGATGAGCAAGGTGGAGAAGAGCGATGGACCGCAAGCCGCCTGGTCTATGGCCAACATGGTGGTTTCTCAGCTGATATCGCTCATGGTGTGCATTGTGGCTGCCGGTGTGTTGCTGGCGGGGCTCTGCATGCAGCAGCTTTATCCTGCCAAGGCTCGCCTGGTGGTGGAGCCGGTGCCCGCTGTGGCTCCGGCAGAGCCTGCTGCGGCTACGTTCACGGGCTTGCGTGCTGATGGTGATGGGCTTCCTGTGGCACATTTTTCGTATAATGCCGAGCTTCCTGCCACCCTGACTCCCGAGAGCGTGGTGCGCCTGAGTGCTGTTGAGAAGCTGCAGCCGGGGGATAAAGTTGCGCTGGCTGCGGATGCCGTGCCTGCAGGGCAGGAGATGCCGGTGCTGCGGGTAGAATCTCGCCATTTTATTGATTTGGCTGCCAATTTGTGCCGCATCATGTGGCCCTTTATCCTGTTGGCTTCGTTGTCCGCGCTCAGCATGGGTGCGCTCAATGTGTTCGGTGTCTTTGGTTTGCCTAATCTGGCCAGTGCGGCTTTCAACCTCACCACGGTGATTGCCGGTTGCATCATTGGCTGGTGTATTGACCCCAACTTCGGCCCGGAGGCGCTCTATGGCTTTGCCATTGCTGTGGTGCTGGGTGGTGCCGCGCAGCTGGGGGTGCAGATTCCCTGCCTGCGCCGCAAGGGCTACCGCCCCGGCTGGAATCTGGGGCTGGCCTGGCAAGCCGGGCGCCTGGCTTTTGTTGATGCCAACGTGCGCAAGGTATGGCTGCTCATGATTCCCGGCGTCATTGCTGCCGGTATTACGCAGACTAATATCTTCATCAACACCTCTTTCGCGTTGTACCTGCCGGCCGGTGCCGTGACGGCCATTTCCGGGGCCTTCCACCTCTGGCAGCTGCCTGTGGCCCTGTTTGGCGTGGCTGTGGGGATGGTGGTGCTGCCTTCTGTTTCCCGCATGACTCTGACCAAGGGAGATAACGGCATTGCCGAGCATCTGGCTCAGGCCATGCGCTTTGTGGCTTTCTTTGCGGTGCCCTCCGCGGTGTTCCTGGGGCTGTGGGGTGAGGAGATTGTGAGCATTTTCTTCCAGCGTGGCCGTTTTGATGCCGCTGCCTCCGAACTGACGGGGCAGGTGCTGGCTGCTTATTCGCTGGGCTTGCTGGGCTATGCCGGTATGAAGGTGTTGCAGCCCGTTTTCCTGGCTTTGGAGAAGCCATGGGCGCCCGCCGGTCTGGCGCTGGTGGCCTGTGTGCTTTCCATTTCCCTTAACTATACCTTTGTGCATGTGCTGCACTTTGGTGCTTCCTGGTTGGCGCTCACCACCTCTGTGGTGACTACGCTCAACTTCCTCTTCTATTTCCTCTACCTGCGCCACCTGCTGGGTGGCATGGCCGGGCGCGTGTTGGTGCCCGGTGTGCTGCGCATTCTGGGGGCTGGTGCGGTGCTGGGTGTCATTTGCTGGCAAACTCGTGAACTTTTCTTTAATGATTTCACCTCCTGGAGCTTCTTTGCCCGTTTTGGGGCATTGGCCATCGGCGGGGTGCTCACGGGCGGTATTTACCTCTTTGCAGCCTTTATTTTCCGCGTACCGGAGCTGAATATGTTCGCTTCGCGCTTCCTGCGCCGCAGAAAATAACCTTTCGCGTGCAAAATCTCTCATTCACCTAAAAAAAAGCTCGCATTTTGGCGCCCCGAGCGTATAATGCAGGTTAAATCCACTTACCCCATACGACCTATGATGACGAAGACTCTCACGGTGCTCAACAAGCTTGGTATTCACGCTCGCCCTGCCGCTCAGTTTGTGCGAGTGGCAAGCCGCTTTCAGGCTGATGTGACGGTGGAGAAGGATGATGAATCCGTGGATGGCAAGAGCATCATGGGGTTGATGATGTTGGCTGTCGGTTGTGGTGCACAGATTAAGGTCACCACCGATGGTGAGGATGAGGCCGAGACGATGGCCGCCTTGGAAGAGTTGGTTGCCAACAAGTTTGGCGAAGCCTGAGTAAACGCCCCGGTGCCCGGAGCTTGAATAGGGCATGCCTGCGACAATGGAGATAGAAGATGGGTTTGAGAGACGCCTGAAAGGCCAACCGGTTTCCCCCGGTATTGCCATCGGTGTCTTGCGGGTTGAGGCTCAGGGCTGTTCTGCCCCCGCCACGCGCACCATTTTACCCACGGAGCTGGAGACCGAGTGGAGTCGCTTTGAAGCCGCGCTCGCTCGCACGGAGGAGGAGCTGCATTCTCTCAAGGCTCGTGTCGAGCATCTTTCCGGCGCCAATGAGGCGGCCATTTTTGATGCGCACCTTCTGTTCTTGCGCGACCGTACCATCCTGAATAAGCTGCGCAAGGAAGTGCCCAAGCGTATGCAGAATATTGATTCTGTGTACTATGCGGTTGTGCAGAACTTCATGGAGGTCATGCGCCACGTGGATGACCCCTACCTGCGTTCGCGTGTGGTAGACATTGGAGATGTGCTGCAGCGCGTGCTCAAAAATATGGCACCTTCTGTGCCCGCTACTCCCCGAGAGCGTTGCTGCGAGGAGCCTTGCGTGCTGGCTGCCTATGATCTTACCCCCAGCGATACGGCAGATTTGGATCAGAATACCGTGCTGGGCTTTGTGACAGAAGCCGGCTCTGCCGTCTCTCACACCGCCATTCTTGCGCGCTCCCTCGGTTTGCCCGCCGTGGTGGCGGTGCCGCACCTGGTCATGGAATCCCGCGTGGGTCGCCCCGCCATTCTGGATGGTTACAGCGGCGTGCTCATCATCAACCCCACCGCGGAAACGCTGCAACACTACCGCGAATTGCAGGCGGAAAAAGAGAAGGCCTACAGCGCCCTCATCGAGATGAAGGACCTGCCGGCCGAAACAACGGATGGCAGACGCATCCGCCTGGCCGCCAACGTGGAGTTTGCTCATGAATACGGCGCTATCAGCCGCAGCGGCGCAGAGGGCGTGGGCCTGTACCGCACAGAGTTTTTCCTGCTGGGCAACGGCGGGTTGCCGGATGAAGAGACGCAATACGAACACTACCGCGAGCTGGTAGAGCGCTGCGCGCCCCATGAAGTCATCTTCCGCACCCTCGATTCCGGTGGTGATAAATTGCCCTTTGAAGTGCTGGAGGAAAAGGAGGATAATCCCTTCCTGGGTTGGCGTGGTATTCGCGTCTCCCTCAGCCGCCCGGAGGTGTTCAGGGAACAGCTCTGCGCCATCCTGCGAGCATCGGCGCATGGCAAAGTAGGCGTCATGTTCCCCATGGTCTCCGGCATCACCGAGGTGCGGGATGTGCACGCCCTGCTGGATGAATGCCGGGCTGATTTGCGCGAACGCGGCCTTGCCTATGATGAACACATGCGCGTTGGCATCATGATAGAGGTGCCCAGCGCCGCCATGATGGCGGACGTCCTCGCCCGCCATGTGGATTTCTTCTCCATCGGCACCAATGACCTTACCCAGTACACCATTGCGGTGGATCGTGTGAACTACCGCGTGGCCAGCATGTCCCGCCCCACGCACCCCGGCGTGGTGCGTCTCATGCGCCAGACCATTGCCGCCGGTATCCCCACCGGTATTTGTGGTGAAATGGGCGGTGATATCACCCTCGTGCCCTTGCTGGTGGGGCTGGGTGTGCGCGAGCTTTCTGTGGGTACCCACTTGCTGCCGCTCATTCGTTTTGCCATTCGCCACCTCAACTATGAGGAATGCCGCGCCATGGCAGAGGAAGCCCTCCGGGCAGAGGATAGCTACACCATCCGTGGCCTCTCCAGAGACCTCGCCATGAAGTCCTATCCCACGTTGTTTGATTGAACTGCCCCTGGTTTTATAAGTCGGTGTCTATATCGCCGCAACCTGGAATGTGATTTTAATGGAGTGTGTATCATTTGATACACAAGGGTTAGCATTGGTGAGAATGAATGCTTCTTCTCCGGAGTAATGCTGGGGATGTTGCTTTTAGTATGGAAGTGGTTGCTTTTGTTGTTTATTGTTTTTCAGTGTGTTATCAGTAGTGAATGTTCCTGCGGTGGTTTTAGTATCGCAACTTTGCAGCAATTCATGCAAAAATTGAACGCTTTTTCACTCTCCGCATGTGCTGCACCCTATATATGCAAAAAAAAGTGCAGAAAAATTCTATTGATTTTTCAACATCTTATGAAAAATGTGCGAAAAAATTCAAAAATTCTTCAAAAACGAGCTTGACGTTCGGGGTGAGTTCATGTATACTTTGCCCCGCACCCCGTCACGGGGCGGCTCGAAAGGAAAAAGCGATTCACTCGCAAGACCGGCCGGGCAAGGCAATTTTCAATCAAACGGACTTTCCGTAGCACCACGT
>JAZRRO010000027.1:0-9755 GCA_045650805.1 Akkermansia sp.
AAAAAAGAGAGAAAAAGTGAATTTTGGGGGGCAGGGGAAACGAAAAGCGCGCCCGGCAAGAGCCGGACGCGCCAGAATCGTATTGATCTGAGAGACTCTTGCGAGCCCCTCTTACGCCTTACTTAGCGGGAGCAACCACGGGAGCCACGGGCTGCACGGGGGTCACCTGCTGCTGCTGCTGCTGCTGGCAGGAAACGAGAGCGGCGGCGGTAAGGGCAAGAATAGCGATGGTCTTCATAATAATGATGATGTTTTTTGGTTGTTTAGGGAGCAAGCTCACCATGAGCTTGTTCTCTGTGGAGAGCATACAACTTTATCGGGGATAATCAAGCCTAAAATGCGCGAAAGGGCAAAAAAATCACATTTTGGGGGCAGAATGGACAGAAACAGGTGGAGAATCAGCTGTTAGAGTCACAGTATCAGCGGGGTCTTCTTTTTTATTGAGGGAGGACCAGACGTAGCGGGTGAAGAGGACTTTGATGGAAGCGGTGAGGGGGACGGCGAGGAGGGCGCCGACCACACCGCCGAGGACAAAGCTCCAGAAGAGGACGGAGAACATGATGGTGAGGTCGTGCATGCCGACGCGGTTGCCGATGACGCGGGGCTGAATGACCCAGCCATCGAATTGGCTGACGCCGAAGAAGATGGCCGCCACGCCGATGACATGGCCCACATCATGCCAGGTGAACCAGGCGATGAGCAGGGCAGGGATGCTGGTGGAAATCATACCGACGTAGGGGATGATGCCCAGGAGGGCAGCCGCGGCGGCGATAGTGAAGGCATAGGGGAGGCCCAGGATTTTGAGGGCGATGCCGAGGATGATGCCATCGATGAGGCTGACGAGCATTTGGCCGCGGACGAAGGCGATGATGTAGTCATTGATTTGCTGGAGCGTGGCGATGACTTCATCGCGGAAGCGGGAGGCGCGCAGGGGGAGGACATCGTGCCAGCTGCTGGCAATGCGCTCGCTTTCCAGCAGGAAGTAAAAGAGGAAGACGGGCACCATGATGGCGCCGATGAGGTAGGTGGCAAAGCCGGAAACGGCGCGGTGGCCGGCGGTGAACCACTTGAGGGCTTGCTGGGTGATGTAGTGGGAGTTGTAGTTGAGGACGGCGGTGATTTTTTCGGCGTAGCTGGGGTTGGCGGGGATGGTGTCGAGCTCGGCAGTGGCAACGCCGGCGGCATCGGCATCGTGTTGGGTGTTTTGGTAGAGCATGTCCACGCCTTGCTGCACAAAGGCGTTGTGCTCCAGTAGGTCTTGCCCGGCTTTGATGGAGCTGGCCAGGATTTGGTGGCGTTTGGAGACGAGATCACCCGCTTGCTCTACCAGCGGCGGTACAATGGCAAAGCCCAGACCGGTGACACCAATGCCCGCCAGCAGCATGACCAGCAGCACGGCGCCGATGCGGCTCTTGATGACTTTTTGCTGAATCCAGCGCGTGGCCGGGAAGAGCAGGTAGGCCAGGATGCCGGCTATCACAAAGGGCAGCAGCACGGCTTCCAGCGCCACGAAGGCCTGGCTCAAACCGAACAGGACACCACAGGCCAGCGCCGCCAAGACCAGCATGGCCAGCCCGCTGAGCGCTGCCCAGCATACTTTGCGTTGAAAGAGTGTGGGGTATTCTTTCTCATGTGTCTCCATGCTCTGCATTGTACACGAATGGGAGGCGGTAACGCAAGAAGAATGAATCATGAAATGAATGATTTTCAGAAATGGAGATTTAGCGGGCACAGCCCGCAATGCACAATGAACAATGAAAAATGTACAATGAAGAAGTTCCCTGCGGCTGCGCCGCAGCAAGCTTTGAGCCCGCTCTGCGGGCGGCAGAAGATAGCCCGGGGCGTAAGCCCCGGGTAGGGTGAGAAAAATGAATAGGAGCCCGTAGTGGTGTCGCGACTACGACACTGCGGAGGGCGGCAGCAACATAGCAGAGGGCGTTAGCCCGGAGCGGAAGCGAGGAACGTGGAATAAGCGTGTTTTTCGTTTTTGTTCATTCATCACCAATATGATAAATCCACGCTAATCGGCTCTGGGCTAGCGCCCGTCGCCGTTCAATCTGCCGTCCTCTACAGCATCGCAGTCGCGATGCTGCCCGGACTCCTCATCATTTTTGCACTCAACCCCGGGTTCCGCCACTGCGTGGCTGCACCCGGGGCTACCATCTACCGCCCCGCAAGCGGGGCTCAAAGCTTGCCGCGCCTACGGCGCGGGGAACTTTCCAAATGTGCAATTTGAAATGTTAAAATTTGAAATCCATTGTCGCGCATTCTGCGCGCCAAATCTCCATTTATAGGTGTTGCCCTGACCTTCGGGCCACGCAAGGGCAAAAGAAAGGAGCTGGTGCGGAATGCACCAGCTCCCAGAAGTTTAATCGGCAGAAGCCGAAGGAACTTAGGCGATGGAATCGCCGAGCTTCTTCATAGCTTCGGCAGCGCGGTTGGAGTAACCCCATTCGTTGTCGTACCAGCCGCAAACCTTCACCATGTTGCCACCGACCACGTAGGTGAAGCCGGCGTCGAAGATGCAGGAGTGGGGGTTGGACACGATGTCCTGGAGAACGAGATCCTCTTCGGAGTACTCAAGGATGCCCTTAAGGGGACCTTCAGCAGCTTCCTTCATGGCAGCGTTCACTTCTTCAACGGTCACGTCGCTCTTCAGCACAGCCACGAAGTGGGTCAGAGACCCGGTGGGGGTGGGTACGCGGAAGGAAGCACCGTTGAGGAGGCCCTTGAGCTGGGGAATCACTTCACCGATAGCCTTGGCAGCGCCAGTGGTGGTGGGGATGATGTTGATAGCAGCGGCGCGCATACGACGGGGGTCGCTGTGCGGCAGGTCAAGGATGCGCTGGTCGTTGGTGTAGGAGTGGATGGTGCTCATCATGCCCTTTTCGATGCCCCACTTGTCGTTGAGGACCTTCACCATGGGGGAAAGGCAGTTGGTGGTGCAGGAAGCGTTGGACACGATGTTGTGCTTGGCAGCATCGTACTCGCTGTCGTTGATGCCGATGCAGAAAGTCAGGTCGGGGTTCTTAGCGGGAGCGGAGATGAGAACCTTCTTAGCGCCAGCCTTGATGTGACCCTCAGCCTTCTCACGAGCGGTGAAGAGACCGGTGGATTCGAGCACAACGTCAACACCCAGCTCAGCCCAGGGGAGCTGATCCGGACCCAGCATACCGCCAACAATCTTGATGGGGTGGCCGTTCACAACAAGGTTGTCACCGTCAACTTCGATGGTGCCCTTGAACTTGCCCTGCGTGGAGTCGTACTTGAGCAGGTGAGCGGTGGTAGCGATGGGGGTAAGGTCGTGGATGGCAACAACCTTCTCGAGCTCGGTCTGGGACATGGCGCGAAGCACGTTGCGACCAATGCGACCGAAACCGTTAATAGCGTATTTAGCCATAATAGTAAGGATGTATTGTTTGATTAAGTTAGCCGCCAAGCCACCAGGCCCAGCCAGGCAAGCAAAAGTTTACGCCTGTTAGGCCTTTGAGTCAATACAAATTTGAGTTATCCCGCGAAAAAAGGGCAGTTTGGGGCCCAGTCACCATCAACCGGAGACGGATGGCAGGTGATGCGCTCGTTTACTTTCTTCGTCTGCGAGAGGCCAGCATGCCAAGAGCCAGCATACCCAGCACACTTGTTGCGGGCTCCGGCACTTGCACCCAGAGCACATACCCGGACACGTGCTCGCCGACCTGCGCACTCACATAATCAGACGTGACCCAGTGAGAATTAAGATTCCGGCCTGCGGCATCTGTCAACGTGAAGTTCAAGCCATCTCCCAACACATCACCTGCGGGAGACAATGAATCCTCAAACAGGAAACGGCCGGACTCCCCACTGATCTGAATGGCCAGGAAATCAGCCCCCATGTTGAAAGCATCGCTCCAGAGATTATCAGCCAACACGAGCGTGAGCCCGGTTCCGCTTACATTCACATTCCAAAGCTGGTCGACGCGTGCATGCAAGATGCTCATATCGTTGGCTGTGGTATAGAGCGTGCGGTGCTCCGCAGCCGTGACCTCCAGCGTTGTGGCCGAGCTGGTGTTTACAAGCTCGGAAGCGGCGGCAGGGTCCTGCATCAGGGCGTCCATCTCCCGGGCACTGGCGGCCACCTTGGCAGGCAACGACCCCGCACCGGCAGAGCCGACAATGAGTGAATCTTTATCAATCATCACAACATCGCTCACATCCAAAGAGCATGCCTTCTGCAACTGCACCAAACTACCCTGGAGCTTCATATCGTGCAGCTCTACCGACTTTGTTGAGCCCGTAGCGATGATACTGGCATCAGCCGCCACAGCCACAGCTGAGCCCGTACCGCCCAGGCGCACACGAGAGCCCCCCTGTTCGAGCACCAGGTCTGAGAGGGCAGCCCGAGACGCTCCACGCTGAGACACGACTGCATCCACGCCCGTCATATCGACGGTTTCCACGCCATTGGTAGTAGATTTCAACTCACCGCCAAGCAGAACTCGCCCACCATCATCCAGCACCACCTCGTTCATGAACTGACTGGTAGCGGTATCCGCAAACTGAATGGCAGCATTGCTCCCCTGCACCATCACAGCCACATCAGCCGTGGATTCGGGAGAAGCAGCCTGGGCATTGGCATCGCGCACTTGCAGCACCGTCATGTCTTTCACCGTAATATCACCAGTGAATTGGTGAATATCGCGAATGGACACGTACCCCATCTGTTCGCCGGTCTGCCCCTTGTACCCCAGACCATCCGGATTTTGCGTAGCATCGCCATTCTTCTGCGCAGCAGCACTGATAAGCTCATTATTGAACACGAGGTGCACGTTCGTACCGGTCATGTGTCCCAATAACTGAATGGCATGGCTGCTGTTGTAGCGGGAGAACACATCGTTACCTGCTGTGATGTAGGCATCGGGGGTGTAGTTGTGTGTGTTGAATGTGACAGTCGCCCCCGTTGCAATGTCAATGCCTACTTCTATCGGCGTTTCAACACCGTTGAGCGTCTCCCATCGTGTGCGGTCTGTCTTCCAATCACCAAACCCGGTTATTGTGGCCCCGTCTGTCAGCAATACAAAGGCAGAAGGCGCCACATCCCTGATTTCGATGATATCATTTTCTACATCGGTCACCACTTCCTCCGTATGCTTGGGAATACCGGCACCAATGCCGGCCAACGCATCCACCGAGGGGTCACTATCTATAGCCAGGATACCCCCCTTGCCCACAACGAGTGAATGTGAATATGATGTACCGGCAGCACCCACCACCAGGTGAGTACCGTCCGCCGTGTTCAGCGAACGCGCCACCAAGGCTTCATCCACCACAAAATAGCCACCCTGCACATCCACCACATTCAACCAGGCGATGTTGACAGATTGTATGGCATTACCCTCTTTGAGTACATTGAGCACGCCCTCCGCCCCATATCGGCCGTAATGGTGCTTGACCATACCGATATCCGTGGGAGTCCCGTAATCCACCGTTTTCTGGAAATCACCAAAGCCCAACACACCATCATAAGCACCACGCACTGTGCCCAGAATTTGCAGGGTAATCGCTTTTTCACGGCTCATGCTCAGCACAGAAGAATTGATGCGAGCGCCACCATTTCCGGTACCATGCAGGGCATTCACCTGGGCTATTTGTGTATCGTCCGCATCGGAGGTTCCCAGTGCATCCAGCGCCAACACGGTACGATTGGTGCCATTCTCGACGGTGAGGTCAATCGTCGTATTAAGCCAGTTACCGCCATCTTCATCCAGGGCCTTAGCAGTGGTCATGATTTCCATCTGCACATTTCCCCCGGGGGCATCCGCCTGTGTTGCGCCATGGATGTTGCCATCCATCCTCACCGTCCCGCTGAAGGACGTCGGATTGAGCACCTTGAACACAGCATAGCTGTATTGCCCGCTCTCATGCGAATAACCATAAAATGTCACCACGGTATCATCGGATCCGGACAGCGACGTGAGCACCAATTTCTTATCATGAGCATTCGACAAGCGAGCATCCACCAGCGATTCATAATCGGGGTTTCCCGGGTCGACATACACCGATGTGCGAACTGCATTTCGCACCACCGTTGTCTCCATTTGTTCGCCGGTAAAAGCGTGCAAATGAGCAAAATCTGCCTTATTGCATTCAAAATCGGCCTGCAAGATAGCGCCATTGACTATATGAACAGCCCCGGTACCCAACGCGTTTTCATGTTGCATCACAATGCGGCCACCCTCGAGTTCCGTGCCGCCCATGAAGCTGTTGTTGGTAGCGATGACCGCCGTACCGGCACCCATTTTTCGAAGGCTGGTAGAGCCACCCTTGAACTGAGAGTACACCTCATCGCTACCGGGTTCGCGGATGGAGCCGCCATCTCCAAAGAAGTAATAGTTGGTGGCATCCGGCGTATCAACACCATTCAACGTATAGTTTGCACCAATCACGATAGAAGCCGGTGCAACATCCCCTTCAATCTTTACTTTCTGATAACCTGCTGCGGCATCCTTAACACCATCTATCGCAAACCCCTCTTCGCCGAGCTGCACGACATTGCCCTTTTGTGGCGTGCCCGTCACCAACACGGTCTGCTCACTGCGCAGTTCATTCTCCGACCCATCAACCCATGTTTCCGGCTGATACAAATTGCCAAAGAGCACCAACTGGCCGTTGTCGAACGTGCGGTTTTCTTTCCACATGGAATCCACCGCTTTGGGGTCATCGGCATCCTTCCAGACATAGTTACCGGTAATCATGCCGGACCACGTGCGGCGAGGGTCACCCACCACCGACATGACCAGATAGTCTCTACCCGATTCATTGTAATTGTTCTCAATAAACACCGAGCCATAATAACCGCCACCCAGTGCAATCATTTGCTGGAACGCCTCAGTACTCCCTCCATTTGCCAACTCAATGGCATTCGCAGAGGCCAGGAAGAACCGTTCACCGGCGTAATACTGGGTAGAAAGGTTTACATTGCTGAAATTGAGGGTAATAACCGTTTGTTCTGCCAGCGTGAGCGTGTCTCGGACATGCAGCAAGGTGCTGGCCGCATTATTCTGATTTGCCGGCATCACGCCATTGATATGAAAAGCGATGGAAGAATCCGCGCCATTCAAATGAAGGCCACCTTCCACGATGGCTTGCGTCGGCAAGGTGCCGCGCCCGGGCTGTCTGGTCGAGCTGACCTCCAAACGCCCGGACTCAACAATCAACTCATCATTCGTGATATTACTGAGCGTCTCCCATTGTTGCCCCGCTGCGCCCACACCCGTTACACCCAGCTGCAGTACAGAAGCTCCGGCCAGGTTCAACGTACCTTTCACGGAAAGATTGTTAAACCCAAGCACACCCTCCACTACCGAAAGATTCACCAAGTTCGCAGAGTGAATGTATTGAGTGGACAAGCCGCGTTTTTCCAGGCTGAGCATTTCCACCCCCAATGAACCACCACCGGCCAGAGCGGGATTCCCAACCTCAATATAGCCTTGCGTAGGCTGGGTGTAAGAATGAGCATAGCCCATGGAACCGGAGAACACATGTGTATCGCTGGTGTTATCCTCCAGCACAAGATTGGTGATACCATCCGTCACCACACGCACAAGCCAGCGCTCATCCTCCTGGGCATAATCACTCACAAATGTCGTTTTGAGCTTGTAGTTATTCTGCTTGTGACCTTCCCAGGTGTATTCCCAGCCGGTACCACGGAAATCAGCATCCAACGATTTGATGGTGATACGGGGGCTATCACTCAACAAGAGGATATTATCAGAAGTCTGGCCGTCTCCCCGCGCTCCACCATATTGATTGTGACCGGCCGTTCGGATATTGGGGTCATGACGCGTCAGATTCAGATTGGCCTGGGAGAACACATCATCCACCAATACTAACTGGATCGCGCCGCCCAAAAACTTTCTCTCAGCAATAGCGCCTTCGTGATTACCGGCGGAGCGTTCATTAAACTCATTTTTCAGATACACGGTGCCCGTAAAACGCTCCGGTGTGGTACCGGGCGCTACCACCGCATTTCTCTCATTGATGGCAATGGAGGACACATAGTTGTAGATAATCTCGCGGTCCTCAAACTGTGTTGGTTTGGTCAGATACGTATAGCCGTATAATGACAATTCCCCGGAGCCCGACACACCGCCGGATAGCGTCAATGTGCGCCAATTCGCCGGGACGCGGTCTTCTCCGTAGGTACCGATGCCGGGTGAAATCTTTACATTACCGTTTACAGACAAGGCGTTGGTCAGTGTGGGCGTTCGGAAATCAACGTCAGTAGATCTGTAATTCACCAACAAGGTTGAGTCATTGTTCAACGTAATCATCCCCGTACCGGCGGCCTGGGCTCGGGCCAGATACAGGGATGAGCCCTCTGCCAGTGTTATGCCCCCGCTAAACGTGTTGGCCGTATCAAGCACCAACAGGGCCGTTCCCTCATTGTAAATGGCCGTTTCATGAACATTGCCGTTGCTGTCTGTATAGTCTGTAATACTGCCTGTGCCGGTAAAAGCATAGCCATACTCCAATTCTGAGCCCCCGGTACCACTATCTTCCCCGACATTGTTGGCTGAGACGGTAATGAGTCCCGGCGCCACCTCGCCCTCCAGTATCACGTGACCAACACGGCCGCTATCATCAAACAATACGGAGTCGCCATCCTCATACGCTGCGCCATCCTGCCACGGTGAGGTGGCATCATCCTCATCACCAAGCCAGCTATTGGAGGCATTGCCCAACCAAATGAGCTGCGTAGCCGCAGCTATATCTGCACCGGATGAACGAAGCGCATAGACGCTCGGTATGTCCGCATCTTCCCCGTTCAACACAAAAGACACCCCGGTCTCCTCGCTCAGTTCAAATTCTTCATCGGGGGGGGTATAACAATTATTTGACGTATATGTCGCTGCTTCTTCCTGCGCAAAACTGATACTTATCCCGGCCCCGACCATCACCACAAAACGATGCATCCATCCGGTAAAATCTACAAGATGAACATCAGCGGTATCATGTGTGTGGTGTGTCTTTTTCATCGTTCGTCTATCGGGGCTCCAGGGTTCGTTTTTGCAGCAAGAAGCGGGGGCGATTATACTCCAGCGAGACGAAACATCAAGCATTTTGTTATCATGTTAGATTTTTTTATAAAGTAATGACAAAGAAAAAGAACCGTCACCCATTATTCCTATTTTTTTGGTGAGAATACCAGACATTTTGCGTCCGACACAGCAGAATGAAATGTTACAAAAAAACAAAGAACAGCCTCACGCGCGCACAATATGCGCTCGTGACGAGTTTTGCGGTTGACTTTAACAAGAAAAAGGTTTACCTTACCTAAGGAGTTTGAATCCCCTCTTTCTGCTATGAAGGCACACACCTGCTCTACCGTTACCCTGGCCGCGCTTGCGATGAGCGCAGCACTTTCCTCCTGTGTCTACTATCCGCACCCGGTACCGGAGATGCCGTACAGTCCGCGCCGCGTGGTAGCAGCCACACCTGCACCGGTCGCCACGCCGGCACCCGCACCGGCCACACCGGCACCCGCAGCCCTGCCTGCACCGCAGCCCGCTCCCGCCCCTTGGGCAGCCCCGGCCGCCCACGCAGAGCCCGATCCCTTCCCCTCCCCCATGGTGACACCGAAGCCTGCACCCGCGCCGGCACCGGCTCCCGCCAAGGCTACTTCTGCCATCACCAAGCCCGCGCCGGCACCGGCCACCAAGCCGGTCGCAGCTCCCGCCCCCCTCCCCCCACCCGCACCCCTCCTAACAACCCCCAGA
>JAZRRO010000028.1:0-15008 GCA_045650805.1 Akkermansia sp.
TACCGTGTCTCTGCTCCGGTTTCCTCAGAAACCATCTTCGCACAAGCCACGGCACGCGTCACGACCTTTTCCTTCCCTCTCTTTTGCCTCTCCAGCACCCCTCCCGGAAGGTTGTGTCCGGTGTCAGCCGCATCTCTGCGCCGACGTGGTGCTACGGAAAGTCCGTTTGATTGAAAATTGCCTTGCCCGGCCGGTCCTGCGAGTGATTCGCTTTTTCCTTTCGAGCCGCCCCGTGACGGGGTGCGGGGCAAAGTATACATGAACTCACCCCGAACGTCAAGCTCATTTTTTGAAATTTTTGAAGATTTTTTGAACTTTTTCTCTAACATGTTGATTTTACAACGAGAAAAATTCCATCCCATCAAGGGTCACCACATGCGATGAGTGAAAAAGTGGTACAAAGAGGTAAATTTAATCCCCCTGCTATGCTGAAAACTCATGCAAAAAAAGGCACCCGAACCCGGGTACCTTTGAAATTTAACTCGGTAGCGTGACGCCTAATGTCTAATTCTTAGCACCCGCCGCTTTCAGAAGGTCGATAATCTCTCTTCTATAATTTAATAAGACGGCGAGGCGTAAAGGTGTGTACCAACCTGGTGCATTCTTATTCACGTCTATTCCAGGAGCAGCCAGCAAGAGCTTAACGATTTCTGTATGGCCATCCCGGATGGCATAACAGAGAGGTGTATCCCTCTTTTCACCACCACACTTATTTACGTCAATCCCCGGAGCCGCCAACAGAAGCTTGACGATTTCTGTGCGCCCCTGCGCAATAGCCTGAATGAGAGCTTCCTCCTTGTTGTTGACATCAATATCCGGAACAGACAACAGGAGCTTGACGATTTCTGTATGGCCTTCCAATGCCGCAAGAGTCAGTATGGACATATCCTCTTCACCATAGCCTTTGTTGACATCAATTCCCGGAGCCGCCAACAGAAGCTTGACGATTTCCGTATGACCAGCCCTTACAGCAACGCCCAGAGGCGTGTATTTCTTATACCCCTTATTGACATCGATTCCCGGAGTCGCCAACAGAAGCTTGACGATTTCTGTATGACCTTCCCAAGATGAGGTGAAAAGAGAGGGGTATCCTTCAGCAGACACCTTGTTCACATCAATCCCCGGAGCAGACAGCAGGAGCTTGACGATTTCTGTATGACCTTCCTTTACAGCTTCAACCAAATATCCACTGACCACACTGCCATCAATGCCTGGAGTAGATAGCAAAAGCTTGACGATTTCTGTACGTTCCTTCAAAAACTTGACGATTTCTGTACGATCCTTCTTTACAACTTCAGCTAAATATTCACTGACCGCACTGCCATCAATCCCCGGAGAGGCCAACAGCAGCTTGAGCAGCTCCGTTTGACCTGACTGGACAGCAACGCGGAGAGCACTACAATTGACATCAATGCCCGGAGCAGCCAACAGAAGCTTAACAACCTCCGTATGACCGTATGCGACTGCACTACTGAGAGGCTTGTCCTTGTTGACATCAATCATCGGAGCAGCCAGCAGCAGCTTGACCACCTCCGTTTGACCTGACTGGACAGCAACGCGGAGAGCACCACAATTGACATCAATACCCGGAGCAGCCAACAGAAACTTAACGATTTCTGTGTGACCACCCCTGATTGCGTCTACAAGTGGTGTCCCATTGCTGACATCAATACCCGGAGCCGCCAGCAAAAGCTTGACGATTTCGGTGTGACCACCCCTGATTGCGTCTACGAGTAGTGCCCCATTGCTGACATCAATCCCGGGGGCGGACAGCAAAAGCTCGACGATTTCTGTGTGACCACCCCTGATTGCGTCTACAAGTGGTGCCCCATTGTTGGCATCTATCCCCGGGGCAGACAACAGAAGCTTGACAATTTCTGTACGACCTTTCTTCACAGCATCGGCTAAATATCCACTGACAACACTGCCATCAATACCCGGAGCAGATAACAATAGCTTAAAGATTTCAATGTGATCACCCTTGATAGCGTCTACAAGTGGTGCCCCATTGTTGACATCAATACCCGGAGCCGCCAACAGGAGCTTGACGATTTCCGTATGTCCCGCCATAACGGCACCTCCGAGAGGATTGTTTTTTATATCATTGACAATGATACCCGGAACAGCCAACAAAAGCTTAACGATTTCAACATGCCCCTTCAAAGCCGCATTGTATAGTGGAGTGCGACCTTCTTTATCAGCCTTATTAACATCAATCTCCGAAGATGCCAACAGAAGCTTAACGATTTCTATATTTCCTCTTTCGAGCGCACAGGCGAGAGGTGTGACCCCCTTTCTACCCCCACACTTATTAACATCAATCTCCGGAGATGCCAGCAGGAGTCTGACAATTTCAGTGTGTCCCCCAGCAACAGCCTGAATGATGGCTCCATCCTTATTGTTGACATCAATACCCGGAGACGCCAACAGAAGCTTGACGATTTCTGTATCACCATTCAACGCAGCAAGAGTCAGTATGGATATATCCTCTTCACCATAACCTTTGTTGACATCAATACCCGGAGCCGCCAACAGGAGCTTGACGATTTCTGTACGACCTGCCTGTACCGCTCTGCCCAGAGGCGTGCGTTTCTTATACGCCTTATTGACATCGATTCCCGGAGCAGTCAACAGAAGCTTAACAAGTTCCATCTGATTGTGAGCAACTGCCCATATGAGCGCGTCACTCTTGTTTACATCTATCCCGGGAACGTCCAACAGAAGTTTAACAACCTCCACATGCCCATCTTTAACGAAACGGAATAGTGAATTGACTCCATCAGAATTAAGCATATCTGCATTAAAGCTAGGTGAGGCCAATATGCATTTGAGCATTTCTATATTTCCTTTCTCAACGTATCGTTTCAAGTGAGTCCTAACTGCATCTGCATCAATCCCCGGAGCAGACAGCAGTAACTTGACCAGCTCCACATCCCCCACCTTGGCTGCTTCACAAAAAAACTCATCGCAATTCACCCCATCCAAATTGGCCTTAATCCCAGGAGCTGCTAACAGAAGCTTAACAATTGCGGCACATCCTTTTCTTGCAGCCTCTCTGAGAGGAGTACGCCCCTTCTTATCTGCCAGGTTGACATCAATCCCCGGAGCCGCCAACAAGAGCTTTACTACCTCCACGTGCCCCCCCTCGGCAGCCTCAAGGAGAGGCGTCCGACCATCATCCATATCTGCTAGGTTGACCTTAATCCCCGGCGCGGCCAGCAACAACTTGACAACTTCAGTCCTACCATTCCCGGCCGCCATCCTAAGAGGATGATATCTATTGACATGAATTCCCGGAGTAGCCAACAAAAACTTAATGATTTCAATATGTCCATGAACAGCAGCATGATACATGGCATCATACTTATCTGCTCCCGCGAGTACAAATGCCATCACGCTGTCCTGAGGTAAATAAGTTTTGCGATTCTGATAATCATCCCATAATTTATATATTACATCTATATAAGGATAATCATTTATTGTCATTCTGCCATCCTTATAGAGTGTGTAATTATATAAAAACTCCTGGGCACTCTTTCTTTCATCCCTCGCCCTCTTTCTTTTAGATTCTGCGCTCAGGAGTGCATAACTACTACCAAAAACCATTTCCACGACGGGGTCATATCCTGCATAATGATCGAGGTCAGATTCTGCATACTGATTTATAATGCCATATCTTTTCAACAGTCTCACGGCTTCATCCGTCGAGATTGCTTTTGTATTCTTGCGTCCCGTTTGTTGAGTTTGATGTTCCTGAGAACTATCTACTATCTGCTCAGTTTCATTTTCTTGCTCGTTGCAAAAGGCAGGTGGCAGCTGAGCCAAGGTAAGCGCCATTATGGTCAAAATTTCCTTTTTCATGGTATCAAGTTGTAACATGTTAGTCGAACCACATCTACCCTGCATCCTATGCTTTCGGAATCCGTAAATCAAGCATAAAAGAAACAATGAGGCAAGAAAGTTTTAAGCTCCGCACATTGTGTGCCCTATAGAAGGATTGATTAAAGTGCTTTGTCTTTATTTTCAGTTTTTTGGGAGTAGTATTCTGCGAATTCGAATTCGCACGATATATGAGAGAGATAACAGATTCAGAGATAGCAGCCCTGGAGGTATTGAAAAGCACGGGATTTCCGATATTGGAAGCGGCACAAGTGGCCTGAGCTACGGCCCGCGCTGGACGAGGACGAGTGAAGCGAGCCATGCGCTGCATCGCCGCCGGGGAGGAGGAGCTGAGGAGGCAGGAGCGGACGGTGAGCTTTGCCAAGGCGGTGGAAGCCGCGACGGCTACACCCCTGGACACCGGATGTACTGCGCCACACCTTTGCAAGCTATCATTTGAGCCATTTTCGCTCCTACGCCGAGACAAGCAATGAAGAAATTTCCCGCAGCAAAGCTGCGGCTGGATTCACACTTCCCCATTTCACCTGGCAGCTTCCCATTTCCCCCGCCTTATCCCTATTTATTGGGTCGATGGCCGCTCAGAAAACACCCATATCGGAATAGTCGGTGACGACATTCTTGAAGAACTCGACAAAAAGGCGGTAGACTTGCTCGCGGGAGCGGGCAAGGGAGCGATGTTGGGCGAGGGTTTCATCGATTTGGGCGATGGTGGCATCGGAGAGATGCTTTTCCGACTCCACGCAGGAGCGAGCGACTTGAGCAAAGTACTTTTTGGCAGCGGGGCTGGCGGCAGAGGGCAAATCCATGCTGAAATAGGGCTGCAAGCGGCGCATACGTGCCTGCACGCTTTGGAAAGAAGCCATGGCAGAGCGGGCACGGGCGGAGCTGAGGCTCTGCAGAGTCTTGGTATACTCCGCATAGCAATCGGCCACGGTGCGGTACACTGTATCAGCCTCTTGCTGAGATACCGCGCAGTCTGCCGGGGCGGGCACATACTGCATGCGGCGCTGTGTGCCCTCTGCCGGGCAGCAGGCCAGGGCGAAGAGCAACACACAGGGGCACAGCCACGTCATCTTCATGCTTCGGGGGGAGTGTTGTTGGCTTTTTTCTGAATCCAGACCAGCAGCAGGGCCACATCTGCCGGGGTGATACCGGGGATACGGGAAGCCTGGCCGATGGTGGAGGGGCGCACACGCGATAAGCGCTGGCGGGCCTCTGTTTTCATGGCCGGGATGGCATCGTAATCGATATGGGCGGGGATTTTCTTGTCCTCCTGGCGCTGCAGGCGGGCGGCGCTCACGCGCATGCGATCGATGTGGCCGGCATAGGCAATCTCGGTGGCGATGGGCTCCCACAATTCATCGGAGAAGAGGGAGCGGACCGGCTCGGGGAGGGTTTTCCAGTCATTTTCCGGGCGGCGGAGCCAGCGCTCCAGCGCCACCCCCTCCACGCGCTCGGTATGGGCGCGGGCAATACCGGCCTCAATCGCATCGATACGGGCCTGGGCAGCCTGGCCCTGTGCGTCACTCACCAGGCCAATCGAGGCAGCCAGGGGGGTGAGACGCAAATCTGCATTATCCTGGCGGAGCAGCAAGCGCATTTCCGCGCGGCTGGTGAACATGCGGTAGGGTTCGTCCGTGCCGCGGGTCACGAGGTCATCCACCATCACGCCGAGGTAGGCCTGATCGCGGCGGAGGATGAGCGGGTCTTCCCCGCGCAAAGCCAGCATGGCGTTGGCACCGGCCAGGAGCCCCTGCCCTGCGGCTTCCTCATAGCCGGACGTGCCGTTAATCTGCCCGGCAAAGTACAGGCCACGCACGCGCTTGGTTTCCAGCGTGGGCAGCAGCTCGGTGGGGGGCACAAAGTCATATTCCACCGCATAGCCGGGGCGAATCAGCTCCGCATGCTCCAGCCCTGGGATGCTGTGCACAATGTCCAGCTGCACAAAGAAAGGCAGGCTGGAGGAGAGGCCGTTGAGGTAGAACTCATCTGTGCTGCGGCCTTCCGGCTCGATGAAAATCTGGTGGCGGTCCTTATCCGCAAAGCGCACCACCTTGTCCTCGATACTGGGGCAATAGCGGGGGCCGGTGCCCTCAATCACGCCGCCGAAGAGGGGGCTGTGTTGCAGATTGGCGCGGATGATATCGTGCGTCTGCGTGTTGGTGTAGGTGATGGCGCAGGGAAGCTGCTGCAAGCGGAAATCAGCATCGGCCCAGTAGTTGAGCGTGCAATGCGGCTCGGTGGCGCGGCTCAACTCGCTGCGTGATTGGTTGCTGAAAAGCTGCGGCGGCTCATCACCTGCCTGCATTTCGAGCGCGGAAAAATCAATCGTGCTGCCCTTGATGCGGGGGCTGGTGCCGGTCTTGAAGCGATCCAACGGGAAGCCGAGACGCGCCAGCGAGGCCGAGATACCGCTGGGGGCACCACCCAGGCGCCCACCCGGCAGGTTCTCCATCCCCACGTGCAGCAAGCCGCGCATGAAGGTACCGCTGCACAGCACCACCGTGCGGGCGGCAAAACGCTGCCCCCAAGTGGTGGTGGCACCCACCACCTTGCCCTCCTCTACCACGATTTCATCGACATCGCCTTGGAAGAGCTGCACATTCTCGGCGGTTTCCATCACCCACTTCATGCGGGCGCGGTAGGCCAGCTTATCGCACTGGGCACGGGGGGCACGCACGCTGGGGCCCTTGGAGGCATTGAGCATGCGGAATTGGATGGCCGTGGCATCGGTATTGAGGCCCATGGCACCGCCGAGCGCGTCAATTTCGCGCACGATGTGGCCCTTGGCCAGGCCACCGATGGCGGGGTTGCAGCTCATCTGTCCAATCATGTCCAAATCATGCGTGAGCAGGGCCACCTGCCCCCCCATGCGGGCAGCAGCCAGCGCCGCCTCGATGCCGGCATGGCCGCCACCGATGACGAGGACATCAAACACTGTGGGAATAAGACAGGACATCAGGACGTGAGAGATACCACCAGTTTATGCAGCACATCGCGTGTATCCAAGCGGGTGGATACCAATTGCTTATCGGCCAGAGCACAGGCTTGCAAATCCCGGCGGGCTTTTTTCAGCGTGAGCTTGGCTACCGTGCGGGCCGCATTGAAAATACCGTAGCAGGAGGGGGTGCCGTCTTTCTTGAGCGGCAAGAGCTTCTTGCCCTCCACCGGCAAGCGATTGAGGGCGGATTCAAAGGCGCGGTAGTTCGATACATCGGGCTTGTACGTATCCAACAGCAAGCGGGCGCAGAAGCGGTTGCGCACCGTGGGCACGATGGCAGCGCGCATGATGGTGACTCCCTGCTCGCCGTGGTCCAACTGCTCGTTGATGAGCTGCACGGCCAGGCGGCAGTTGCCTGTCTCGATGGCGCGGGAAATTTCAAAGATGATACCATTGCGGGAGACAGCCACCATGAGCTCCACATCCTCCACCGTCACGCGGCGGCGCTCCGGCCCCAGATACACATCCATCTTGCCCAGCTCATTGGCAATCTGGCGCGTGCTTTCATTCACACGGTGAATAAACAAATCCAGCGCAGCGTTGTCGAAGGTAATCCCCAGGGGTTTGGCCTGACGCAGCACCAGGGCCGACAACTCGGACTCCCACCCGGCCTTGGAGATATCAATCTTGGAAAACTCCTTCATCTCCGCCACCTCGCCAAACTTCTTGAAGAAGGTGCGGCGCTTGTCCATCTCCGTGGCGGTGAGCACAAAGAAAGTATCAGCCGGCAGGTTGGCAAGCGTATCGGCCAAATCGGCCAAGGCCTCCTGCACCGTCTCGCTGCGGGCACCCTGGGGAGAATCGCCCATGAACGTAGCGCCCTTGAGCCAGATGACCTTGCGCCCGCCGAACATGTTCATCATCTGCAAGCCGGAAATCACACGGCGGATGATGGCCTCTGCCTCGTCCACCGTGGCGGCGGCGCCATCAATCATTTCATCGCCCCAGCCATCGCCCCCCTCTGTCAGGCGGGCATACACCTTGGTCGCTTCAGATGCGGCGGCACCTTCATCGCTCCCGTAAAAAACATAACTGGTCGGCTCGGCCGGCATGCGCGTATTACAGCAAAAATCGCCCCGAAAGTCAAACCGCAATTACTTGCCGTATGACTCCAGATACTCCACCAGCTGCGCCAGCGCACATGCGCGGTGGGAGATGGCATTCTTCTCTGCCGGGGAAAGTTCTGCAAAGGTAGCGTGGAGGCCCTCCGGCACAAAGATGGGGTCATAACCGAAGCCGGCGGCACCGCGCGGTTGCAGGGAGATGTGGCCCTCTGCCTTGCCCTCGAACGCAGCAATCTGCTTGCCATCCAGCGCAAGGCTCATGGCGCACACAAAGCGGGCGGAGAAAGGAGCCATGGCAGGCATGGCGCGCAGCTCGGCCAACAGCTTGCGGTTGTTGGCGGCATCATCGCCATGCTCCCCGGCATAGCGGGCAGACAACACACCGGGAGACCCGCAAAGAGCATCCACACACAGGCCGGAATCATCTGCCAGCACCAGCCCGGGCAATACGGCGGATATTCCCTCGGCCTTCAGGGCCGCATTGGCGGCAAAGGTCTTGCCTGTTTCCTCCACCTCGGGGGCTTCCGGGAAATCTGCCAGAGTCTTTACCGTGAAACGAGAGGGCAGCATCGCGGCGATTTCCTGAGCCTTGTGAGCATTGCGCGAGGCAAGAATGAGGGTATGTGTCTGCATGGGTTGTGTTGTATGGGTTGAATGGTTCAGCGTAGAATCCTGGCGGTGGAAGGAACGTTTGAAGAATAAGTACAGCACCACAAAACACAAGATGGAGGCCAGGCCATCTGCCGTAGCCTGCGACAGCCAGATGCCGGATTCACCCAGCCACAGCGGCAAAATCCCCAGGCAGGGCAGCAGGAAAAAGAGCTGGCGGGTCAGATTCAGGGAGATGCTCATCACCGGGCGACCGATGGATTGGAAGAAGTTGCCAATCACAATCTGTGCTCCCACCAGCGGGAAGCAAATGGCCATCAGGCACACACCATGGGCGGCAATCTCCAGTAGTTGGGCGGCATTGGCATCCGTCTCCTCGATGAAGATGCTCACAATCTCGCGGGGGAAGAGCTCCACCAGCAAGGTGCCGAAACTCGTCACACAGGTACCGGCAGCCATGGCATAAAACAACACGCGACGCACGCGCGCATAGTTGCCCACGCCCAGATTATACCCCGCGATGGGCTGCAAGCCCTGGGTGATGCCCAGCACCACCATTACAAAGAAGAACAACAGGCGGTTGACTATCCCGTATGCGCCCACGCCCATCTGGCCATCATAAGCCATGAACTGGCGGTTGAACACCACCACGATGACACAGGCACAGAAATTGAGCATGAAGGGCGGCAGGCCCACCGTGCAAATGCGGCGCACAATCACCCCATTGAGTTTATAAATATGGCGGCGGAAGTGCAGCACGCTGCGCGGTTTGCAAAAATGAATCAACACCCAGCTCAAGCCCACCGCCTGCGCCACAATCGTGGCCAGGCCGGCACCAATCATCCCCCACCCCATCACATAGATGAACAGAGGAGCCGTCGCCACGTTGACCAACATGGAAATGAGCAAGCTCACCATGGCCTTGACCGGGTAGCCGCTGGCGCGCATCAGGTGGTTCATGTTCATGAACGAACACGTCACCGGGAAGCCCAGCATCATCACCAGCATGAAATCGTGCGCAGGCTCCAGTGTCTCGCCCTCGGCCCCGAAAATATGCAAAATCTCATCCATCCACGGCGCCGGCAACACACCCGCCAGCAGGCCTGTGATCAAACTGAGCATCACACAATGCCCCAGCACGCGGAAAGCACGGTGATAATCCCCCTGCCCCAGTGTAATCGATGCCGTCGCCGCACAGCCGAGGCCCACCAAGCTGCCCACAGCTGCCTGCAAGTTCATCAGCGGGAACACCAGCGCCATCGCCGTGATGGCATACGCCCCACACCACTGCCCCACAAAGATGGCATCCACAATATTGAAGGCAGACATCGCGGCCATACCCACAATGGCCGGCAAGGAATAACTGACCAGCAGCGACCACACAGACCGGGTCTCCAGCTCTATCAGTTTTGCATTCTTTGCCATATCCGCACCCATCCTACACCCGCTACACCACAGCGTCAAGCCGCAATTTGCCCCCAAACAAGCTGCCCGCCCGCAAAAAATCCGCCTTTTTTGTGTCTTTCTGCACATTTTCCGCTTGACGTATCAGCTCGCCTTTGCTAAACTGCGCCCGCAACCACGCATCGGCGGGATAGCCAAGTGGCCTAAGGCATCGGTTTGCAAAACCGACATTCGTGGGTTCAAATCCCACTCCCGCCTCTCAGGAACGCAGCAGTGAACAACTGCTGCGTTTTGTGTTATCAGGGGGTGGCGTAGCAAGGTATTTTGGGCTTGACCCCGGGGGGTGCAAAAGTCTAAAATGCACTTGCTGAATTTTTTATGAAATTAGGAAAAATCATTTTGAACGGGACCATGCTGCTCATCATAGCAGCAAGTGGTCTATATATATATGATGCAGCCATATTCAAATCGCTGATCAAGAATGTTTCCGACATTAACCGCACCGTACCGGGTACCTATATGGGCAACAACCTGCGCGGTGTTGATTGGGCCGATGCCGAGGATGTGCAGACCAAGGTAGAAGCCGACATTATCAAGAACCTGCGCAGCACGGATCGCGCTGCCGTGAAAGCTTTTGTCAAGGAGCCCCAGAACCGTCTGTTGTTGGCACAGTGGATGCTGGCCCAGAGCGAGGTAGGATCTGCCGAGCTGCTCAAGCAGGCGGAAGACAACGTGGCCAAGCAGATTGAAAAGCTGAAGGGCGAGATTGCCGAGGTAGAAAAGGACAATCCTGCCGGTGTGGCAGAAAACACCCGCCTGGGTATGCAGCTCAAGGCCAAGAAGAAGACCCTGAGCGAGTGGGAAGCTGAGGCCATGCAATCGCATGCCATGCTGGAATCCATCAGCCAGCCGGGAGCCGGCAAGCTGATGGAGCAAATCGGCAACAACCTTGATTGGCTGGAGCAATTTGTGTGGACCGGTGAGTGCGAACGCCCCGGCGTGGCCCTGGCTATCCTCGCGAAGATTGTTGAAAAGAACCCGGACATCATCTACAACCAGACGGAACGCGATATTGCCACCGCCGTGGCTATCGAGTTTGCCAAATCCGGCTGGCAGCACAATGCCGCCCTGGAGCGCGCAGAGTTCTACCTCAAGCACTGGCGCGATGGGCGACTGAACAAAGTGTTCGACACGCTGCCTTTCTGGCAGCGCCGCATGGTGGTAGGCTGCAAGGGCGACAACCCCTGGGGCACGGTCGAGAGCATGCAGTGGAGCCTGGACAACGTGCACCTGCCGGCAGAGCAGTATCCGGGCTGCTGCTGGCGCTGCGGCTACAAGCTGTACAACCTGTACGGCGAAAGCATCCACGGCCCCGGTTACATGAAACCCTTTGAGGACAACTACGGCACCAACCGCGCCAAGTTCACGTATGAAGTGGGCGGCGTGTGCGGCAGCCTTTCTCACTTCGGTGCCTTTGGCGCCCTGGCCAATGGTATCCCCGCCCTCACCGCCGGTGAGCCCGGCCACTGCGCATACATCGTGCTCGTGGGCGACAAGTGGACCCCCGCCTACTCCCTGAGCTGGGAACGCGGTCTGCACTGGCAGGTGTGGAAAAACGTGTACAAGTTCTCCTCGCTGCACATGGCCACCAAGTGCTATTCCAAGGAAGAGGCCGAAAACACGCAGCTTTCCAACGCATATCGCACCTTGGGCGCCATGTATGCCAAGACCGATGTGAAGAAGGCCACCGAATGCTTTGACGAAGCAGTCAAAGCCCAGCCGCTCAACTTCCCCGCCTGGCGCGCCTATGCCCAGTTCCTGGCAGACAAGGCTCCGAAGGATGCCGAAGCCTGGAAGAAGCTGAACCGCGATGCCTGTGCTGCGCTGGTAGCAGAATGGCCCGAGATGGCCGCCCAGCTGATGCAGCTGCACATCTACCCCGGCATGCAGAAAGCCATGGATGGCCCCGCCCTGCGCCAGGAGTTCCTGACCTTCTGGGACAAGGTTTCCGAGATGGGGCCCGACCGCTGGCCTATCGAAGCCATGTGCGATGAACAAGTGAAGCTCCAAGGCAAAGCAGCAGCCGGTACCGAGAGTACCTGCAAGTATTATGCCGATGTGCTGAAGCGCACCGTGAGCAACAACAAGTACGCCCCCGCCATCCTCAACTGGGGCAACAACCTCGGCAAGAAACTTGACCAGGAAGGCAACGCCCGCCTGATGCAGGCCACCATCGAAGGCATTGCCTCCGGCAGTGGCAACATGAACACGGAAGACCGCATCAAGTTGTTCTCTCCCGCCATTCTGGCTGCGGAGAAGAACCGCGACCGCAGCGCCTTCCAGGCACTTGGCAAGATGGTGCAGGCCACCGGCCACAAGAACCCGGGTCTCAAGATGCCGGCTATTCCCACCTTCCCCGGCAAACTGGCCTCCGAGGGTGGCATGGTATGGATGAGCTCCACATCCAAGTGGGATAACCCCCACGAACACGCCGGGCTGCTCACCCCCGAGGGTGGCACCTTCCACACCGGCAAGGATAAGGATGCATACGTTACCGTGGAACTGCCCCGCCAGGTCAACGTGACCGGTATCGTCATCGTGACCTCTCCGGGCAATTTGCACCGCCTCAACAACATGAAGATTCAGGTCTCCGAAACCGGCAAGGATGATGACTGGCACGATGTCTCCCAGCTGGGGCCGTGCAAGCAGCGCGTCATGCAGGTAGACCTGGGCAGCAGCAAGCCCCTGGCCAAGTATGTGCGCATTCTGCGTCCCGGTGGCCCGGAATTCTTCCACCTCAACGGCATTTATATCTACGGCGAACAAGCTGCATAACCTGATATTCACCCCACATCCCATTTCACACAAATGAACAAAGTACTTAGCATTATCACAGTGCTCGTGGCAGGTGTTGCGCTGTACAAAGCCTACGACGAAAACAGCAAGCAGAAGGCCGAAGAAGCCGCCGGCAACGTACCGGCCAAGGCGATGACCTGGGAGGAAGCCCAGACCAAAGTCACCGACGACGGCTACATCCTGTTTGCCTACGCCGATGGCTGGGATACATACAGCAAGCAAGTGAGCAACAAGCTCATGAAGAACAAGACAGTCAAAAAGGCTGCCGGCAATGCCATCATCCTGCACTACCCCATCAAGCAGGCTCTCAACGAGGAAGAGCAAAAGGCCCGCACGGAGCAATGGAAGGGCATCAAAGTGCCCAATGCAGACAGCTACCCTGCCCTGCTCTTCTTTGACAACAAAGGCAAGCACTACAGCACCATCAGCGGCACCTTCATGCGCAAGGCACAGCCCAAGAAGGTGGCCAAGATGATTACCGAACGCATGGAAGGCAAGCGCAAGCAGAATGAGCTCATGGCCCAGGCTGAAAAAGCCAAGGGCGCAGAAAAAGCCCGCCTGATTGCCGAGGCATGCCTGATTGACAACATCAACCGCCCGGACAAATACGAAAAGATGATGAAGGATGCCGACCCGAAGGATGAGTGTGGTCTCATCCGCCGTGTCACCTTCAACCCCTGGGTCTTTGTGGAAGCCAAGCGCAAGGAAGATCCCAAGGCTGTCTTGGCCGAGTTGGAAACCATGCTGGCAGACCCCAACTACACCGATGAGCAGAAGCAGATTTTCTGCACCTGCGCCATCGGCACCCTGCACCGCAGCAACCTGCCCGATGCCGCAACCCGCATCCAGGAGTACGCCAAAAAGCTCAAGGAATACGGCAAGGACACCGTGCTGGGCCAATCTGCCGATATCGTAGTGCGCGAGTGGGTGGTGACCCTCAATTACGGTGAAGGCTGGCAGCCCGCCGCCCTGCCTGAGGACGAAACACCCACCGAGCTGGAAGGTCCCCTGCCCATCGACAAGCCGGGCACCTACACCGTGGCGTTCAACTACAAGAGAGGGTCGCATGCCCTGCGCGTGAAGGCTGTGGAGCTGTATGACGGCGACACCAAAGTGGCAGAAGACCGCCACGATGGGTTCATGGGCGTCAAAGTCAGCAAGAACACGTACGATCTGAAGGTGGACAAGGAAGTGAAGAATCCCCGCATCCTCATCACGTTCAATATGGGGAAAAATCGTGATTCCTACGGCCGCATCTCCATCGTTCGCCAGAAATAATCATGCACAACAAGGGCACAAGCCATAGCGGCACCCGCCGCGCCCTGTTATTTGCCCTTCTTCTCGCGCTCCCCCTGGCTCTGCTGGGGGGAGTGTACTATTATGGCTACCGTGAGCGCCCGCACCGGCCCGTGCAGCCGGTGCCATTCACCCACGCCAGCCACACCGAGGCGCACAAAGCGGCCATGCCCTGTGTGGCATGCCACCAAGGTGCAGAACACGCTGCCGGCGCAGGCATGCCGGCAGACAGCACTTGCTTGCAATGTCACCTGCATATCCTGCCTCGGGATGCCCGGCTGGCCCCTCTGCATGCAGCGGCCAACAAAAACGCCCCCGGCTACACGGGAGATGCCCTGCGCTGGGTGCGCAAGGCCCCCCTGCCCGCCCACGTGCATTTCAACCACGGGCAACACACGCGCGCCGGTATCACCTGCGCCCAATGCCACCCCGCACCCGATGCGCAGGTGTCCCACCGCATGAACACCTGTCTGGATTGCCACCGCAACGAAGGCGTGCCCACGGATTGCTCTCGTTGCCACCATTGATTGGCTCGCTGGCAACACCCACCCATGAATCAAAAAGCCCGCTGCACCACATGATGCAACGGGCTCGAAGTTTATCGGCTGCGGCGCTTTTTATTCAGCGGCATCGTCATCGCCGGCGGGTGCCTCGGGCATCTCCGCGGAGGGAGCTGCAGGCTTGTGGCGAGCGGCCTCCTGCAAGAAGATTTCAGCCACACGGAACGCGCGGCGGGAAGCCTCGGCAGCGATACGGTCATCCATGAGGGCCAGGCCTTCCTCCGTCACCTCGCCCAGGTAAATCTTCCAGGCGCGGCGCACCAGCTCCTCGGGATCCACCTTGGGCTGAGCGGCCTGGGGCTGCTGGGGCTGGTTTTC
>JAZRRO010000029.1:0-7282 GCA_045650805.1 Akkermansia sp.
CCAAGAAGCAGGCTAACAACAAGAAGATCAAGCAGCACAGCAAGCCCAAGGAACCCACCCTGGTTACCTACAAAGTGCGCCCGGGCGACAACCTGAGCGAAATTGCCAAGCGCAGTAACACGACCGTAGCCCAGATTCGCAAGGATTCCGGCATCACCGGCAGCGTGATTCACCCCGGCCAGATCATCAAGGTGCGCTACACGCCCAAGGGCTACAAGCCCGGCGCCAATCCTGCACCCAAGTCCAAGACGCACGTGGTGGCTCGTGGCGAAAGCATCTCCGCCATCGCCAAGCGCAATGGTGTAACGGTGAATGACATCCTCGCAGCCAACAACATTGCCGCCAAGGATGCCGCCAAGATTCGTCCCGGCAAGCGTCTCACCATCCCCGTGAAGGGCAGCGCAGCCAATGGTGGCAAGGGCAGCAACACCACGGCATCCCGCACCCACACTGTGGCACGCGGTGAAAGTCTGACGCTGATAGCCAAGCGCTATGGCGTGACCGTGCAAGAACTTTGCAAGGCCAACAACCTGTCCACCAAGAAGCTGGATATGATTCACGCCGGCCAGAAGCTGACCATCCCCGGTAAGGCCAAGGCTGACACCAAGAGCAAGACCAGCACCAAGAAAGCTGCCACCAAGAAAGCTGCCACCAAGAGCAGCAAGAACAAGAAGCGTCGCTAAACTTCATTTATCTGAGCAAAACACACCACCATGAAACCGACCAGTCACACATGCATTTTGCTTGGAAGCGCAGCCGTAGCCGCCTTTCTGAGTTCATGCAACATCACCCAACAGACCATTGATTTCTCGGTATTTTCGGAGGCCGTTGTGCCTGCTCAGAACGATGATGTGCAGGTAGAGGCCGGAAGTGGCCTGCCGGAATCTGCCGTAGCATCTGCACCCGTGGCAGCTACGCCTGCCGCCCCTGTAGCAACAGCCCCGGTAGCCACAACTGCCGGTGGCAGCTACACGGTACTCAAGGGTGATACTCTTTCGGGCATTGCCCGCAAGCACAAAGTCTCCCTGGCTGCCCTGTATGCCGCCAACGGACTTTCTGAAACAAACACGGCTATCCGCGATGGGCAAACGCTCATCATCCCGGCAGCCGGCAGCACCCCGGTGGCAGCCAAACCTGCTACTGTAAGCAAGCCCCAGGTGGCAGCCGCCCCATCGAGCTCGGCCAAGGGCAGCTACACCGTGGCCAGCGGCGATACCATCTCCTCCATCGCTCGCCGCCACAAAATCAGCTCCGCAGCGCTCATGCAGGCTAACGGGCTGACCAAAGAAACGGCAGATAAACTTTCCATCGGCCAAATCCTCAACATACCCGCCAACTAATCATGAAACAACTCCTTCTCCCCACAGCTGCGCTTACAGCGCTCTTTCTGGCATCCTGCTCCAATACGGAGCCGGTGCAGACTAGCAATTTCCCGCAGATGAACTACGTACCCGGCATGTTGCTCATGCCCGGCATGCCCAATGGTGTATACGGCGGCATCAACCCGCTGGACATCAAGGACAAGGATAAACCCGGCTATGTGAATGCCTATCCTGTAGGCAGCTATGAGCATTTCGTAGCCAGCCCGGAGTACCCCAAGACGATGAAGGAGTATGTCAACGAACCGCTGATGCGCCAGCTCACGGCCCAGAACTCCAAGCTCGTCATCTGCATTCCCCAGCAGCGCGCCCGCGTGTACGTGAATGGGCGCGTAGGTATGGACTGGCCCGTTTCCACCGGCACCAATGGCCACGAAACGCCAACGGGTGTCTTCCGCGTGATTGAAAAGAACAAAGACCACCACTCCAACCGCTACGGCAAGTTCGTGAATGCCCAGGGGCGCACCGTTGATTCCAACGCCGATGCCAGCCTTGGCACCCCGGAAGGCACGACATTCCAACCCGCCTCCATGCCCAACTGGCACCGCCTGACCTGGGACGGCGTGGGTGTGCACGGTGGCAAGGTGATTGCCGGCCGCCGACTCTCCCATGGTTGCATCCGTACTCCCTATGCCACAGCTGCCAAATTCTTTGAGTTCAGCGCCTTGGGTATGCCTGCATACATCACCCGTGCGGTGGAAGATTACTACAAGGGTGGCGCCGTCAAGCCCATTGACGTGAAGTATCGTCCCAAGCCCGGCAATGACTACACCGACCTGCCGGTTGTTCCCAAGACGATTCCCGCACCCGCTCCCAAGCCTTTGGGTTAACCTTTATCTTTATCACACACCATGACCACACGAGTCCTCCGCTGCGCTAATGGCCCCTTGTACATGGGCTTTGTACTGGGTATTATCGCAGCGGTGGTCTATGTGTGTGCCACCAAGCTGACCGGGCTGTGGGAAATCATGGGTGTACTCTTTCTCACGCTGATAGCAGCACTCTGGGGTGGTTTTTACTATGTACTGCGCTTCCGCATCGATGCGGAAGGCATCACCCGCAGCCTGCTTTGGCACCGCCGCAGCATCCGCTGGGCCGATATCACCAAGGCTGAGCTGCGTCACATCCAATCCCCCGGCACGGAATCCTACACCATCTTTTTGAGCTCTGCCACAGAGAGCATCACACTGAGCAGCGACCTGCTCCCCCTCCATCAGGTGGAGGAGCTGGCAGAGGAACTGAAAGCTGCCGGCATCTTGAAATAAGCCCCTGCTCTTTTTGCGGGCTTCCTCACAGCGCCCCCATCACGGGTTGCGGCCACAAATCCGGGCGGTGAAAATCCGGCTGAGTCTCACAGGGATTGGCCGTTGTCAAATAAATGTATTCCGGAGCCTCCAACACGGCACACACTGCCACGTGGCATTCGCTCAGGTCAAAATCAAGCGCGCACAACACATCAGCCGGCAGCAAGAGGGATGCTTTCCACCCCGCGTCCGTCGCTTCGCCTTGGGCCTGCTCTACACGCAGCAACTGCTCGGCACCGGGCTTCACCACGCGGGGAGCCGTAAACACACAGCCCCACCAGGCGCCATTCGGGCTCAGGTTCATCTCCAAGTAATGCCCTGCTTTCTCGGAGTGGATGAAAAACTCGGCCACATCATACTTCCACAGCTCCTCCTGGAACGCACCGGGACGAGCATCCGGGTGAATCGCCGCGCGCTCGGCTCGCTCGGCTTCAAACAACAGCCCTGCCTCCGTGAGCGTGAGCCTGTAGCGATACGGCGGCTCCACCGCGCGCCCGTACCATTCCTGCCCCATTTCGCTGAAACGCTGCCCGACTTGTCTGTGAATTTCTACCTGCATGGCTGATATCTTTCTTTTCCCTATCTTAGCACAAAGCGACAAGCACGAAAAGCAAAAAGAAAATTGCGTTTTGTTTGGCGTTATATGGCGCTTTTGGCACAATATATGACAAATTTACGAAAAAAGGCTTGCAATACGAGTAAATTACGTGTAATCTGCGCTGCGCGCGAGTTTATCAAACCCGGTCGTTGGTCCTCTATTTCACAAGAAGCAGAGCTCGCATGGAGGGAAACCCGACCAACCAAAACACACTATGTCTGAAGAACTGAACGAAGAGAAGGAGGTCATCAAGCTGGCCCATTTCGAAATTCCGAACACCCTCAAGCGCATCGAGGACCCGGAAGATCCCAACCATATCACCTTCATCGCCGAGCCCATCGAAACCGGTTTCGGCCACACGCTCGGCAACTCCCTGCGCCGCGTGCTGCTCAGCTCCCTTGAGGGTGCTGCCATCACCAGCGTTCGTATTGCCGGTGCCCAGCATGAGTTCACCTCCCTTCCCGGTGTTGTGGAAGACGTGACGGAAATCATCCTGAACCTCAAGAAGATTAAGTTTGCTCACCACGGCAAGGAACCCCGCACGCTTTCCCTGCGTGTCACCAAGCAGGGTGTTGTCACCGCCGGTGATATCCAGGAAGACCACATCTACAGCGTGGTAAACAAGGACCAGGTGATTTGCCACCTCGACCAGAGCACCATCTTCGACTGCGATTTCGAAGTGAACGTTGGCCGCGGCTTCTACACCGCTGACGACAACAACGACAAGGACCGCCCCATCGGCGTGATTCCGATTGACTCCATCTTCTCCCCCGTGACCCGCGTGAAGTACGCTGTGGACAACGCTCGTGTGGGCCAGATGACGGAATTCGACAAGCTTGTGCTCGACGTATGGACCGACGGTCGCGTGAGCCCCTCCGATGCTATGCTTCAGGCCGCCAGCATCATGCGCCACCACCTCGACGTGTTCGTGGACAGCGACAGCCGCCGCGTAGCCTTCGACAAGTCCGCCGGTGCTGATCAGGATGCCAACACGGCTCAGCTCCGCAAGCTCCTCAACATGAGCGTCAACGAAATCGAACTCTCTGTTCGCGCTGCTAACTGCCTCAACAACGCTAACATCACCACCGTGGGTCAGCTTGCTATGAAGACGGAAGCAGAAATGCTCAAGTACCGCAACTTCGGTAAGAAGTCCCTCAACGAAATCAAGGAGAAGCTCGTGCAGCACGGCCTTTCCCTGGGCATGCAGTTCGATTCCAAGCTGCTGTCTGCTCCCTCCTCCTCTTCCCGTCTGCGCGACGCCGCCGACGAGTCCAACCGTGCCACCGACCTTCAGGCTCTCATCAGCCAGAACATCGAGGCCTACGACTTTGACGACGAAGACGACTTCGACGAGTAAAGCACCTTCCACCATTATCTTCAAAATCAACATAACACACATTAAGAACTATGAGACACGGAGTAAAAAAGGCCAAGCTTCAGCGCAAGGCTTCCCATCGTAAGGCTCTTCTTGCTAACCAGGCTTGCAGCTTGATCAGCAACGGCCGCATCGTCACCACCCTCGCCAAGGCTAAGGCTCTTCGCCCCTATGTGGAGAAGCTCATCACCCTTGCCAAGAACGGTTCCCTGCACGCCCGCCGTCAGGCTCTGGCTACCCTGCCCCAGCCCAAGGTTGTGGCCAAGCTTTTCAGCGTTGTTGCTGAGGCTACCAAGGATCGTCAGGGTGGCTACTGCCGCATCGTGAAGCTCGGTCAGCGCATGACCGACAGCGCCCCCATGGGCCTGATCGAAATCATCGACCTTCCCCAGCTTTCCGCTCCCGTTGCTCCCGCTACCACCACTGGTACCGGCACGACGGAAGCTCCCGAGGCTACCACGGAGGCCTAATTTCGAGCGACCTCGAACCAGATTTATCCCGGCAGGGACACGGCAACGTGTCCCTGCTTTCATTTTGGCGCATCATGCCAATGATTTTTCTTTCCGAAGCGGCATCTGTGTGTTAGGATGCACTCAATCTACACATGAACTCACTCACCATTTTCAAATCATCACTTCTCTCGGGTGTATGCGTCGGCATAGCAGGCTTTGGTTACCTGGCGGGGCGCAACACAGGAGCAGGTTTTGAGAGCGTACGCGAGATGTTCGGTAGCGTCCTCTTCGCCTTTGCTCTGTTGGGTGTGGTCAACTACAAACTGCGGCTTTACACAGGCAGCGCCGGATTCATCAAGAAGACGGAAGTACCGCTGCTGCTCTTCATCTTGCTGGGCAACATTGTGGGCTGCGGCCTCGTGGCGCTCATGGCCAGGCTCTCTCCCATGCCCTTGCAAGAAACGGCACAAGGGCTGCTGGCAGCTCGTTTGAATGTGGGGCCGCTCCATGGTGGTCTGCTGGCCATCGGTTGCGGCTTCATCATGACCACCGCCGTCACCTTTGCCCGCCAAGGCAACAACCTGCCGCTGCTCATCGGTGTGCCCCTCTTCATCCTCTGCGGCTTCCCGCACTGCGTGGCAGATGCCTTCTACTACCTTGCCGTGCCCCTGGCCTTCTGGCAGGAGCATCTGGCAGATATCCTCATCTTCTACGCCGCCATCGTGCTCGGCAACTTCGTTGGCTGCAACTTCTACCGCTGGGTCATGGGCAGCAACCCGGAGTAAAAACCACCCACGCGCCATTCTTCCCTTCCCCCTGCGAACGCCCATACAAGGGCGTTCGTTTTGTTTGCGCACAAAGATTCTCCCCCGTTTCCAGTCACCCCGAAGTTTCAAACGGCCTCGCAAGCGTGAAAAATGCGGCTCCACACCTGCGTGCCAGCCCCAAAAGATTTCGGCAGTCTACCATGTCAATTTGCCCCGCGCGCATACCACTTTAGCATTGAAAATCGGCGGTATGTGTGCTAGACTTTTGCGGAATAATACTATGGGACTGGACGAGCTGCGAAAAGAGATAGATAGCATCGATGCGCAAATTGTAGATTTGCTCAAGCAGCGTGCGCGCTGCGTGCACGGCGTGGGCGAAATCAAAAAAGCCAGCGGCGCCCCCACCTTTGTGCCCGAGCGCGAGACCGCCCTCATCGATAAGCTCATGAAGCTCAACAACGGAGAGCTGCCGGAGAAGAGCCTACTGAGCATCTACCGCCAGATTGTGAGCTGCTCCTTCCTGCTGGAGGGCAACATGAAAATCGGCTACCTCGGGCCGGAAGGCACCTGGAGCCACCAGGCCGCCCTCTCCCGCTTTGGCGAGAGCGTCGAGCTCTATCCCTACCCCTCCTTCCACGAAGTCTTCACCGCCGTAGAGCGCGGCCAGGTCAACTACGCCGTCATCCCCATCGAAAACAGCACCAACGGCACCGTGACCCAGGCCATGGACCTGCTCGGCACCACCAACCTGCGCATCTGCGCCCAAATGCACCAGAGCGTGCAAAACTGCCTCATGGCAGCCATCCCGCGAGAGGACATCCGCACCATCTACTCCCACCCGCAGGTGCTGGGCCAATGCCGCGTGTGGCTGCAACACAACTTCCCCAATGCGGCGCAGGTGCCCACCGCCTCCACCACGGCCGCCGCCATCATCGCCCGCGAAAAAGCTGCGGAAGGCGCCGCCGCCCTGGGCAGCGAACTGGCCGCCCAGCTCAACAAGCTCCCCGTGTTGGAAACCCGCATCCAGGACAAAGCCTCCAACACCACCCGCTTCGCCGTCATCGGCAACCAGAGCACCAAGCCCTCTGCCCAGGATCGCACCACCATCTGCTTCGGCGTCCCCCACACACCCGGTAGCCTGGCAGATATCCTCATGATTCTCAAAAAGCACAGCGTCAACATCTACTGCATGGATTCCCGCCCCACCCGCGATGTCGCCTGGGAGTACCTGTTCTACATCGATGTCGAAGGCCACGAAAGCAGCGAACCCCTCCAATCCTGCCTCACCGAGCTGCACGCCAAGTGCCCCATGTTCAAAGTCCTCGGCTCCTACCCCGAACATTAATCCCCCCTCATCCCTCATCCCTCATCCCTCATCCCTCATCCCTCATCCCTCATCCCTCATCC
>JAZRRO010000030.1:0-21968 GCA_045650805.1 Akkermansia sp.
CACAGCCAGTATACCGCCGTTGATGTTGATGGTACCGGCATCATCACCGAACACGGCCTTGGCATTCGGCACAAGCACCTTGCCTGCCACATTCAGGGTAGAAGAGGCCTGCCATTCGGCCAACAGGAAACTGGCGTTCTTGTGCCCGGTATCTCCTCCCGTGCCATTGCTGTTGCCGGTCACGGTCAGGGTGGAGCCTGCGCGGACGTTAAGCTCGGTGGTGGCAGCACCTTCATTACTATCACCTATTTCCACCTTTTGTACGGTCATGAACGTGGCGTCACCCTCCGCTGTACCGCCTACATTAAGCGTACCATAAGCCAAGTACAACTGGTTGGTCGTCACGCTATCACCTGTCAAGGTCAAACTGCCGGCACTGCACTTGTTCTCCCAATCATTACCGGTGCTGTAATCACGCATAGTGATGAGATTTGCTGCCACATTGCCGCTCAGCACCGTCTCGTAACCGCCCTTCTTGTGGATGGTACCCGTACCGGTGATATCGTTGCCCAGCGTCATGGCGGCCTCGTTGGTCGTGTTGAGCAAGAGGGTGGTGCCATTGGCCAGGGAGATGGAGCTCTCCGCAGCCATGCTCACCGCACCGGTCAGCTCCAGCGTGCCGCCCGAGACGGTGGTAGCGCCCGTGTAGCTGTTGGCGCCAGAGAGGGTCAGAGTGCCGCTGCCCTGCTTGGTGAGGGAGAGTGTACCCGAACCATTTTCCAGCTTACCGGCGAAGGTGCCGGCACCCACCGTCAGCGTAGCCGCCGTGGTGGTGGTGACCAAGTTGTCCACATCGGCGGAGTGCAAGGCCGCAATCGTGGCGCTGGTATTCAGCTGCAGCTTGGAGACAGCCGAGGACGTTGCCAAATTGATAGTGGCCAACTGGGCTGCATTCTGAGCACCCAGCTGCAGGGTCACGCTCTGGGGAGTTGCCTGCGTGGTGCCATCCACAAGCTTCCATGTACCGGCAAAGGTGTTGTCATCACCGTTGATGATGTAAATAGCATTATTTTCGCTGGCAGGGCCATACAGTTCGACGGTGCCGGCACCATCCAGCAGGCCGGAGAAGGTCATCTTCTTCTGCCAATGCTGCTTGATATACACTGTACCGCTTTCGGTGTTGTCGGCATTGAAGCTGATATCGCCGGAGAAGTGCGTGCTACCATCAATATTGAGCAGGGTGGAGCCTGCAAGCAACTCTATGTCAGCTGCAAACTCCGTGTTCTCATTATTCTCCACCTTACCTACACCAAAATGTGTGCTCAGGGTCGCACCATTGCGCACAATCACCTTGGATGCGCCAACATCAGCTACTGAGCCACCACCATTGGTGTTCAGGTTGCTACCCAGGATGAGCCAGCCGCTCGTCACATCAACAGTACCGGTGAAACCGCCCAACGCGGCATTCTCGCCCGTGCCTGTAGCGTAGGCTGTGGTACCGGTTCCCAAATCCAGCACAAGAGTACCCTCACCGCTCACCTTGCCAAGCTTGTTCTGGCTGGAGCCCAGGGCCTGGACGTTGGTGATAGTCAGCTTGCCACCGGCATCAATGATGGTACCACCCGTGTAGGTGTTGGCGCCGGTCAGCTTCACGGTGCCATTCGTCACGTGCAGGGACAGGGAACCCTCTGCACTATCAGCAATGAGGGAGGAAACCGTCACAACATTGTTCCAATAGGTGTTGTATGCGTGGAAGTTCAGAGTACCCGCACCGCTGATAGTACCGCTCAGCATGGTATTATCACCATTGTACGAACCGCGGATGGAGCCCGTGCCGTCCACCAGGATATCGGCCACCACTTCGTTGTTCGTCCCAGCGCCGTTGAGCAGCTGCATTTCACCACCGCGGAGGGTGATGTCAGCCCCCGTCAGCGTGCTGATATGTGCCAATTCCAGCACACCGTCTGCCAGCACCGTCACCTCGGAAATGCCGGTCCAGTTCTTGCCCTCGCCCAGGGTGAGCTTACCATCCTGCACCACCACGCTTTCTGCCGTCAGGGAAGCACTATCACCACTCATATCGAGAGTGACCTGCGCACCATTCTGCACAGCAACCGTATTGGCCACGATAGCCGTATCCACCGTCACGCTTGCATCCGATCGGAAGATGACATCCTTGCCCGCTGCAAAGGCTTGGTTGTTGTCGGCATTGGTATCCGGGGTGATATCCCAGTTGGCCGCGCTCCAGTTCGTATTCTCTGCGCCACCCACCCAGGTGTAGATGCTGCCATAGGTGTAGTTCAGGTACAAGCCATTGGCTGTGGCCTCAAGGCTGGCGGCACCCATACCATTGTAGACAAGGGTGGTATTGGCCGCGCTCCAGTCGCCACTGGCCAGCAGGTAGGAACCCGTGGCCAAATCACCCGTCAGCTTGGAGAAATCAAGCGTCACGCTCTGCGTGGTGCCCGCGGTGTACACCACCGCACTGCCAAGAGACAAGGCCGCTGTGTTGGTCGACAACAAGCTGGCGTCAAATGCCAACTCGCCGCCGGAGAGAGTGAGCCCACCCAGCTGCACAGCATTCTGCGTACCCGTCAGCACAGAGAGCACCTGCTCCGCACCCAGCGTGTAGCTGCCTGCAAAGGTCAGGCTTCCACCGCTCACGGTGATGTTGCCACTGGCTGTGGAGGCTGCATTCGTCAGCGCCAGAGTGCCCTGCTGCACCGTCAGGCTGCCCACAGCAGCCACGCCGCTGATGGTCTGGCTGCCGGCACCCGTCTTCACCAGGTTCAACCCGGAGGTGGCCGTCTTCACCACATTGCCGGTGAAGGTGTAGTTGCCACCCTCTGCCACATTAAAGGTCAGGGTACGATGAGCCGCATTCTGAATCCAGCCTGTGTTAAAGCTCAAGGCATCATCCGTATCACGCTGGCCCAGGTTGATAGAACCGGAGAAGAGCGTGAACTGATTACCGCGAGAAGTATCCGCCGTGCTGTTCAAACCGGCAATGACAGTATCATCCGCATTGATACCCACGGCATACTCCGCCGTGGCAGATGAGGGCTTGAGAATGTTGATTACGGCATTCTTGGCGATATTGGCATTGTCGATAATCAAGGCTGCCGCACGGCGCGTTCCATTGTTAGCACCCTGCATTTTAATTGTCCCCACAAAGTTACCGGCCTCCGCAGATGCGGCACCCAGTTTCACCAGGGAGAAGTTGTCTGCCGAGTGCGTAAACTTGAGCACCAGCTCAGCCGCACCTGCATCGCTGGACTTGAGTGTATCCACGCTCAAACCGCCACCGAAATTGGTTTCTTCAATCGTTGCGGAAGCTCCGGTCAACTCCACCGTACCCAAAGCTGTGTAGGTGTTGGGGACCGCCCCGGAATACTGCTTGAGGGTGGCGCCATTGGCCAGTTTCACCGTATCAACGAGCTTCTGAGCACCTGCGCCTGCGGAAGTGTTCCACAGAGTCACCGTACCACCATTCAGGTTCAGCGTATCCAAGGTCACATTGTTCTTGAACTCCGTTGTGCCGCCGCTGATGGTAGCTGTGCCGATGGTTGCCACGCCGTTGAAGGTGTTGGTACCACCACCGGTGAAGCCGACCAAATCCACTGCACCATTGAAGGTAAGCGTACCATTGCCTTGGCGATTCCAAGTACCTGCGCCGCTTACATCACCATTCACGGTCAGGTTGGCACCATCATTCTGGAACACCTGCATGGTGCCATCCACCTGCATATCTGCATTCAGAATGGCTGTCTTGCCACTTTCAATCTGCATGTGGGCACCGGAGCCCATGTGCAGCTTGCTGCCCAGCTGGGCTACTTGGTTGGCTGCCACATTTTCGGCTCCGGATGCGACGGCCGTCGCATCATACAAATCGAACATACCGCTCTTCACGTAAACCTCACCGGCAAAGCCTTCCAGCCTCAGGCTGTTTTCAACACTATCACCCATCGTCAACTCCACCGTACCGGCACCGCTGAGGTGAGAGGGTGTGAACGAGGTTTGCGTGTCGCTCACCTGCAAGGTGACCCCTGCGCCCACATCCAGGGCGTTCAGGGCCGTAATCTGGGCACCTGTCAGGCTCTGGGTGAAGGCGGTGGCAGCGCCATCCAGCACCCACTTAGAGCCGGATTCCGCCACTACAGCCCCTGTCAGGGAGAGCGCCCCAGTGGTAGTGAGAGTGACGTTCTCCTTCAAGGTGAGATCACCCGCCTGTATACCCTCTGCCACGCTTACCACAGCACCGGAGGCAAAGATGACATCCCGGCCATTGGCGAACACAACGTTATCATCCGCAGAGCCATCGGCACCGTTCTTGTCCCAGTTGGTAGCGGTGGTGTTCCAATCTCCCGTCGCGCCGCCATCCCATATCAGAGGACTGTTGACCACGTAGGAGAAGGTACCATTGCTGCCAAGGGTCAGTTCTACGCCATGGTCCAGCGCCGCCCCACCCAAGGTGAAGTTGGCAGCTGTCAGGTTCTCCCAGCCACTGAGTGTGCCATGGGTGGCATCAAAGATATGGTAGACCGTGCCCTGCTGCAGAGAACCCAAGGCAATGGTGCCACCACTCAGGGTGAAAGTGGCCCCCTCCTTGAGTGTGATGGCGCTGCTACTGTCTGTGCCGAAGGCCACATCGGCCAAATCCAGCGTGCCGCTGCTCAGGGTGAAGCTATTGACCGTCCCCAGCAGGGTCTTGGCAGCAGTATCTGCCAGCGCCAGGCGGCCACCCGATACGCGGAGCGTGCCCGCGTTGCTCTGCTCATTCACAGCCAGGATAGAGAGCTGCCCACCGGTGACCTCCAGGGTACCACCCGTCAGCTTCAGCGTCCCTACCGTAGCAGAAGCGCTGTTGAAGGTGATTTTGCCATTTCCTTGTGTGATTGTGTCAATTTGGGTAGAAGCCCCCTCGAAAATGTTGACGGCGCCACCATCACCCGTTTGCACAAATCCGGCCAAATCCACATCACCGGAGAATGTCAAGGTACCCTTACCGCGGTGTTCATATGCACGCTCGCCGGAAACGCTGCCGGTATAGGTCAGCGTGGCGCCACCATTCTGGTGTACCAGCATGCTGTCGGTGGAGGCATCCAGAAGCACGTCCTCATCGACGATAACTGTCTTGCCACTCTCAATCTGCATGTGCACATTGGCACTCAGGTGCAGCTTGCTGCCCAGCTGGGTCATGCCATTGGCTCCAAGAGCATCATAGAGGTCGAACTTGCCTTCCTTCACATAGACTTCACCGGCAAAACCTTCCAGTTTCAGGCTGTTGTTGTAATCCTCGTTCGACGTGGTCAGAGTGAGCTCCACCGTGCCGGTGCCGCTGATATTGGAGGCCGTAAAGCCATCTTGCACACCACTCACCTGCAAGGTAGCCCCCTCGCCCACTTCCAGGGCATTCAGAGCCGTAATCTGGGCGCTTGTCAGGCTCTGGGTGAAGGCGGAGGCAGAGCCATCCAGCACCCACTTGGAGCCGGATTCTGCCGTGATAGCGCCATTTACTGTGAGAGCATCGGTCGTGGTAAGGGACGTGTTGGCACCCAGCGACAGGTTGTTGACATTCACCCCCTGCGCCACAGACAGAGCAGCATCGGAGACAAAAGTGACACTGTCGCCATTGTAGAAGGTTTCGTTGTTTGCGGCATCGGCATCCGGGGTGATATCCCAGTTGGCATCCGTGGTGTTCCACTCGGTGCTGCTGCCACCCACCCAGGTGACGTTGTATACCTGCTGCGTGTAAGCAAAGCTGCCCTCGGTGCCCAGGGTAAGCTCCACACGGCCCATGTTGGTCATAGCAATACCACCTAAGGTAAAGTTATTCACCGTCAGGTTCTCCCAGCCGCTGAGCGTGCCGTTGGTAGCATCAAAGATGCGATAGGTCGTGCCCTGCTCCAAAGCACCCAAGGCAATGGTGCCGCCGGAGATACGGAATACAGCTTCATCGTTGAGAACAATAGCCCCGGATGCAGAGGTTGTAAAAGCGATGTCAGCCAAATCCAGCGTGCCGGAGCTGAGGGTGAGCGAATTCACCCCACCCAGGAGAGCTGAAGCGGCTGATGCGGTGGTCTTGAGAGTACCGCCATCTATCAGAATAGCGCCACCGGCGGCGGCAACACTGCTGCTGTTGATGGTGGTGATGCCACCGGCCAGCTCCAGTGTACCACCATTCATATTGAAATCATTGGAAATAGTAGCCGTGCCACCATTCACCGCAATCTTGCCGGAAGTCAGCGTGAGCGTACCGGCCTTGAACGAAGCGGTACCCGCCAGATTCAGCGTACCGCCCTGTACCTCGAACGATGAGGAAGACTGTGTGGTCTTGTTCTCCGAGGTCAGCACGCCGGATTGCAACACACCCTTGCCGCTATTGGAAACAGATAACTGGTTTTTCACCGTGATACAGGGCAAATCCAAGATGTAGGTACCCGTGTTGGTGATATTCAGATCATGGGTGGTCAGCGAGCCCTTACCTGCAATGGTATTGGCGCTGCCGGAGGCCAGTTGCGTCGTTTGGCGCACCACGATATCACCATCAATCACAAAGCTACTCCAACCCCATTCGTTATTGAGGCGATCCGTCTGCAGGATCACGCCTTCTTCAATCAACACCGTGCTGGTAATGGCATGCCAGGCCCCAAATTGAAGGGCGGCATTATTGTTAGCATTGTGAATATCATACACGGCAGAGGCACCCCCCTCCGGCTTGAGGAATTGCAGCGTGATACCGGCGGTGATGTTTACGCCCTCCATAGATACGGTATCGGCCTGGAATGTGGTATGACCATAGAGCGTCATCTGGCCCAAGCTCGTGCCGGAGCCGGTCACCTTGAGCGAACCGCCCGTCAGCTTGTATGCCCCGAACTGAGCCCCCGCCCCTTCGATAGTGACGGCGCCGGCCGTCTGCGTTGTTGTACCGGCCACGGTGGTTTCGCCGGCAAACGTGATATGGCCACCGTCCAGGTTCATATCGCCGCTCAGGTTCAACCCGGCAGCGATGCTCACATCGCCCGCGCCCAGCTTGGAGAAGTTGGCAGCGCTGATGCCATATCCCGGCTGAGAGGCCGTGATGCTGTAGTCCTTGCCGTTATTGAAGTACACACTACCCACCGACACATCAGATGTGAGGGCAATGTGTGTGCGCTCGGCAGAATTGTCGAAAATAGCCACGGTCGAGCTCTCCAACCCGGCATGCGGTCCAAAGGTATCGGTGCTCCAGCTGAAATCCTGCGCCGTACCGGCCCACACATGGTGCGCCGCCAGATTCATGATGAGGTTATTGCCCCGGATGGCAAACGTAGCCAGGTCTGCGGCATAGGAATGCCCGATGAGGGTGAATTGCTCTGCTGAGAAGGCGGACCAATCACCGCCGGCCAGCACAAAGGTGCCACCGGCACTCAATGCAGACAAATCGGACACGGCAATGTTCACCTGTCCATTCTCTGCCGGCGTGGGGGCCTGCCCCAAAGTGAGTGATGCTGCGCTGTCCGACAGCACGGCGTTGTCAAACATCAACGTGCCACCGGCCATCGTTACCGCGGCATTCAGGGTAGCCTGCCCCAGCACTTCGATGGTCTTGCCTTCGGTCAAGGCAAACGCATTGTTGAGGGTGAGTGTCGTATCCCCCAGCTGCAGGGTGTGGGTGGCATCCCCCGTGGTGAGGCTGATGCTGCCCTGCGTGGCAATGGTACCCACATTCACCACACCTTGCAGGGCCATGGGGGCTTCCTCCGCCACCAGCCTGATAGTACCTGTGCCGCGGGTATCCTCGATGCGGGTACCGGCTGCCATGCTCAGGTTGCTGAGGGTCTGCGTGGTAGAGGTGATGTTCATCACAGCATCGCCGGTCATGCTCAGGGCGGTGTCAGCCCCCAGCACAGCATAATCGCTGAGCACCAGTCTGCCGTTGTTCAGGCGGAGCGCATCGGCATTCAGCGCCACCTTCATGTGCACCGAACCTTCGCCGTTCATCACCATGTCGGGGGTGGTGAGACTGCTGTTGATGTTGGTGAAGTTGAAGGTGTAGTCCTCTGTATTGTTGAACACCACACCACTGACCGCCTGCACACTGCCCTTGAGCAGAATATCGCGGTGCGTGGCGCTGTCGTCAAACGTGGCGGGGTTGCTGCCCATGGCGCCGATATTCACCACACCAAAGGTGGTGCTGTCCCAGGTATGATACTCAGCGGTACCGGCCCAGATATTGCCATTCGGGATGACAGGCTGGGGTGCATCTGTCAGGGTGAGCCACAAGCCGCCATTGCTCAGGCTCAGGGTGCCGGTGTACTCCGCTGCCAAACCTGCCAATCTGAAGCTATCAGCGGTAATGCCATCGGCAAAGTTGCCGGAAAGAAGATAATAACCTTGGTTCAATACCAGAGACTCACTCCCCGTCAGGGTGATGACCTGTGTACCCGCAGACATGCTGATGCTGCCACCCACAGTCAGGGCAGCCGTAGTGCTGCCCAACGCCAGGCTATCGAAGCTGAGGCTACCCCCACCCAAGGTGAGGCTGCCGTTCAGCATGGCGGTGCCGCTTGTCTCATCACCAAGCACGTTCAGTTTGGTGCCGGCTATCAGATTCAGACCACCCAGACTCAGCTCGCCGCCGCGGCCCAGCGTCACATCTGCCAAGGCACCGGCTGCCATCACAGCAGCCGTCATATCCAGCGTGCCGCCCAGGATAGAAACGGTCTCAGAACCCACTGTGCCGGCAAAGGCTTGTGTGCCAGCGCCCGTCTTAATCAGGTTCACCCCTTGCAATACCTCGCCATAGAAGGTGTAGGACTGCCCGGCTGCCGTATTGATGGTGAGGTTGCGTGTGGCCGCGTTGGTGATGTTGGCCGTGCTGAAAGCCGTGGTGGCTGACACCGCGCCGGAGAAGAGCTTGGTGAAATCCTTATGTGATTCCGCAGATGACAAGCCAGCAATAGTCGCATCATCTGCATTGATACCCAATGCAAGATAATAGTTGGTGATACCCGTACCTATTTCAATCTCGGCATTCTTGGCGACCTCTGCGCCAGAAAGAATCATGGCACCATGGCTTGCTCGTCCACTCAGAGAAATCTTGCCTGCAAAATTACCCGCTTCGGTTTGAGCATCACCCAGCTCATACACAGTCGTCTTGCCGCCGCCACCCGAAGCTTGGAATGATATATTGGCAGATGATACGCCATCAGCCAGGCTCAATTTACCTACGCCGATGTTACTGTTCTTGTTAAACATGTAGTCCTGAACGCCAACCTCGGCGCCGTTGACCACAATCTCATCGATGCGAGTCTGGTAGCTGCTATCTTCCGTATCATACACGACAAGATACGCACCGTTACCCATGATAAGACGTCCAATGTTCTTATTTGCGGCATCAGCGGCGGTCTTGTTGTAGAGGAAAGCATAGGCTCTTTCGTTCAGGGTGAGCGTGCCCACCTCCATCGCGGAGGATGTGGAGAATGTGCCTGACTGCACATCGAGTGTACCCACTTTCAGGATGCCACCAGTGGGGTCCCAAGTGAGGGTGCCCGTACCGGTCTTGTGGATGGTGCCGGCAGAGGCATCAATATCCTGCGTCCATGTGCCACCAAAGGCCAGCGTCAATTCACCCAGCACCGTGGCCTTGGCCAGTGAGGAGGGCATAGTGTTGAGGGTAGCGGAGGCGCCTTCTTCCACCCGGAAGGTATCCTGCACGTCAATCACACCGGTGAAGGTGTAGCCCGTGCCGCTCACCGTCATGGATTTGGCCGGCAGTGTGCCTTCGGCTACCGTCACGTCCTTGCGGGCGGCTGAATTGTCGAAGGTCACATAGTCCATCAGGCCATACATCAACTCCGTTTCGGAAGAGGCCCCCCAGTTGGCATCTGTCATATTCCAATCACCGCTTGTGGCACCTGTCCAGGTGAGGTCGCGCAAGCCGTTGGTAAAAGCAATCGTAAACGCATTGTTACTCTGCGTGATAGCTACCTGTATCCCCTGGCCGGTGAGGATGGAAAGATTCTGACCGGAGATAGTGAAATCAGCTTCGGTAAACATATCGGCATAGCTCACGCTGCCGGTACCGGCCACCAAGGTGTATACACCATTGGTAAAATCTCTAAGCTCCAGGTTGAAGGTGACATCTGCTGCAATGTTGACAGTACCGGCATTTTCAATCATACCGCCCAAGGTAATGTTGCCGGCAAGGGTCAGCTCGCCAGCGGCAGACACGACAGCACCTTCGCTCAGGGTATTGTTGGCACCGGCAAGGATGAGGTGGCCGGCGGTCACGCCTGCGGCACCCAGGTCAACATTGCTGCTGAAGGTGCTGGTGCCGCTGCCCATCTGTACAATAGCACCTTGACCGGAGAAAGCGCCGGAGAAAGACATATCAGCGCTGTTGTTGAGCATCAGGATATGGCCATTGGTATTCAGCGAGCCGGCACCGGAAAGACCGCCGATTTGCAGGTTCTCTTCCATCACCAGGGCACCGGCGTTTTGCACTGCGCCGCTGCCCAGTGCAGTGGCGTGCCCCGTGGTCACGGTGGAAGCAGCATCAATCACCGTGCCGCCGGAGTAGGTGTTGGCCCCGGTGAAGGAGACGGAAGTGTTGGCAATGTTGAGCCCCAGCGCGCCGGAACCATCGGAGATGGCGGACTCAATCCTGTAGGCCTTCGCGTTGGTTACAGAAGCGGCATTGGACAGATTGAGTGTACCACTGCCGGAAATCGTACCCTGAACGTAGGAACCCACATCACCCGCAGAACCGGAAATGATGGCGCCGTCTTCCACCAGGATGTTGGCCTTGGTGTAGTTCTGCAGCCACCAGGCATTGGGGCCATCGCCGTTGGAAAGTTGCAATGTAGCACCGGATTTCAGGTGGATTTGCTCGGCCTGCAAGCCGGCACCCCAGGCCACTTGCAGCTTGGCGCCACCTTCCACGGTGAGAATACCCTGATTATCGTGGCCACCCCAATTCCATTGCAGGAAGTTCAGCGTACCCTCACGCACAACGTAGTTCTGCAGGCGGGTATTGCCGCCCCCTACAATGCTGATGACACCGCCACCCGTCTGGATGATGGCCGCGCCATCGTTCTGGGTAAGAGCCAGGTTCAGCCTGGCTTCCGACCCGGCGGCAATGTTGAGGTAGGAATCGGCATTCACCTCCATGCTGCCTGCCAGCAAGCCGCCATTGAGCACGATAGTACCGCCCTCCAGGATGGTGTTGCCGGTGTATTCCGCGCCTGCGCCCTGCACATAAGTGCCTCCGGATTGCACAATGATGTTGCGCACGCTCAGTGCAGCATCGGCAGCGGTGCCATAGCTGCCGCTGGCGATGTGGAGCGTGTGCAGGTTATCAAGGCTCAGTGAGCCCACATGGTCTCCGGTATCCAGTTTCAACGTGCCCTCACCGGTGATGGTGCCGGCGAGTATATCGCCGCTCCTCAGGGTGATGGTACCGGCTTGAATCGTGGTGGTACCCGTCACGCGCAAACCGGAGTTCAACACCACTTCACCGGAGCCATCCTTGTACAGCGTGCCGGCAGTCACCATACCACCAGCGGACGTGATGGTATAGTCTGTGGAGATGTTGGCAAACGCGGTCTCGGCCACGGTGATGTCCTCTGTGACGCGCACATGGGTGTTGGCGGCAGTATCATTGAAGAGGGCTATAGAGCTCTCTCCTAATGCGTTGGCTGTGCTGCCGAACTGCGTGCCGCTCCACTCATGAGCTGCATCTGAGCCATCCCAGAGCACTGTGCCGATCTTGGTGCTGATGACGAGTTGCAGATGGCCGGAATCGTTGGTATCCCAAGCCGCATCATAGCCTTTCATGCTGATGCCGCCCAGCTTCTCCAACACGGAGGTCCAGTCGCCGGTAGCCAAGGTGTAGGTACCGGTGCCCAGTTGAAGAGCATTGTTCAGGGTGATGGTCTGGGTGACACCATCGGCCACCGCCACGCCACCCAGGGTGAGCACGGCGCTGCCATTGCTGAAGGCAAGGGCATCGATGATGAATTGGCCACCGGCCAGAGTCAAAGTGCCGCTGAAAGCGGAGGTATTATTGACCGTGAAACTCTTATCGGCCGCCAGCGTGTAATCCAAACCGGACAATGTACCGCCATCCAGCGTGATGTTGCCCAAAGCAGTGCCGGCACCGGCCGCGAAGCTCAGGGTACCACCACCCACGGTGACGTGGCCCACCCGGGCAGTGCCTGTAAAGGCCTGGGTGCCCGCACCCAGTTTCACGATATCCAGCCCGGTGGCCAGTGTATCGGCGCTGTTGCCAAGCACACCGGCATAGGTGTAGGTGGTGCCGGCATCGGTGTTGATGGTCAGGATACTCTTGCGGGTGGAAGCAGGGTGATTATCGCCCGTGACCACCTGGCTACCTGCCGCGCCGGCAAAGGTGTAGCTGAACGCATTGCCGCTCAGGCCCTTGAGGTTGGCATTGGCGGTGTTGATAGCCAGGGAAGCCCAGCCATTCGCGTTGATGCCGTTGAGGGTGATATCCGCATATTGCGCAGCTTGATCATGTGCCAGCTCGATGTAAGCCCCATGGGTGTGCCTGGCTTCTCCTGTATTGCGGTTGAGGATGATGTGACCCTCAAAATCGCTTTCACCCTTGAGCACCAGGCGGGAAGCCGTGCCGGAGCCATCCTCATATTGGTTGGTGGTGGAATCCCACTGCAAGGTGCCGGAGCCGCTGAGCTGCCCCACGCTCCAATAACTGGTACCGGAGCGCTCTGCCAGGGTGAGGGTGGAATCCTGTTCCAGGCGCAGATGCTCGATATTGCGCACCATTCCCTTGCTCTCACCATTGGAGTAGAGCTTGGCATCATCTGCAAAACTGAGTGTGCCCGCAATGGTCACCTGATAGCTGGTATTGAGGGTCAGCTGCGGCGCATCCACATGCACAACAGCACCGGTGCCACCTATCTTAAGCTCCTGGCTGCCTGTTGCCAGGGTGCTGCCTACGGCAAAAATACCATCACCTACCAGGTTGAGCTGCGAGCCACTCCCCAGCACGATATCGCCCCCGATTTCGGAAATCCGGCCGGCTACAGTACCGCTCTGCAACACAGTTGCTGTGCCGGCATTGGCAGCCATGACAATGCTCTCTGCATTGCTATAGGTGTTCTTGACCAAATGGTAGGTAGCCAAATCCAGCGTAGTGCCACCGGCCATGTGAACCGTGCCATACATGCCGGAGGCAGATTCATGCCCCAGAATCAGGCTGCCGCCATCGAGGTAGAAGTTCGTGTACGTGTTGGCCGCAGCCAGGGTGAGGGAGCCGGCACCTGTTTTGCGCAGGCTGGGCACCATCATGGGGGCAGAAGCCGTAATCTGCTGACCCTCTGCAGCATGGAATACGAGCTCACCCGTCCGTTCAGCATCCAGCGGGCCGGTCCATCCGGAGTTGGTGATGCTGCCGCCAGCTCCCTCGATGTCACCCTGCACCGTGATGGTGTGCCCGGCAACATCCAGGGTGCCCCCGTTGTTGAGGGTGATGGTGCCGCCCAGCTGCATATCGCGGCCAAAGGCCAGGGTGATATCACCCGCAGCGGAGCTGTCCTTGTGCCCCTGCACGGTGATGTCACCCGCGTAGGTGGCATTGCCGGCCAGCTTTACTGTGCCGCCGCTGCTGCCCTGGGCATCGACCAAGAGATCATGCGCATCGCTCAGGGCGGAACCTAATGTCAGCGTAGCCCCGCGGATGGCACCCAGGCGGTACAGAGCCCCGTCCGCCACGGTCAACGTGCCGGTGTAGGTCATATCAGCGGATGCACCCACAGCCAAGCCTACCTGAGCGGTGGTATTGACGTGAGCAGTCGTCAGCTGGTTGAGCAACATCATACCGTCTGCGCCGGCAAGCAGGTTAGAAATCTCACCCGCGCTATTCACCGCCATGGAATTACCATAACTCAGCGCCACCTGGGCATTGCCCAATGCACCGGCCACCGTCTGAAGCGTGATGCCGGCGCCGGCAAAGGTGATGGTGCCGCCAAAGTCATTGGCTGCGTTGGCCAGGGTCACGGTGCCTGTGGAGCTCCTGTCTGCGCCCAGCACCAGGTTGGCACCGTCGCCCGTGAGCTTGAAGTTGACGATGAGTTCACCGCCGCCACCGCCAAGCTTGTATTCGCCGTTGATGGCGGTGAGTGTCTCGCCGGCTGTGCCATACTCCACAACCTTACCGGTCTCTGCACCAATGAAGAGGCCCTGGTGGTGGCTCAAATCAAGCTTGGTGGTGAGATTGTTGGAGAGAGCCAGTGTACCGGTGGAAGCGGTATCAATGTAGGAGAGGATATCGGTAGAGCCGGTGAACTCATGGGAAGCGAGCCAGCCCTGGCGACCGATGAGCCAGCGGCTCTCGCTCACGTTGCCAAGCCCCTTGAGGGTGGTGGTAATCACGCCACCGGAAACGATTTCTTTGACCCCGCGAAGCTCCGAGTTATCACCGGCCAGGGTGAGGGAGCCGCCGGTGGTACCGGCTTTCACGGTGAGGGTGCCGTTGCCGCTGATATTGCCCTCCAGCGTGGTGTTGGTTGTGGTGCCGGTGCTGTATTCCACCAGCATGGTACCGCTCAGATTCACATCGCCATGCAGGCCATAGAACTTGTTATACTGATAGGTATCCTCAAGCAGAATGCCGCCTTCCACATACTCGTAGCGGTCTTTCACCCCTTCTCGCATGATAAAGGTACCCCCTTGTGCCACGGTCACATCACCCGTCAGGCGGGCATGGCTGCCCAGCTCGAAGGTGGCGCCGTTCTTCACCTGCACATTCATGGCGGCATCGGCATAGTGCCAGTCGTTGTCGCGCTCCAGGCGCTCGGCTGTATGGCCCACAGCAGAGCCGCGGCCGTGTACGGTGTGAATGCCGGAGAAGACCACCTGCCCGTTGGATACGATGAAGCCACTATCGGCATGATGGCTCATGTCGGTGTGGATGCTGTGCAGCGTCCAGGTGCCAGCACCTTGGTAGTCAATCACCAGGGCAGCATCCTGCGTATCTGCAAAGGAGCCGAGGAACGTCTGCTCACCGTTTTGTTTGAAGGTGAGAGTCGCGGTGGAACCGGCCTTGGTGTTGGCGATAAGGGCTTCCTCCGTGAGGGCGTTGATGCTGAAGCCATCGGCCTTCACAGCGTTGTTGGTGGTGTACCAATCCATGCTGTTGCCGTTCATATCCAGCACACCGCCGCCATTGCCGAAGGTAACATCACGCTGAATCTGGTTGATATCGTTGATGACAACGGTGGCACCGCTGCCCAGCAGCACATTGTAGGCGGCAGCACCGTTCTTCTGTTGCAGGTAGGTGGTACCGCTGCCGCCCAGGGTCAGTAGGGCGTTGGTGTTGCCGGTGCCGTCGATGTACAAATCACCCGCGCCGTTCTTGCGCCATTCGTACATGTAATCCTCCGGGTTGTTGAGCTGCAGGTGCACCTCTGCCCCTTCGTTGATGACGTAGCCGGCAGAGTTGAGCAGGTTCCCCTCGCCCGCTTGGGAGGTGATGGTGAAAACGGCTTTTTCCAAATCTCCGCTGTTGAACTCGACATAGCCAATGCCCAGGTCGATGGAAGAATCCAGCACGATGGAGTTGGTAGCCTGCTTGGCGGTAAAGACAAGGTTGCTGTTGAAGAAGAGATCTACATCACTCTGCAGGATGTTGGCATTGGCATCATAGGCATACCAATTCTGCACATCCTTGAAGGAGCTCAAATCCGCCCAGGTGTTCAGCCCGCTGCGCAAGCCGTTGTACTGCGCCAACACGTTGCCCGCGGCATCCGTGGCATAGCCGTAGTATGTCTGCGAGGTGTTGCCGTTCTTGTCCTCGTAAAATTCACCGGCCTGGGTGATGGCATGCAAATGCACCTCGCCCCCGGCCATATCCGGAGTGACATTGAAACGCTGCAATGTTTCCAGTGTCCACTCCACATTGCCACGGGCCTGCCCCCAGCCGGATGTACCGCCACCGGATTGGTGAGCGGCGATGTATTCATACTGCCCTGTGGCCGTGTTGTAGATGAAGACGGGGCTGCCGGAGTCGCCACCCTCGGTGCCGTGCGGCAGGGGGTCTTGCAGCGTAGCGCCCACACCATCGCCGTAGTTGGGAGAAGAGTTGACACTGAAATTGCCATTCCCCCAGTTGGGAGCTGTTTCAATCTGCTTGATGGAGCCGATGAGCCAACCGCTGTTGAAGTGGTGCTTGCCGTCCGCCTCGGACCACATGTGCATGGCACCGGCGCCGGCGTGGTACTGGTAGTCCCCCAGCTTCTCTTCCGGGTTGGTGATGGTGGTCACGGGATTCCAGGCCACATCGGTGAAAATCTTGGTCTGGCGCTGCAAACAGTAGTCGTAGATTTCACCGGATTCCGTGGTGGCAACCAGGCGGAACACTACCCCCTCGACCGGGCCGCTATAACCCGAGCGGACCCCCACCGCTGCGTAGTTCACGGCATGTTCGTCTCCCACTACACGCTCCGAGAAGGAGGCATCAATCTCGCCATTGTGTGCCACCGTTGCCAGGAAGTTGGGGGCAATGGCCGCGGCGTAGCCGCCATCGTGCACACCCATGTAGCTGATCATCCCCTGATTGTTGGAAATGGTGTAGGAGGGCGTGCCATCCGTGTAGTGAATGCTGATACCCTTATCCACGTTGGTACGGATGTGGCTCAGCAGCTCATTCACCCTGCCACCTACAACGTAGCGCCCCATGTTCTGCCCAAAGTCCATGTAGGTGGACATGTGCACGTCGGAGTGCATCGTGCCGGCTGTGACTTGCTGTGATGTCAGCGTCACGGCCACAACGGTGCCCATTAAACTCAAAATGCGTGTAAGAAAGGGTGTGCGTTTCATACTTCGATTGGGGAGAGGGGGAGGGAGGGAAGATTTCGCGCGCGCGTATACGAGCGAGACACGCGCGAACTTTTTTGCACCCCTATTCTAACACCCCAACGCAGGATGTCCAGCCAACACTCCGCAAATGAACAAAAAAAATGCCGTTTCAGGGCACCTGTTGACACAAAAAAAGCCACACCGACCCCCATACGGGAAATCGGTGTGGCAAAAGTGAAACTTCTCGTGACCTATCAGGCCTCGGGAGCCACGTTGACGCGGCGACCTTCGCGGTCGAAGAAGACGCGGCCGTCTACGAGGGAGAAGATGGTGTAGTCGCGACCCATGCCCACGCCCTTACCAGGCTTGAACTTGGTGCCACGCTGACGCACGATGATGTTGCCGGCGATAACGGACTGACCACCGAACTTCTTCACGCCGAGGCGCTTGCTGCGGGAGTCGCGACCGTTGCGAACGGAACCTTGACCTTTCTTATGTGCCATGACTAGTAAAAATGTATGGGGTTGGGGTTAGTAATCAGGCGTTGATAGCGGTGATTTCGACCTTGGTGAGAGCGGCGCGGAAGCCCTTCTTCTTGTGGAAACCCTTACGGCGCTTGAACTTGAAAGCGATGCCCTTGGCGCCACGAGCCTCGGGGTCCAGCACCTTAGCCGTTACCGTTGCACCCTCGATGACGGGGGTACCAACCTTCGTTGCGTCGCCATCTTCCACCAGGAGCACCTGGTCGAACGTGGTTTCGCCATCCTTCTCCAGCCCGGAGATGCGGTCCACGGTGAGCACGTCACCAACCGTCACCCGGTACTGCTTGCTGCCGGAAGTGAAAACTGCGTATGCCATAATTTTTTGATTTTTGGGGTTGCACCCGCCTGTGCGGGCTGGCACATTATAGGCAGAAAGTTGCGTTTGGCAAGAAAAATTTTATAAAATTTTATAAAAAAATGAAAATTTGGGAAAAAATTTTTAATTCTGGGGAAGTTTTGGTGACATCACCGGAGGAAATGCGCGCCTTGGGGCGGGAATTGGCAGCAGAATTGAGCGGCGGCGAGGTGATAGGCCTGGTAGGGGACCTGGGAGCCGGCAAGACGCATTTGGTGCAGGGCATGCTGGAAGGTTTGGGGGCAAGCGACCCCGGTGCAAGCCCCACCTTTGCGCTGGTGCATGAGCACAGCGACGGGCGCCTGCCTGTGGCGCATTTTGACTTTTACCGCATGAAGAACCCGGATGAAGCGCTGGGGATGGGCTGGGATGAGTACCTGAGCGGCGGCTCGGTGCTGCTGGTGGAGTGGGCCGACCGCTTTGACGGCGAGCTGATGCCGGCAGACACCCACTGGCTGGTCCTGCGCCACACCGGCGAAACAACCCGCAGCGTGAAGTACGCAACTCTTTCTTGACACAGGGAAGTGCGCATGGCATGATGTACGTTATGATACGGAGCTTCTTTTCTGCGACAGTTCTGACCCTGCTGACGGGTGCAGCCTTTGCCCTGACGGAATACCCCACCACGGAAGCCGCGCTGACCGCCGTGGCCAAGGATGGCCGCAACGTGGTGCTGGATTTCACCGGAACCGACTGGTGTACCGCCTGCATTCACCTGCGTGATAAAATCATGGGCACGCCCGAGTTTGAGCAGGCCCTGGGGAATAAGTTGGTGCTGGTGGAGGTAGACTTCCCGCGCACCCCCGCGCTGAAAGAACAAATCACCCCGGAGGAATGGGAACGCCGCGAGAATTTGCTGGCCTCCTACGCCTTGGAAGCCTTGCCCGCCGTGGTGCTGCTGGATAGCGAGGGGCTGCCCTATGGTGTGATTCGCGGTACCCGCCCCAAGCCTGCGGATTACATCGCCCTGGTGCAGGAGGCTCTGGCTGCCCGCGATGCCCGCGACAAAGCGCTGAAAGAAGCTGAGGCACTGCAGGGGATGGAGAAAGCGCGCGCCCTGGCTGCCGCGCTGGAGCTGCTGCCCGAAGTCTGCCGTGATAAGTACGCCAAGGTCATCGGCGAGATTACGGAGCTGGACCCGGAGGACACGCTGGGATACCGCGGTACGGTGGATATCACCGGTCGCCGTGTGCGCCAGCTCAATGCTTTGCGCGCGCTCACTTCCACCTTCGCAGGCAAGTTGTCTGCGCCGGAGGTGCAGGAGACCATCGTGCAGCTGGACGAGTATCTGGCCCAGCCGGATTTGGTGCCGGAAGCCCGCCAGAAAGCCCTGCTCTGCAAGGCCGATGGCTACGCGCTGATGCGTGATTTGACCAACCAGGTGCGCTACATGAAAGAAGCTATCGAAGCCGCCCCGGACACTCGCCGTGGCCAGAAAGCCAAGCGCGATTTGGATTTCCTGGAGCAACATGTGCTGCCGCACCTGCAGCCCAAGCAATAAGGGGCTGCTGATTTCCCCGCGCTCATGGTAATCTCCCTGATGGTGGATGATGCAGGTGATTTGCGAATCACCCCGGCGGGAGCTTTGCCCCGCCTGGAGCGCGCCTTTGCCGCCTCCGCCGGGCGCGGCATGCTGGATTTGGTGCAACATGGGCTCCCTGCCGGTGCAGCCCCCATGCTGGCCTGGTTGCGGGAAAAAGCGCGGGAGCGGCTCATGATGTGGCTGCGTGCCACCCGCCGCGGGGAGGAGGCCCATGTGGCCCCGCCCACCGCCACCGAGGCGGCCGCCTGGCTGGAGAGCATGCCACCGCTCTATGGTGGCCGGGTGTCTGCCGGGCTCGTGGTGGAGTGGTTTGCCACGCTGCAACCGGCTCTGCAGGAAGTTTCTGCGCGCGCCGGACTCTCCCCGGAAGCCTGGCTCAACCGCCTGGGCGAGGGCTGGCAGCAGCTGGGTATGCTCTGCTTTCACCTGGCGGAGAATGGCGGCGATGCCGCCGAGCAAGCTCCCTTTGCCTTCCTGGCCACCTTTGTACACAAGGCCGGGCAGGATGGCAGCCCCCGCCACGCCCCGCTGGGGCTGGCCCCCAAGCTCATGGGGGATGATGCCCGCGCTGCCCTGCTGGCTCTGCTTCAGCCGCTGCAACAAGCCGCCGCAGAGCATCCTTTCCTGCGCCAACTCATTGATTCCGGCGCGGCCTACCAACCCTGCGCCTGGGATGCCCGCACCGCCTACCAATTTCTGGAATGCCTGCCGGCGCTGGAGCAAGCCGGTATCGAAACCCGCATGGTCAACCTCTGGCGCACCCTGCCTCCGCGCGTGGAGCTGGAGGTGGCGCTGGAACCGGCAGACAGCAGCCATGCCAAACCGGATGGCGCACCCGCGCTCAACGTGGGCTCGCTGCTGCGCTTCATCCCGCGGGTGGCTCTGGGTGGCCACCACCTGAGCGATGAGGAACTGGAGCAGCTGCTGGCCGGGGATGACGGGCTGGTGCGCTTCCGCGGGGATTGGATTCGCCTGGACAAGGACAAGCTGCGCGCGCTGCTGGATTCCTGGCGGCAAGCCACGCGCATGGCAGCCGGGGGTGTGCCGCTGATAGCCGGCTTGCGCTACCTGCTGGGCAAGCGCAGCGAGGCCCTGCCCCAGCTCCCCCCACCGGAGGAGGGCGTGCGCGTGGTGCCCGGCGAGCAGCTCTCTGCCGCCCTGCAACAGCTCTCCACCGCCGCCCCGGCACTCCGCCTCCCCTCTGCCCTGGAGTCTACCCTGCGTCCCTACCAGCTGGAGGGCGTGCGCTTTCTGCTCGGGGTCACAGAAACCGGCTTTGGTGCCTGCCTGGCAGATGATATGGGGCTGGGCAAGACACTGCAAGTCATCTCCTGGCTGGTGCACCTGCACCAATGCGGCGAGCTGGACCGCGGGGCCGCGCTCATCGTGGCCCCGGCCTCGCTGATGGAGAACTGGCAGGCAGAGCTGCGCCGCTTTGCCCCGCAGCTGAGCGTACAGGTGCTGCATCCCTATGCCCTGAGCACAGCAGATGAATACCACCTGCGCACCCGCCCGGATTGGTTGCTGCGGCGGGCGCATGTGGCGCTGACTACCTACGGCATGGTGACCCGCAACGAGTTGCTGCAGCGCTGCCACTTCCCCGCCCTGGTGCTGGATGAAGCCCAGGCCATCAAAAACGCTGATTCGCAGCGCACCCGCGCCGTGGCTCAGCTGAGCTCACCACGCCGTGTGGCGCTCTCCGGCACACCGGTGGAAAACTCCCTCACCGAGCTGCGCAGCTTGTTTGAGTTCCTGACCCCCGGCCTGCTGGGCACGGAAAAGGAATTCAACACGCTGGTGCGCGGGTTGGGCACAGATTATGGCCCGCTGCGCCGGCTGGTGCGCCCCTTCATGCTGCGCCGCCTCAAGAGCGACCCCAAGCTGCTGCCCGAGCTGCCACCCCGTACCGAGCAAGCGGCCTACTGCCTGCTCACACCCGAGCAAACCCGCCTTTACACCCACGAGGTAGAGCAACTGCGCGCCGTCATCACCGAGCCCGATCCGCAGACCCGCCTTACCCTGGTGCTGCCCATCCTCAGCCGCCTGAAGCAAATCTGCAACCACCCTGCCCAGTACCTGGGCGAGGAGTTCTATGACCCCGCCCGCAGCGGTAAAATGCTGCGTCTGAGCCACCTGGCGCGCCAAATTGCCACTGCCGGGGATGCCTGCCTGGTGTTCACCCAATACCGCAGCATCATGCCCGCGCTGCACGATGTGCTGGCAGAAGCCTTCGGGGCACCCGGGCTCATGCTGCACGGCGGCACCCCCATCGCCGAGCGCCAGAAGCTGGTGGCGCAGTTCAGCCAGGCGGGTGGCCCGCCCTTCTTCATCCTTTCCCTCAAAGCCGCCGGCACCGGGCTCAACCTCACCCGCGCTTCCCACGTCATCCATTTCGACCGCTGGTGGAACCCCGCCATCGAAAACCAGGCCAGCGACCGCGCTTACCGCATGGGCCAACAAAAACATGTGGTGGTACACCCCCTCATCTGCCGCGGCACTATCGAGCAGAATATCCACACCATGCTCACCCGCAAACAAGCCATGGCCGATGCCCTCCTGGCCTCCGGCATGGAATCCCTCCTCTGCCACCTCTCCCCGCAGGAATTGCTGGATTTGGTTGCCCCGTAAATGGAGATTTGGCGCGCAGAATGCGCGACAACGGATTTCAAATTTTAGCATTTCAAATTGCACATTTGGAAAGTTCCCTGCGGCTGCGCCGCAGCAAGCTTTGAGCCCCGCTTGCGGGGCGGTAGCAACATAGCAGAGG
>JAZRRO010000031.1:0-13002 GCA_045650805.1 Akkermansia sp.
GCAGCAGGAGCGGGTTCTTCAGCCACAGGTGCGGGAGCAGGCCCAGCAGCAGGAGCGGGTTCTTCAGCCACAGGTGCGGGAGCAGGCTCAGCAGCAGGAGCGGGTTCTTCGGCCACAGGTGCGGGAGCGGGCTCAGCAGCGGGAGCGGGTTCCGCGGCCACAGGGGCGGGAGCAGGCTCAATAGCAGGAGCGGGCTCAGCCGGGGCAACGATGGTGGGGGCCACCAAGTTCTCAAGATTTTCCACAGGTGCAGCGGGGGCCGGGGTAGCTTCAGCAGCGGGGGTAGCCGGCTGTTCAGTCACCTGAGCGGCGGGGGCGGGGGTAGCCGTGTTAAGCTGGGATTTCTTGTTCTGGAACTGTGCGTTCATGAGCACAGCCAGCACGAAGGAGAGAACCATGAAAGCCGTGCCGAAGAAGACCGTACCCTTCTTGAGTACGTCTGTTGTCTGGGCACCGAAGGCCTGGTCCGTCATCTGAGCGCCGAAAGCGGCACCGAGACCTTCCTGCTTGGGACGCTGCATGAGCACCACAAGCAAAAGCAGGGCGCAGTCAATCAGCAGCAGGGCGAATACGATGTAGATAGATGCGTTGAGGAGCATGGTTGTATTCTAGCTTATGTGTGTTGATTTGTAAAGGAAAGGATTCTTCAGGAGATGATTTCGTTGTGCTCGTTGCAGACGATGCGAGTGGGGATGATGGGCTTATCATCCAGCGCAAAGCTCATGATGACCACGCGTTCACCTGCTTTGATGAGGTGAGCAGCACCTCCGTTGATGATGATTTGTCCCGTGCCGGGAGGCCCGACAAGAACGTAGGTTTCAAAACGATTACCTGTTGTAATAGAAGCAACAAGAACTTTCTCGCCCGGCCAGATACCCGCAGCGTTTACGAGGTCTTCGGGGATTTCTATGCTGCCTTCATACTCCACATCACCACGGGTGACCATGGCTCTGTGAATCTTGGATTTGAGTTGTGAAACAAGCATGACGTGTTTGGAAAGGCCAGTTATGAAACTACTTTTCTCACAAAAGGTCAAGCTTAATCATCTAAAAATGTGCCATGAAGGCGGGCTTGCGAGCGGCATCACCGCTGTGCTAAGCGCTCACAAACAGGACAGGGGGGATTGCAGCCTCTTGACGGGCAGTATTGCCGCCCCCACAAAACAATTTGAAGATGCAGTTTTCCCCAAGTGTCGGTAGGAAAGAGCTTCTTCAAATCGGCCTCCACTTTTTCGACACTGTTGCCCCGGCTCAGTCCCCAGCGGCGGGCTAATCGGTAGATGTGCGTATCGACCGGAAATGCCGGGTGCCCGAATGCTTGCGTCATCACCACACTGGCGGTTTTGTGGCCCACACCGGGCAGGGCTTCCAGTTCTTCGAACGTGGAGGGCACTTGCCCTTGGTGGCGCTCCAGCAACAGACGCGAGGTTTCAACTAAGCGCTGTGCTTTCGTGTCAGATAACCCGCAGGGTGCAATGATGCGGCGGATGTCCTCCCAAGGGGTGGCGGCCATGGTAGCCGCATCCGGTGCCAGGGCAAAGAGGGCAGGGGTGACCTCGTTGACACGTGCGTCTGTGCAACGGGCGGACAGCATAACGGCTACCAGCAGGGTAAAAGCATCGCTGTGGTGCAGCGGTACTTCCGGCTCGGGCATATATTGCTGCAAAGTTTGCAAAACAATAGCTGCCTTTTGCTTTTTGCTGGTAGCCATGCGGAAGATGTATTATCGGCGGGCGTTGCTCAACGGGCCGAGCACGGCATCACCCTCGTGGCGAGTCGTGCTGTTCCAGGGTTTTTCGATGTCGGTGCTGCCTTTGGGCTGCACAACAACGCGGCCGCTGCTGGGAACCGGCGGCATGGCTCTCTGGCAGGAGGTGCAGAGCGAGGCAAGAAGAATGGCGCTGATAACGGTGTATTTCATCATGGTTGATATGGGGGGGAATGAAGGAGGGTTGGGATGAGACAGAGCCGCCGCCATGCCGGGACATCCGGGCAGGCGGCGGAGAGAGTTTAAATCAGTAGGGATGCCCCTGCATCAGGAACCAAGCGGCTTCTGGCGGAATACTTTGTCACCTACTTCGAGCTGCACACCCTTGGGAAGCTGCTCAGCATCGTACTCGGCAATAACCTGACCGCCGCTTACGCTGACAACGCGCAGGGTGATGATGGGCTCGCTGCCACGCTTCACCAGCATGGGGGTAGAACCACCTGCTACAATGCCGCTGTCCTTGCCGGCGTTGAATACCACAAACTTCCAGCGGGGATCCACTGCGAGGATGGAGTATTCGTCGGAGTTCTTGGTGTAGTCCTTGAAGAATTGGTCATTGATGGCAGTAAGGCGGTCGAGCTCAGCCTGCTCCTTGGCTACCTTTTCCGTAGCGCTCTTGCGGACTTCGGTCTTTTCTTCCAAGTCTTGGTTGAGCTGCTTTTCCATCTTCTTTTCATTTTCTACCACGCTGGCCAGTTTTTCCACGGCCGTGGCGAGGTCAATGTCAGAACCCAGAGCGGGCATGGTGCGCAGCGTGGCCAAGATGGCTTCGCGCTCTTTCTGCACTTCTTCCACGCGAGACTGAGCTTCCTTGACCTTCTCTTCCCATTCGGCAAGGCTTTCCTTGTTGTCTGCAAGCTTGCGTTCGGCTGTGTCGCGTTCTTCAACGGCACGCTGCATCATGACGAAGGCGTCCTTCTGCTGCTTGAGGGAATCGGAGCGTTCCTTGGAGATGGTGGCAACTTCGATTTCCAAGTCCTTATTCGTCTGGCGCAGACCACTGGGCTCAGTATCGGCGGAGCCGCCGCTGGCACCTACGGCCAGATTCATGGTTGCGGCCTGGTCAGAGCAGAGGGTGTAGCCAAAGATACCCAGACCCAGGACGAGGATGATTGATGTGAGAGGAACAATTTTCATGTGAGGCTATGAGGTGTAAAGTGGTCTGTTACTTGTCGTTGCGGACGGACACAACGGTGTCGCCTGTCTGTACGCTTTCGCCGGGCATCAGGGTGTTGAAGACAACGTCGCCGCTGGCACGATTGGTTTCTACAACAGTCATGTTGAGTTCGCAAATCTTCTTGTCGCCACGCATGACGGCCAGACGAGAACCGATGACGATGCCCTTGTCGATACCGGCGTCGAGGATGACATGGCCCCACTCAGCATCGGTCTTGAGGACAGCGCACTTGAGCTCGGCGGGAGAGATACGCTTCTGGCGGTCCTGCTGCAGTGTCTTAGCCTTGGTAATTTCGTTGGTGATGTGGTCAAGCTGCTTGCCGAGAGAGGTGATGGTGGCTTCTTCCTGGGCAACCTTCTTTTCCAGCTCGATGTTGGAGTTCATGAGCTCAGCTACGTGAGAAGCCACTTCTTCGGGGTCGGTGGTGCCTTCGTCCAGACCTACGGAGCTGGCGACACCCATCAGGGTGTTGTCCAATTCCTCGCGCAGGCGCTTGAAGTCACCTTCAATGGCATCGTAGCGAGCATTCAGCTGGGAGATTTCTTCCTCCACGGCCTGAGACTGGCTTTCAAAATCGGCTTTTTCTGTGTCAGCCTTGCCCTTGCGCTCATTGAGCCACTCGGTGCGCATTTCAGAGTATGCCTTGATGCTCTTGTCCAGAGCGATATTCTTATTCTTTGTTACTGCGTCCTGATACTGAGTCTGAATGGCAGCTACTTCGCCGCCGGGAGCAGTAAGAGCTTCAAGATTCTTATGGAAGATGAAAGCCGCAGTCCCGAAAAGCACAACCGAGCCGATGATGATGTATTTCCACATGGTGTAAGTTAAATTTGCAACTGTTCGCTATCTCTTTTATACCAGAAACCGTCCCTTTGCAATCAAAAAAGTGAGCCGATGTGCATTTTTTCTCTTTTTTTTTGAAGGGGCTTGCTAAAACGGCCAAAAAAGAGCCGCTCCGCCCTCTGTATCGAGGTGCGAAGCGGCTGAATTTTGCAGAATTCAGTACGCTAGGCGCGTGAATCAGGCCTGTTCTGCGGCGGCGGCTTCAGCGGCCTTGCGGTCGCGAGCTGCAGCACGCATGGACATCTTCACACGGCCCTTATCATCAATGCCGATGCACTTGGCGGTGACGATGTCGCCCACCTTGACCACGTCCTCAGTCTTCTGGGTGCGGCCTTCAGCCAGTTCAGAGATGTGGATGAGACCGTCCTTGCCGGGCAGCACTTCCATGAAGGCGCCGAATTCCTTGGTGGACACAATCTTGCCTTCGTAGGTTTCACCCACTTCGATTTCCTTGAACATGCGGTCGATGAGGTAGAGAGCGCGTTCCACGCCTTCCTGGCGGCTGCCGTAGATGCGCACGGTGCCGTCCTCTTCGATGTTGATGTCGGTGCCGGTTTCAGCCTGCAGAGCCTTGATGTTCTTGCCACCGGGGCCGATAAGCTCGCCGATGCGGTCCTGCGGGATGGAGGTGGACTCGATGCGGGGAGCATTGGGGCTCATAGCCTGCGGAGCGGGGATGCAGGCGTTCATGGTGTCGAGCACGTCCAGACGACCCTTGCGGGCAAGGTGGATGGCGTCTTCCAGGATGTAGAGCGGGATGCCGGGCAGCTTGAGGTCCAGCTGGTAACCGGTCACACCAACGGAAGAACCGCAAAGCTTGTAGTCCATGTCGCCGTAGAAGTCTTCGGAACCGATGATGTCGAGCAGCGTTACATAGCGCTTGGGCTCGCGGTCACCTTCGTTCTCGAACTCCGTTACCAGACCCACGGAAATGCCGGAAACCGGGCGCTTCAGGGGCACACCGGCGGCCAGCAGAGACATGGTGCCGGCGCACACGGAAGCCATGGAGGTAGAGCCGTTGGATTCCATGATTTCAGAGGAAACGCGGATGGCGTAGGGAAAATCGTTTTCATCGGGGATGACGGGAGCGATGGAGCGCTCAGCCAAAGCACCGTGGCCGATTTCGCGGCGGTTTTGGCCACCGAAGCGGCCGGTTTCACCCACAGAGAAGGGGGGGAAGTTGTAGTGCAGGATGAAGCGCTTTTCATCCACGGAACCGGTGTAGTTGTCCAGGTACTGCTTCTCCTCGACGGGAGCCAGCGTGGCAAGGCACACAGACTTGGTCTCGCCGCGGGCGAAGAGAGCGGAGCCGTGCACCACGGGGGGCAGCACGTTCACTTCGGCCTGCAGGGGGCGCAGCTGCTTGATGGCGCGGCCATCGGCGCGCTTGCCCTGTTCCATGATGGAGATACGGAACGCCTTCTTCTGGATGTATTCGAACACCTGCTCCACGTCGAAATCGGTGGCTTCGGGGTAGGCAGCCTTGATAGCGGCTTCTACCTCATCGCGCAGGGCGCCCACCTGCTTCTGGCGCTGAATCTTGTTGGGAGCGTAGATGGCTTCCTCAATGCGGTCACCTGCAATCTGATAGCCGATTTCCAGCAGCTCGGGCTTGGCGAGCGTAAGCTCGTACTCGCGCTTGGGCTTGCCGCAGATGCCACGCAGCTCTTCCTGAGCGGCGCAAATCTTGGCCACGTTTTCCTGAGCGAAGCGCAGGGCGGCGATGAAGTCTTCTTCCGGCAGTTCATTGGCGGAACCTTCAATCATGATCACCTGATCCTTGGAACCGGCATACACGAGGTCCAAATCAGATTCAGTGCGCTGGCTGTTGGTGGGGTTGATGACGAATTCGCCATTGATGCGGCCCACGCGCACGGCGCCTACGGGCTCGGCAAAAGGAAGGTCGGAGATGACGCATGCGGCAGAAGCGCCGTTGATGCTCAGAATATCAGGCTCGTTCTCACCATCGGCTGCCATCAGCAGGGAAATCACCTGAGTGTCGTAAAAATAACCCTTGGGGAACATGGGACGCAGGGGACGGTCCGTCATGCGGCAGGTCAGGATTTCCTTCTCGGTCGGACGCCCTTCGCGCTTGAAATAGCCACCGGGGAACATACCCGCAGCAGCAGCCTTCTCCTTATACTCTACAGAGAGGGGGAAGAAGGTCTGCCCCTCCTTAATCTTGGTAGCGCTGACCACCGTGACCAAAACGACGGTGTCGCCACAGCGTACAGTTACAGCACCATCGGCCAGCAGAGCCAGCTTGCCTGTTTCAATGGTGATGGGATTGGCGCCAACGGCGCACGTTACGGAATGAATACTCATTTTATATTGTCTTTCTTTTCTTCTTGTGCCGGCATCTGTCTGCACCGCCGGAGACCGATACCGGCCAAATCTCCCTTGGTTGGCGCAGGCTTTTTCATGGCTCGAGCCACGTGGCCACACGCTTTCGCGCCCATTCTACACGTATCTCTACCGCATATCAAGCCAATAATTCGGCAAAAAGCTTCATTGCCAGTGCTAAAGATGGCTTTTTTTCTTCACACTTGGGGCAGAAAGGTGTAAAATGCCCACGATATGAGCGAGGGTGAGCAAGCGGAAACACTTCGGTTGAAAGATATGGCGGAGGAGGAACGCCCGCGCGAGAAAATGCTGCAAAAAGGCCGCGCCGCACTCAGCGATGAGGAACTGATTGCCATTTTCCTGCGGACAGGGTTGCGCGGCTGCAATGTACTGGAACTGGCTGCGCGCCTGAAGCGTTCGGCCGGGTCGCTGGTGGCGCTGGGGCGCATGGAAGCGAGCGAAATCATGGCATGTTGCAAGGGAATCGGCGCTGCCAAGGCCGCTACGCTGGCGGCTGTGTTTGAGCTGGGGCGCCGCTCGGTAGAAGAAGAACTGCAACGCGAGTGTATGGATGAACCGGCAATGGTGTATCGCTATCTGAGTGCGGAGATGTTGCATCTTACGCAAGAGACGCTGGTGGTATTATTGCTGGATGCTCGCCGGCGCTTGATTCGCAAGTGTACGGTGGCCAAGGGCACGGCCAGTATGGTCATTTCGCACCCGAGAGATATTTTCCGCGAGGCCATCAACTGCAATGCGCAGGCTATTGTGCTGGCTCATAATCACCCCAGTGGTGATCCTACCCCCAGCAAAGCGGACCGCGAGCTTACCAAGGTGGTATCCGAGGCGGCAGAAGTGTTGCGCATTCGCTTGCTGGACCACGTCATCATCGGCTCGCTGGGCAATGGCCGCAGCGTGCCTTACTACAGCTTTGCATCACACGGCTTCATTTCATGAAAGATTACCACACCCACCAACCCGGACCACATGGGGGCTATTTGTGCTCCGTCACCCGCGCAGATTGGGAGAATGTCGCCACGGCAGAGGGGATGACTCCGTGTTTTGGCGTGCATCCCTGGCATGCGCACGAGGTAGATGCCGCCGAGTTGGCTTTTGATTTGGATGATTGGCTCACCCGCTACCCGCAGGCAGATGTGGGGGAGAGCGGGCTGGATGCCTCTGCGCGCCATGAATCCACGCTGGAAGCACAGCGCCTGCTGTTGCACATCCAGCTGGGGGCCGCTTTCCGCCATGAGCGTATGATTCACCTGCATGGCGTGCATGCCTGGGCAGAGTTGTTGGAGATTCTGCGCCAGCGCGCCCGCACCAATACCCTGCCGCGTGTGCTGCTGCATGCCTGGAATGGCTCCCACGAACTGGCCCGCGAGTTTCTGAAACTGGGCGCTATCTTTTCCGTGGGTTTGCGAGAGCTATCGCACCCCAAGGCTTATGAACGCTATGCCCGTATCCCGGCAGATAAGCTCTTCCCGGAGACGGATGACCACCCGGAGAACTGGGAGCGCACCATCGCGCTGCTCACCGTACACAAAATGAGATTCTGAAGCCGGGACTCAACGCCCGCCGGAGGATTCCAGGTACTCGGCCATCTCGTGTTGCTGGCTGAGTTTTGCCTCGTGCAGCGGGGTGACACCGTTGTTGTCCTTGAGCGAGAGGTTGGCTCCGGCGTTGATGAGTACCTCTGCTACGCGCATGTGTCCTTTTTTGGCGGCGTAGTGCAGGGCTGTGTAGTCAAAATCATCTTGCTGGTCGATGTTGGCCCCGGCATTGATCAGTGCCAGCACCATGTCCGAGCGCCCCATGACGGCGGCTTTGTGAAGCGGTAAATAACCATAGGTGTCTTTGGCTGTTATCTGGGCGCCGGCATGCAGCAGGTGAAAGACGATTTGGTAGCGTCCGCGGTCTATTGCGCGGTGAAGGGGCAGGGTGCCATCCTTCGCCGGTGTATTGGCATCCACCCCGGATTTGAGCAGCAATCGTGCCACGCGGTCCTGATTGTGCTCGATGGTGTAGAAAAGCATGTCTGTACCCTTTTGGCTGATGGTGTCGGACGTGTCCTTGGTGTTCAGCAGCACTTCGGCGGCCTCATCTCGCCCGTGCATGATGGCTTCGAATAAGGGCGTGTTGCCGGCGGCATTTTTGACGTTTGCATCTGCATTGGCGGCCAGAAGCCTACGAATCAACCCAGCATACCCATGCCGGGCGGCCTCATGCAGGGCGGTGCGCTTGTTTTTGCCCGTCAGGTTCGGGTCGGCTTGGGATTGAAGCAGCAAATCAACGATTTTTTCCTGCTTTTGAGCAACGGCAGTCATCAGGATGGTGTTGCCGTGGCGGTCGCGCGTGTTCATGTTGGCCCCGGCGTTGGCCAGCTGCCGCAAGATGGCGATTTGGGCATTGGCCGCGGCAAAATGCGCGGGTGTTTCCCCGGCTGCATTGGCGCAATTCGGGTCGGCTTTGTTATCGAGCAGCGTGCTCACCACAACTGTATGTCCCCCTCGGGCGGCAAGGTGGAGCGGTGTGGTGCCGTCGTGCGTGGTTGCGTTGATGTCGGCCCCTGCGCGGAGCAGACTCTCCGTGGCATCCAGTATGCCGGCTTCGGCAGCTTTATGCAAAGCGGTAGACCCATCACTATTCGTGACGTTGGGATTTGCTTTGTGTTGGAGCAAGGTGTTGATGATGCCGATATTGTTGAACTTGATAGCGGAGGACAACGGGGTGAGCCCCCTGTTGTTGCACTTGCTCATATCTGCCCTGGCCTCTGCAAAGACGGCGATATGCTGAGGGAGCTTGTGCTGGACCGCCAGGTGCATGGCCGTTTCTCCCTCGGGAGAGGTCGCCTGAATGTTGGCTCCTGCTTTGGCCAGTTTGCTGTATACGGAGACATCCAGCTGCGCACGGGTGCCGATGTCATATTGCAGCAATTTGAGGATGTAGGGGTAATCCTCGATGCTCTCCACGCCATCAAGTCGGCGTTGGCTGTGGGTGCGTATCTCGGCTTTCAAACGCTCCATATCGGCACCTTTGGCCTTATATTCCTCTGCCAGAACGCCATATGATGTTTCATACGCCAGCGGGTCTTCCTCCCAGCAAAGGTACAGTCCACCGGCCCCCAACACCAAGACACCTGCAAGCCCGATGATACATGCTTTGATGATTTTGCGTTTGGTAGAGTCAGGCGTTTTCATGCAATGAGTGAGGCGGGATTGTACAGTATCATTGTGCCATATTTTTTAGACCTTGTATAGTTTTATTTTGGCATCATGATGAAAAACTGAGCCGCAGCAAGCCTGGCATCGAATGCTGCTTGCTGCGGCCGGAAAAAAAGGCAGGGCGCTTTTTTGTGTTAACCGCGCACGTGCGTGGCGGTAATCTCGCAGATGTAGAGCAGGTGCAGGGGATTATCCGCTGCATACCACTGCGGGGAGACTTCGCTCCAGTTGATGAAATCAGCTTCCTTCAGGCTGGTGCAGAACATCTTGCGGCATTCCAGCACCACATCCGCATCGTCAAAAGCCACCAAACCGGATTCGGTGGTCAACGGCTTGAGAGAGGTGTTGGCCATCTTGTCCACATCCTTGCCGGAGTTGCGGCCGCAGAAGATGAGATCCTTGCGGTAGGATTCCGGCATGAAGGAGAGGGTGAACGAGGACTGCGCATCCATGTAGCCGCGGGTGTGGCGATTGGGGCGCACAAAGACATAAGCCACGGGGCGGTTCCAGAGGTAGCCCAAGCCACCCCAGCTGGCCGTCATGCAGTTGAAGTCCCCGGGCGTGCCGGCGGTGATGAGCATCCACTGCTTGCCGATAAGCTGTGCAGCGTTGGTGTTCAGTGTTTCAAAATCAACAGTTTGCATATCAGTATCAGCAGTAGCGGGTGAGAACGTATTGCAGGATGCCACCGGCGCGGAAGTATTCCTTCTCGATGGGGGTGTCAATGCGGACGATGAGGGGCAGCTCAAAGGCTGCTTCACCGGCAGGTTGCACGGTGAGGGTGGCGGCAGAGCGCGGAGCCATGTCATTGCTCAGCCCGGTGATGGAGAAGGTGGCATCCTTCAGGTTGCGTACGCGTTCGTAGTCTTCCGGGTTGGCAAAGTTGAGGGGCAGCACACCCATGCCGATGAGGTTGCTGCGGTGAATGCGCTCGAAGCTCTTGGTCACCACGGCGCGCACACCCAGCAGGCTGGTGCCCTTGGCAGCCCAGTCGCGGCTGGAGCCCATGCCGTAGTCATCCCCGGCCAGAATGATGGTGGGCACACCATCCTGCATGTAGGCCATGCCGGCATCGTAGATGAAGGTGGGGGTGCCACAGGGTGCGGCAATCTCGGTATCGGGGGCAGAGACGCTGCGCTCACCGAAGTAGAGCGTGTAGCCGCCTTCGATGCCTTCGGTCAGCAGATTCTTGATGCGCACGTTGGCAAAGGTGCCGCGAGCCATCACCAGGTCATTGCCGCGGCGGGAGCCAAAGGTGTTGAAATCCTTGCGCTCCACACCCAGGGCTGCCAGGAACTGCCCGGCGGGGCCTGTGGGCTTGATAGCACCGGCGGGGGAGATGTGGTCGGTGGTCACGCTGTCGCCAAAGATGCCCAGCGGGCGGGCGTTGACGATGTCGCAGATGTCGCCCTTCTGGCCGTTGAATCCATTGAAGAAGGGCGGGCGGTGAATGTAGGTGGAGTCGGCATTCCAGGCAAAGGTAGCGCCGGTGGGGCCTTCCACACCATCCCACTCGGGCACGTGGCCGCTGTAGCAGCGGGTGTAGTCCTCCGGGGTGCAGGCGCGTGCCTGTGCTGCGGCAATTTCATCGCTGCCGGGCCAGATATCGCGCAGGTACACGGGAGTGCCATCCGTAGCGGTGCCCAGCGGTTCGTTTTCCATGTCGATATCCACGCGACCGGCCAGAGCAAAGGCGATGACGAGCGGGGGAGACATGAGGAAGTTGGCCTTGATGTGCGGGTGAATGCGGGCCTCGAAGTTGCGGTTGCCGGAGAGCACGGAGCAGGAGACAATGTTTTCTGCGATGACCGCCTGTTCGATATCTTTGTTCAGCGGACCGGAGTTGCCGATGCAGGTGGTGCAGCCATAGCCCACGGTGGAGAAGCCGATGCTGTCCAGGGCGGCAGTCAGGTCATTGTTGGCAAAGTAGCGCTCGGCAATGCGGGAGCCGGGGGCGATGCTGGTCTTCACATGTGCCGGCACGCTCAGGCCGAGGGCGGCAGCCTTCTTGGCCAGCAGACCGGCTGCCAGCATGAGCCCATCGTTGCTGGTGTTGGTGCAGCTGGTGATGGCGGCTACCAGGATGGAGCCATCCACCAACTGGGCTTCATGCGTGGTGTCGGCATCGGGGTTGCCGGCATCGCCGTGCATGGTCACGCACACCGGCGTGGTGTTCTGTGTTTTGCCATAGGTGCTGGTGCAGATGTCGGCAAAGCTGCTCTTGAGCTCGTTGAGCGGGATGCGGTCCTGCGGGCGCTTGGGGCCTGCCACAGCGGGCACGATGCTGCCCAAATCCAGCGTGAGCTCGGTGGTGTAGTCGATATCGCCGGCCATGGGCATACCGAACATACCCTGTGCCTTGTAGTAGGCCTCGTAGGTGGCCACATGTTCTTCGGGTCGACCGGTAGCGCGCAGGTAGGCAGCGCTGGTGGCATCCACGGGGAAGAAGCCCATCGTGGCACCGTATTCCGGAGCCATGTTGGCAATGGTGGCGCGGTCCGGCAGGGAAAGGCTGGCAGCACCTTCGCCGAAGAATTCCACAAACTTGCCCACCACACCCTGCTTGCGCAGCATCTGGGTGATGTGCAGAGCCAGGTCCGTTGCCGTCACGCCTTCGCGCAGCTTGCCGGTCAGATTCACGCCGATGACCTCCGGCACCAAGAAGGTGATGGGCTGGCCAAGCATGCCGGCCTCGGCTTCGATGCCGCCCACGCCCCAGGCTACAATGCCCAGACCGTTAATCATCGTGGTGTGAGAGTCGGTGCCTACCAGGCTGTCCGGGTAGTACACGCCGTCCTGTTCCATCACGCCACGAGCCAGGTATTCCAGGTTCACCTGGTGCACAATGCCGGTGCTGGGGGGCACCACGGAGAATGTCTTGAACGCCTGCTGGCCCCACTTCAGGAACTCATAGCGTTCGGTGTTGCGCTCAAACTCACGCGTCAGGTTCTTCTGGTAGGCTGCGGGGAATCCGGCCCAGTCCACCTGCACAGAGTGGTCTACCACCAGGTCAACCGGCACAAGCGGTTCCATGTCCACCGGGTTGGCACCCAAATCCTGCACAGCTGCGCGCATAGCGGCCAGGTCTACCAGCAGCGGCACACCTGTCAGGTCTTGCAGGATGATGCGTGCCACGGTGAAGGGAATTTCATAGTCCCCGGGTGCCTTGGCATTCCATGCTGCCAGGTTGGCTACATCCTGCTCGCTCACCTTGAGCCCGTCGCAGTTGCGCATCAGGCTTTCCAGTACGATGCGGAGTGAGATGGGCATGCGGGAAATGCCCGGATACCCCTGGGCTGCCAGGGCGGGCAGTGAGTGAAATTGTCCGGTCGAACCGTTGCCTGTGGTAAATGCGCGTATCGTGTCCATTTTTGTATGCTAATGGCTAATGAGTCGCGGAAAGTATACACCTTCCATCCCTCATTGCAAGCTGAAAATGAGTCCGCATGCCCTTAAAAATCGGTATCTTGTCCGTTTGGGGATTGAGGCTCATGTTGTGTGAGCAATGGCGATTTGTCGAACTGTTGCGGGCGCAAGCCCGCCTCTATTTGAGCCCCTTCTAGGGGCGGCAGAAGGTAGCCCAGGGTGAAGTCACGTAATGACGGAACCCTGGGTTGTAATGCCAACAAATCGGAACCCCGGAGC
>JAZRRO010000032.1:0-104234 GCA_045650805.1 Akkermansia sp.
GGGTGAAGGTGGGGGCGGTGGGGTGCGGGCATGGTGCGCGCGGGGAGCGGGTGGCGGAGTGGGGTGAGGTGTGGGAGTTATTGGGGCGCACGGGGCGGAGGGGTGTATGGGACGCAGTACGAAAGAGGATGCGCTGGTGCTGGCTGAGTTTGCGGTGGCACAGGGCATTGCTGTGCGCACGGCGCGGAATTATCGCGCTGAGGGGCGCCCGGAGTGGGTGGCCTTTTTGCGCGGGCGCGGCCGGGTGGCGCGTGCGGCTGGTGCTGATGCGCCCATGACGGACCTGCAGAAAGCGCGGCAGGTGGCTGATGAGAATTACAAGCTGCTCCGCCAGTTGCAGCGAGATGCTGCTGGCGCGGAGGATGCTGTGACGCGGGCGGCTGCTGCGCGTGGTGTGCGTGAAGCGCGCCGCGCGTGGGAGGATGCCCGCCGCGATGCGGAGCGGTTGGAAGAGGCTGCGGGGCAGTTGGTGCCGGTGGCTGCTGTGCGTGAAGTGTGGCGGCGTGGTGTGACGCCTCTGGGCAGTTGCATGCGTACCTTTGCGAACAATGTGGCCGGTGATTTGCCACCGGAATGGCGTCCGCGTTTCTTCGCGGCGGTGAAGCGTGAGCAGACGAATTGGAATGCGAGCGTCGCGGCGCTTGATGCGAGTTTGGAGGGACTCATGAGAGGCCATGATTGAGGAGCTGCTGTTTAAGACGTGCAGCGATGCGCGCGGATGGTGCGAAGAGCACCTTGCGCTGCCGGCGATGGTGAGCCACCGGCCGGGGCCGTTGAGCTTGGCGCGACAGCCCTGGATGGCGGAGATTCTGCAGAGTTTTATCGACCCCGGACTGGAGCACTTGTATCTGGTGATGGGTAGCCAGACAGGAAAAACCACGGCGTGCATGCTTGGCACTGCGTTGTTGCATGAATTCGACCCGCAGCCGATGATATGGGCCATGCCGTCCGGTGATATTGTGCGGAAGTTTTCCAAGGCGCGCTTGATGCCGTTCTGGCGCGAGAATGAGGTGCTGAGTGGCGCGATGAGCGCGGAGCCGCTGAAGGGTGGCGTGCTGGACACGGGCATCATGCCGGTGTACTTCATCGGCGCGCGTGAGCCGGCGCAGACGGCATCGGTGCCGGCCGGTTATGTGGTGGCTGATGAGGAAGCGAAGTTTGAGCACTTGAGGAAACATGAGGCGCACCCGGTGCTGCTGTTGGAGAGTCGCGTGAAGGCCTTTGCGCGGCACCTGATTGTTCATGCGAGCACGCCAAACACGGAGGAGAGTTTGTTCTGGCAGGGGTTTCTTGCCACGGATCAGAGAAAATTCTATCACCCCTGCCCGCATTGTGGCCAGTGGTTCACGATGGAATTCAGCCGGGATAGCCTGGTATGGGAGCACCCGGAGAGTGGCGTGACGGAGGATGTGGTGCGCGAAACGGCGCACTATGTGTGCCCGCATTGTCATGGTGACATCTGGGAAGCCGACCGCATGGCGATGTTGGAGCGTGGCGAGTGGCGCAGCACGAATCCGGGGGCACCGGCGTGGCGCCGCGGGTATCATTTGAGCTCGCTATACTCCCCCGATGTGACCTTTGGCGAATTTGCGGCGACGTTTTGGCGCGCGAGCCGTGCGGATTCCAGCGCTGAAGCGTACCAGGATTTTGTGAATAGTTGGGCGGCGTTGCCGTATGTGCGTTACAGTGTCCGCGTGGCGGATGAGGATGTGCAGGCGCGTGTTGGTACGCTGGCCAAGGGTGTGCTGCCGGGTGATTGGCACTATATTGTAGTGACCTATGACCCGGGCCAGGCGGCGACGCACTGGGTGGCCACGGCTGTGGGCACCGGCGGCGAGATGTGGGTGGTAGACTATGGGACGATAGTGAGCTTTGCCACGGATCCGGCCACCGGACAGCAGGGCATTGCCTGGCATTTCGAGCATTTGAGGTGGGGCGATGTGCGGCCTGATTTCGGGCTGGCGGACTCCGGTGACTGGACGGAGCAGGTGTACCAGGAATGTGAGTTGACCGGCGGGGCGGTGATGCCGTCCAAGGGCTCCGGCGCAGCCGGTAGCTGGGGGCGGAGTATGCTTAAAACGCACCCGCTGCTGGACCTTTACGTGTACAATGATACGGCGCTCAAGCGAGAGCTGTACGGGAAGATTATTGCGGAGGGCGAGCTGGCGGAGTTGCATTTGCCGGCGGATGTGGGCCCGGAGTTCATCAAAGGGCTGAGCGGCCAGATGCTGGTGCGCTTGCCGGGTGGAGGTCAGGGCTGGAAGAAAGTGGCGGACGACCATTTTGGCGACTGTGTGAAGTTGGCTCGCTTGAGCTGGTGGGCGCATCGAGGTGAAATAGAAACAGAATAACAGAGAGAAATGGCAGTTAATATGACAGTTGCGCGCAGTTTTGCGCGGTTGTATACGGTGGAGCAGTTGGAGGAGAAACTGAAGGCTGCGGCGGAGGATGTGGACAAGCAGGCGGCGCTGATTTCGAGTGCGAGCACGGGCGGCGGTGCGAGTTACAGCCGGACGCTGGTGACGAAGGCGGAGGAGCGTGTGGCGCTGTATGAGGCGGCGCTGGCGCTGAAGCAGGGCCGCGACCCGGTGGATGACATGGATGATGTAAGCCAGATAGCCCGTCCGCATTTTGTTAATTTCCGATAAGAGACAGATATGAGCAAGAGACGAAGCAGGAAGAGAGTGCCGGCACCGGTGATGGCCGGGCAGTATGATGCGACACGCTGGAGCCCTGATAGGCAGGTGCCGTGGTGGCCCCTGGCTGATGAGCGCCAGGCGCCGGACAGTTTTGACCTTTGGATGTTGTGGAGCATCAGCCGCAGCTTGGCTGCGAACTATGCACCGGTGCGCATGGCTGTGGAGACTCGCGCGGCGCTGGTGGGGTACCTGATGCCCCTGCCGTGTAGTTGCGACGAGGAATGGAACGAGAAGGCGCGCGCGGCATTTGAGCGGCGTGTGATGGAGCCGGAGACGTTCGACGCGGCTGGCGCTGTGAGCTGGCAGGAGGCGCAGTTGCTCATCCAGGAGCGAGCCATGATTGACGGCGACCATTTGACGGTGCTTACGCGTGGCCGCGATGGTGGCGGCATGGTGGCGTTTTACACGGCCCCGCAGTTGGGTGAGCCCGGGCGCGATGACAAGAGTGATGCGCCGCTGGGTGTGCAAGTGGACCCGGCCACCGGTCGACCGGTGGCGTATGTGCTGAGTGTGGGGAGCGGTGATGCCACCAAGCGCAGACGCATCCCTGCTGAGCAGGCTGTGCTGTACCGCGGGAAGGCGGACCCGGCGCAGGTGCGCGGCCTGCCGGAGCTCACGGCGGTCATTAATGACTGTTTGGATCTGAAGGATGTGACCGCATTCCTGAAGGCTGCCATTAAGTTGAGCGCGAGCGTGGCGATAGTGGAGGAAAAACCCGCAGACGATGCGCGTGCACGTGCGGCCTCTGCCTGGCGCAGCAAGCGCGGAGGTGAGGGTGCGGCCACGGAGACAGGCGAGAGTGGCGGCGGTGGCGCGCCGTTGGCACCGTTTGTGCCTGCCGCGCGCGTGGCCGGTCCGCAGATGATAAGCCTGGCACCCGGCCGCAAGCTGAGTCTTGTGCATGATACGCGACCGAGCAATGAGAATCAGGCATTTGCAAAGCGCCTGCTGGCAAATTTGGCGTACAACTGGGGGTTTGACCCGGAACCGTTCTTCTTTGTGAATGACCTGGCCAGTGCGGGGGCGCGTTTCTCTCTGCAAAAGATGAACCGACGCCTGCGCATCCTGCGCCTGCCGCTGCGCAGATGGTGCAGTCGAGTGTATCGCCACATCCTGGCGTGTGAGATGGCGGCGGGGCGTTTGCCGGTGCCCACGTGTGAGGACTGGTGGCGTGTGCGCTGGGTACCCCTGCCCGACCTGACTATCGATAGAGGTCGCGAGGTGGCCGGTGTGATCAATGCGGTGCGCGAGGGCCTGGCTGATGCGGACGAGTGGACGCTTGCCACGGAAGGCCTGACGGCGAAGCAGGTGCTGCAGCGCCGCGCGGCGAATCTGGCCGCAGCGCAGGAAGCGGCGGCGCAGTATGGCGTACCGCTGGGCAATCTGCTGCCGGGGGCGGTGGGTGCTGTGCAGACGGCGCAGGAGCCGGAGCCTGCCCCCGCGCCGGAGGCTGGTGAGGAGGTGCAGTCGTGAGCCTGAAGGATTTACTGACCGCCGGAGCCGCCGACATGGTGGAGGAGCTGGGGAGCACGCTGGTGCTCTCCCGCGCCGGTGTGGGCGTGTACTGGACCGGGCGCGGCGTGTGGGTGCAGACCGGCTCTGACTGGGAGGCCGCCGCCGGTGGTGCGGTGCCCTCTGTGAGTGGGCGTGCGAGCATCATGCGCGACGCGATGGCCACGCCGCCGCGAGCGGGCGACCGCATGCGGGTGGAGGGCTGGCCGCAGCCGCTGATTGTGACGAGCGTGCTGGGGAGTCCGTTTGATGTTGTGTGGTACCTGGAGGCCGTTAGCGCAGATTAAAGCATGGAATTGGAAGCATTAGGTGCCACGCTTGAGGCGCTGGCGGAGGAAACGATAACGCAGAGTCCGGAATTTGTGCGGCGTTTGGCTGTAGCGACGCTCAACAAAATGAAGGACTACACGCCGCCTAACCCGGGGCGCAAGGTGACGGGTGGCGGCTGGGGGCGGCAGGCTGTGAAGAAACTGCAGGAGCGCATCCAGGAGGAAATTGTGGGCGGCGATAAGCTGCCGACGGCTATTCCCGGAAATGGGAAGATGCCCCGACCGCTGCATGTGCAGGGGAAATTGGGCTGGAGTGGCTATGGTTTCGTGACGCCCCGTGGTGAGCTAGGGCGCAAAAAACTGCCGTATGTGAACGTAAAACAATTTTTGAAGCGCCGAAAAATAAGGCGCAAGGGTGATGTGTACCGCGGGACGGTGGGTGTGCAGCCGGGGCTGTACTGGGTGCGCAAGAGTGAGGTGGATGCTGAGGTGCAACGTTTGAAGGCGCGCGCGGGCAGTTTGATTGGCGCGTGGTACCCGGCAGCGCGTGCTGCGGGCGTGAGCAATCTGGCGCAGTTCCGGCCGGGCAAGTGGCGGCGCGATGGCTCCGGCAAGATGGTATGCGCGGCCACCGGCGCCGAGTTCCAGGTGCGGGGGGATTTTGGTGATCTGCTGGTGTTTCACAGGTTTATGCGCTATTTTCCGAAGTACAAGGACGCCTGGGTGCAGGGTGCGGCGAAAGAGATAAAATTCTGGTATTTCAAGAGCATTGGGCTGGATAACCTGGCGAAGAAGTACGAGATGCCGGCGGCGAAGAAGAAAGCGCGCGCGGCGAGAAAGAAAGGTAAAAGAACATGATGCGAGAGATAGCTGAGAGACTGAGGGCGGAGCTGGAAGCCTCCGCGGAGTTTGGTGTGTGGCGCGTACTGGCGGAGGGCGAGCAGGACAGGGCAGAGCTACCGGCGGACACGCCGCTGGTGCTGGTTGAGACGGCCAGTGTGAGCGCTGGACTGGACGGCATGCCGGAGCACGCCTGCACGAAGCTGCACGGCGAGCTGAGCGTGGCCATGGCGGCGGAGCAGGCGGAGGCCGATGCGGATGTGTTGCCGCTGCGTTTGGCGGCGGTGAGGCGGGCGCTGGTGGCGGTGCTGCATAGCCTGAAGCGGGTGGAGGTCGAAAGGCCGGAGGGTTTGTGCTTCAGCGTGAGCGCCTGGTGCGAAGCGTGGCAACCGATGACGGCGGAGGGGGTGGTGTACACCTGGAAGCTGCCCTTTGTGTGGGTGGTGGTGAGGTAAGCGGTGCGCGCTTTTGGGGCGCACCGGGCGAGTGGATAGAGCGATGAATTTTTGAACAGAGAAAAATAGACAGAAAAACATGGCAGTTTTGCTTGAAAAATATGGGACGGTGCCGGAATGGGGCATTGCTGAGGATGAGAACGAGGCGCTTTTGTTGACCTCTGTTAACATGGACTCCAGCATCACCACCGAGCACGTGCAGAAAAACAGACACGGCCAGACGATCGGCTGGATGGGCATTGACCAAGAGAGTAGTTTTGACCTGAGCGGGACGCTGCTGATGGGCAAGACGGTGACGGAAACGGGCTACACCCTGGGCAAGCAGGCGGCGCTGAACAATTTCGCGATGGGTAGCGGTTTCAATGAGGGCATCGGTGTGGGTGGACACACGGCCGTCATTAAGAATGTCAAGTGCAGCATGGGCAACGAGCAGGCTGTGACCATTGACATGTCCGGCGTTGTTTACAATTTCGGCACGGCCGGTGAATAATTTTGATTATGAAGGCTAGAATCAGAATGACGATGAGCGCGGCCGGTGAGGCTGTGCTGTACCTGGAGGGCGATATTGGCGCTTGGGGCTGGACGCCGCAGATGTGGGGCGAGAAGGTCGAAGAGCTGCGCGCCGCCGGGTGCAGCGCGCTGCTGGTGCGCATCAACTCCCCCGGCGGGTCTGTGACGGACGCGCTGGGGATTGTGGACTGCATCACGGCGCTGCGTGCGGAGATGCCGGTGCGTGCGTTGGTGTGTGGTTTGTGCGCGAGCGCGGCCACCATTATCGCCTGCGCTTGTGAGAGCGTGAGCATCACCCCGAATAGCACCTGGATGGTGCATGAGCCTAGCTGCACCTTGAGCGGCAGCACGGCGGAATTGCGCGCACAGATGCAGGCCTTTGAGGCCGCCCGCGCGAAGGTGTATGCCATTTACGCCGCCGCCACCGGTAAGACGGCGGAGCAGGTAGCTGCCGACCATGTGACGGAGAAGTATTACACGGCCGCGGAGGCTGTGGCCTACGGTTTCTGCCGCATGGAGGGAGATGCGCCCGCCGATGAGCAGAAAGAGAAGGAGGAACAGGCAGAAACGCCCGCCGATGAGCCTGCCACCGAGGGTGGTGCTGATGATGAGTCCACCGAGGTGGAGACGGAGGACGTCGAAGAGAAGGACGAAGACGCCACCATGTTCCGCCGTTTCTGCGCCTGGATGCGCGGTGAGCGCGGTCGTCGCGACGACCGCGCCGCGGTGGCTGCTGATGGCGGGCTGCGTCGCGAGCTGGAGAGCGTGCGAGCCGAGCTTGCTGGTGCCCGCTCTGCGCTGGCTCATGTGCTGGCCATACGCGAAGCCACGGATGCAGAGTTCCAGGTGCAGGTGAACAAGGCCGTTGCCGCGCGCATGGCAGCGATGGCGCCCGACGCTGATGCTCTGCCCCCTGCGGATGATACTGTGCGCCCGGTGGCCGCGGTGGATATGGCGGCCGTGGTGAAGGCTAAGGGCTGGGATGGAGCATTTGCTCGCCTGCGTTAAAAATAGCGAAAAATCTTTATTACTAACAAAAAACAGAATAAAAAAATATGCTTAAAACGATGACGATGGAACATGTAAAAGCTCTGTACCCTGAGCTGTTTGGTGCAACTGCTAAGGCCTTGGCCCCCGATATGACGGGGTTGAGCGACGGCGCAAAGCTGCAGATGGAAATGTCCGGCAACACGCTGGGCTCTACCGGCGCTGATTTGTGGGCCGTGGTGGCCGATGAGTATGCTGATGCATTCTCGAAGAAATATGCCGACCTGAGCACTTTCTCGCATAATGTGGACGGTGTTTATAATGTGCCGGCCGGTGTGCAGCCGGTCATCAACGTTGAGGTGATCGAGACGGCAGGTGCCGCTCTGGTGAACACCGAAAACTGGGAAGACACGGCGCTGGTGAACAACTATGCGGAAGTGCGCGCCTCACGTGTGAGCCGTCCGCTGGCTCTGACCAGCTATGACCTGGCCAAGGGTGAGAAATGGGCTGGCAAGCGCCAGGCTGCCATTCAGGCAGTGATTGAAGGCGTATTTGCCCAGCTCGCCGCCACCGTGGCCGCTGTGTGCCCCACCGAGGCCGCCGCCGCCACCAACAAGAAGGTGGGCCGTGTGGCTGTGGACGCTTCCACCTTCACGCCTGACTTTGTGGCCCAGCAGTTGAGCGGTCTGTTCGGCGAATATGGCCAGACCGAGACGTTGCTGCTGAATCCCACGCTGTGGAGCAAGGTGATCCCGACGAATGCTCTGGGCCTGAATCCTGATACGGAGGGCACGCTGGGCATCGGGCAGATGCAGATGAGCGCCGGTCTGGGTGCTTTTGCGGGCGATGGTAAGGGCTGCGGCCTGGCCGCCATGCGCTCCGGCATTGCCTATGGTGGCGGTGTTCCGCATATTGCCGCCGAATTGGGCTGCGCTGTGCGCTCCCTGGGCACGATTTGCGGTATCCCGATGGTGCTGAAGGTGTGGGGCAAGCCGGGCAGTGAGGCTATCTATGAGTCGGTGGAGACGCTGGCAGGCTTCACCGTGGTGCAGCCGCGCAAGGTTGCCGTGTTGGCTACGGCCTAAATGAATTTTTCTCCGGTGGCGGCGTGTTTTTGCGAGTGAGGAGAGAGGGGCACGCTGCTGCCGGAGGAATAAAACAACGAACAAGGAGACGAGCATGGATATTTCAACAGTAAAGGGTGCGCCGTATGTGGTGACTAATACCACCGGCGCGGAGATTGAGGTGCAGAGTGCCGGCGGTGTGACGCTGTGCAAGGTGCCGGCGACGAGTCAGGCCGCGGTGTATGCCGTGGATGAGGCGCTGGTGGTGCCGGATGGCGTGGTGGTGACTGCCTGCCGTTTTAATGGTGCCCCCGTGGCTGGGTTAGGCGGGGGCGGTGCTTCAATCTCGGTTGACCAGACTTATTCTTCAACGTCCACAAACGCACAGAGCGGCGTGGCTGTGGCGAGGGCTTTGGATTCGCTGAACTGCAAGGCGGCTGGAAGCTACGTGAAAATAGGCACGGAAATTAATGGCGGCAATTATTACGCGACATGTGTGGGGCACAAATCTACCGCGGCCGATTTTGGTGGCACGGCGGTCGGGTACAATACGCACGCGAAGGCTGCGAATTCTCTGGCTATGGGTGTAGGTGTTACTGCGGATAAAACAAACACTGCAGCTATAGGTCTTAATGCTGTTAACAAAGACTCAGGTACGTTGCTATTGTCGACCAATTATCCGACAACTAGCGCCACCTACCAGACCATACTTTATTTAGTTTCGGCTCATACCCCTTTGGCTGACACGTATGAGAACGGCGAGGCTTTTTTGGGGTATGTGGTGCGCGATACAACCGGGAACATTGAGGCATGCGGTACTCGAAAGCTCAGTGAATTGCTGACGAATAACACAGCCTTCGCTCCGGCAGCGTTTGGGCTGGATGATGAGCCCACCCCGGGGCCGTTCCTGCCGACGGGGATTATGGAGCCGATGGAAATGGAAGATTTGACAGAAAGCGAACAATGAACAAAGAAACAAAGGACAAAGTGAAAGACGTGGCACGCGAGGCGGCCGGTGAGGCCGCGGAGTGGCTGAAGGAAGAGGCGAAGGCATCCACCGGCGTGATGCGCTGGCTTTGGGGCATTCTCGCCCTGCTGGCCATGGGCGTGTGCGCATGGCTGAGCACGGGGTGCGAGCATGTGACTCCGGCGCAGATTAATGCCGCGCACGAGCTCTACCATGTGCTGAGCGACGAGCATTGCATTTTTGTGATCACAGGAGAGAAATGATGAGCGAGCGGCAGGAAAATGAGCCGATGATGGTGTATTTGCTGCGCTATATCGTGGAGCAACCGCGCGCTATTCTGGCGTTGCTGGGTTTTGTGGCGGCTGCTTACATGTATATAGATTTGATGGCTTTTGTGCGCGAGAATACGCAAAGCATGCGCGAGATTACCGAGGAGATGCGCGAGTTCCGTGCTGAGGTGCGCGCTGAGGTGCGAGATTTTCGTGCGGAGGTGAGTTCTGAGGTGAGGGAGGCCAATACACGGCTGAATCATCTGGAGCGCGAGCATGAAGCGGCTCGGAAAGGAGGGCAGCCATGATGGTGGATGAGATGCGAAACGATGTGCGCTTTTGGCAGCGGCTGCTGCGCTTGGCCGGGTATTACCATGGGAAGATAGACGGCATCCGCGGGCCGCTGCAGCGCAAGGCTGAGGCTGAGTGGGCTGAGGCTGAGGAAGAAGCGCGCCGAGCGCATGGCGATTTTGATGCGCGCACCGAGGCGAACATTGCCACGCTGATTCCGGCTGCGCAGAAGGCTGCCCGTGCGTGGATGTGCCAGGCGCTGGCGGTGGCTGAGCGGCTGGGTGTGCAGGTGCGCATCATCGGCGGAACGCGCACGTATAAAGAGCAGGACGAGCTCTATGCGCAGGGGCGGACTGTGTCCGGGAAGCGTGTAACGAATGCGCGCGGTGGGTATAGTTGGCACAACTTCGGCCTGGCGTTTGATTTTGGTGTGTTTTCCGGTGACGGGAAGCGATATATCGCTGACGGCGAGCAGTATGCAGCGCTGGGTGCGCTGGCACGCGCTGTGCCGGGGCTGGAGTGGGGCGGTGACTGGAAGAAGTTCAAGGACACGCCGCACATCCAGCTCAAACGGTTTGAGAGCATTGCCGAGGCGCGAGATGTTTTTTAGTGTTGTTTCATGAGTTACTGATTGCCGCGCGGGGGCGAGCGCGTCTGGAATCTGGCCCTTTGGTGTATTTGTTTGCTTGTAACATGGAGCGCCGCCGGGAGTACCGGCGGCGCTTTTTTGGAAGTTGGAAGTTGGAAGTTGGAGGGGATGAGGGATGAGGGATGAGGGAGGGAGTTTAAGGGCGCACGGGGCTGAGGGGTAGATATGAAAATGCAAGACGCTTCATTCAATGCAGAGGTGGCCGACCCTGGATTTGCGGCCATGTTGGCGACGTTGGGCTTTCCGCTGCTGCGGGCACCGCGGCAGACGGTGAAAGCTGACTTGAACAGTGGCCATGCGCCCGGAGATGGGTGCAGTGTGGCGTGGAGGTTTGGGGCGGCGAGTGTGACCGAGCCGGGATTGACGTTTGACGAGGTGGCGAGGATTTGGGGGCTGCCGCATGGACCGCAGGAGCCAGGTGTGGTGCCGCATGTGGTGCGGTTGATGAAGGGGGCGCTGCACAATTATCGCGTGTTGTTGACGCAGGTGCACCATAATGGTGGACTCTGGTGCGGGCCTTATGGGCTGGGTTGCCGTTTGAGTAGTTGGAGCTCTGCCGGATATACTGAAGTGCCGGAGGTGCAGACGTGGGAGGTGCCGCTGGGGGCTGAGGGCTCCACGAACACGGCGGAGGTGGCTGTGGCGGTGACGCTGGGCATCCCTTTGGAGAGCCGGGTGAGGGTGGGGCGCGAAGTGCGGTGGCATTTTGGGCTGCCGGTGGCGCATTGTCCGTACACGGCCGCGCAGGTGCATGCGGTGCTGCATGATGTGGAGTACATCCGCGCCAACAAGGACCCGCTGGCCACGCTGCTGGCGCTGTTTCATAACCGAAAGACGCTGCGCGCGCAGGTGGCTGCTGCGGAGGGAAAGACGCTGGTGCTGTGTAAGCGTGGGCGCTACGCTGTGCTGAGTAGCGCTGCAGAGCGCGGGACGCAGGAGGCTGCGCTGAGGCATTTGAATGTTTAACCGGAGGGCTGAGCGATGGTGAAGGTGGTGCCGGTGATTTGTGCGCGCTGTGGTAGCAGTGTGCGCGATAAGAATTTGAGAGCGTGGGATGGCAAGCCTCTGCTTGGGCTGATGGCTGAGCGAGTGGCCGGAGTGCTTGGCCGCTGTGTTGTGTTGACGGATTCGCCGCGCTATGCCGAAGTGGCGCGAGAGTATCGAGCCGAGGTGCCGTACGTGGACGAGCGCCACGGCGACCGCGATGATGTGACGCTGGCGTTGCGTCGGTATGTGGAGCGCGCCGGTGTGCGCGATGCGTGGCTGATGCAGGTGCAATGCACGAGTCCGCGCTTGAGCGAGGAGACGCTGCGCCGGGCGCAGAGGCTGGCGGGCATGTTGCACCAGGATGAGGTGCTGATGACGGTGGCTGAGCTGGAGTGCAAGGCCACGGCGGTGATGGCGCTGGGTGAGGACGGGCGTCTGGTGCCGGCTATACCGGGCTTGCCGCTTCCGAGTGTGCCGCGGCAGTTGTTGCCGCAATTTTACCGTTTTACCGGAGGCATCACACTGGTGCATTGCAGCCGGGTTGGCGGGGAGTCGTTGTTTGAGGGCTGCCGCATGGTGCCGTTGGTGGTGCCGGAGGTGGAGGGGCTGGACATTGACCGCGAGAGTGATTTTTTGAAGAAATAACAAGGAGAAAGCAATGGGAAACGATGTAAAGTTTAGTATTAAGGCTGAAGCGAGCAATGCCAAGCGAGAGCTGAAGGCGACGGCTAAGGAGGCAGACAAGCTGACGGGCTCCGTGGATGATGCCGGTGATGCCCTGGCGCAGAGTGGAGCCGCTGCGGCCGCGCAGTTCAAAAAGGCGAGCCTAGAGATTGGCAAGGCGCATGCGGAGTACAAGAAACTTGCGCGCGAGCAGGCGAAGGCAAGCCGCGCCGGTGGAGATGCTGGCGGCGGTTTTGGGGGGATGTTGGCAGGATGGGCTGGAAAAGCCTGGGCGGTGGCCTCTGCTGCGCCGATGGCTGTGATGGGGGCTGCTGTGCATGAGGGGCTGGGTGCTGAGGCGGTGGAGCGTGAGCTCATTGCCGCGAATGCCGGTGGCGCCGGGAAGATCATGGCGGCCAATGAGGAGCTGGGGGCGAGGTTTGGCATGGATAGCGTGCTGTTGAACAAGCAGGCCGCGCGGTTGAGCCAGGCGGGATATAATACGGAGCAGGTGGTGAAGATCATCCAGGCGAATGTTGTGGCTGCCCGCGGCGATGTGGCCAGGCTGGAGGGTCTGATGGATGAGCTGGTGGAGGCTGGGACGAGAGGGTATCTGGAGGAGTCGGTGCTTGGTAAATTTGACGAGGCCGGTGTGGGCTTGCGCACCGAGCTCATGAAGCGCTTGAACATGGGCAAGGAGCAGTTGGAGAGCGCGCTGAGCGCCGGTGCGGTGAGCACCGATGTGTTTTTTGACGTGATTGAGCGTGTGTCCGGTGAAGGCTCGCGCGCGATGGAAATGGCCGAGGCGCAGGCGAACAGCACGGCAGGTGCCTGGGCACGCATGAGGGAGACGGGCAGCCAGATGCTGGGAGCGCTGGGGAAGCATGTGCTTGATTTTGTGGACGGTCCTCTGGCCGCGATAGCCGATGGCATGGCCAAGCTTAAAAAAGCGGCGCTGCCGGAGGTGCAGGGTGAGTACCTGGTGTACGAGAAGACGGCGGAGGATCTGGAGCGCGAGCGCCGCGATGCGATGGCGGCGGAGGCCGCGAAAGCTGAGGAGAAGCGCCGCGAGGGCTTGGCGGAGGCGATGAAGGAGCAGGCGGAGGCCTACCGGAAGATAGCGGAGGCCGCGGGGGCTGCGCGACGGGCGGAGGCTGCTGCGGCGGAGACGCTGTGGCAGCGGCGCGAGCGGGTGACGGCCTCTGTGGGGCTGGGTGAGGAGGCCACGGCGGCTGATGTGGATGCGTTGCTGAATAAGGATGCGGGGATGCGCGGGGCGCGACAGGCTGCGGCGGCGCTGGATGTGGCTGAGCAGGTGAAAGCGCTGATTTCTGAGGCGACGAGGTACGGTTTGACCGGAGCGGCGACGCGAGCGGATGTGGAGCGAGCCCAGCGCGAGCAGGGCGGCGCGATGGATGGCTGGTTTGCGCGCTGGAATGGTTTGCAGGGGCGGTTGGGTGTGAGCGCCGGAGGGTTGCGCGACCTGGATGCTGCTGCGCAGGCACGGCTGGCGGAGCAGGAAGGCGGTGACTTGTCACGCGCCCAGCAGTTGCTGGCGGCGCGCCGCGAGCTGGTGGAGATCGCCAAGCTTGAGAAGGCCGCTGCCGATGCTGCGGAGAAGGAAGCCGCCGCGCGAGATGCGGCGCTGGAGGCGCTGCGGCAGCGGCGCGAGCTTGCAGAGGCAGAGGTGGCGGGTGATAAGGAGCGCGCGCAGGCGATGCGTGATGAAGCGGAGGCCCAGAAGATTTATGATGAGTACAGGGCTGCGGGGGTGCGCGAGGAGGATGCGGCGCTGTTGGCCGCCCAGGAGGTAGGCATGCGCGCGGCGATGCGCGAGGATGGTTCCCAGGTGACTGGCCGCCCGCAGAGTGGCGGGTGGTTGCGCACGTCCTTGCAGGATGTGGGCGGTGCTGCTGGTGGCAACCGGTTGCTGTACGATGCCGCGAGCATCCAGCCGCAGAAGGCAACTGCGGCGAACACGAAGAAGATGCAAGAGGTGACGGAGAAGATTTTCGAGCACCTGAAAGACAAAGCTTTCCCGGCGTTTGCTGGGTGATACAACAAAAAAAATAGTTATGAACGAACGAGAGAAGAAGTTGGCGGCCGGTGTGATTTCGGCCGGGATGAAGCCGGAAGGTGTGCGCGTGCGCCGTTTGAGCGCGGCGAGCGTCATTATGCTTGAGATGTTGGGCAATCCGCTGGCCGGGTTGCCGCGAGAGGGAGAGCCGGTGAGCGTGTATGCGGTTGCAGAGTACGCCTGGATGCATGCGGCGCCGCTGGATGATGTGCGCGTGAGGGTTGTGGGGCATGAGCTTCACCCTGCGGCCACGAAGTTGGCAGTCCTGGAATGGGCGCAGGGGTACACGGAGGCTGAGCTGCTGGAGGTGGTGGCGCAGGTGCGCGCTGAGGCCGCGGCTGCCGGTGATGCGCTGGTGGTATGCGAAGAGGGGGGCGACGGGGGAAACGCATCTGGCCCTTGCTTATGATGAGCATTTGCTCGACGGCGGCAAGGGCCGCGATGATGCCGGCGGAGGAGCTGCTGTGGCGGCCGCTGGTGATGGTGCTGCAGTGGGTGCATGCGCGCCTTGCGGCGGAGGGTGCGCGGTTGCGCTGGTGGCGCGCGGATGAGCGCGATGTGGCTGCGGATCGCGCGCTGGTGAAGGGTTTATTTGAGCATTAAACAGGAAAAAATAATATGATAAGTAAGAGCATATCGATGGCACCGGTGGAGCAGGTGGGGCGCACGTGGGCGCGCACCGCGCCGGCGAAGATGGATGGCGTGGAGCCCTCCGGGGTGAGTAATGAGTATACGTACGCCGGTGGATTTGATGAGCTGGTGACGTTTGCCCAGGAATACATCGGCGCGCATGCGAGCCGGACGCTGCAGGTGGTGGCCACGGTGCGGCGAGATGTGGGTGGCATGGCTCAGTTGACGCTGAGCGCGCAGCAGTACCAAGATGCGGCCTCCGATGATGGCGGCGATGATGGCGGCGATGCCGGTGGCGGGGGCGATGCCGGAGGTGACGAGGCTGAGGAGGCTGAGGTGAGCATCGAGGTGAGTGGCAGCACGGAGGATATTTTGACGCATCCGCGGTTTGCCGATGTAGCCTGGCGCGACGCGCCGGGGATAGCTCTGCAGAAGCTGGCGCGAGGTGCGGACCCGGAAGAGGAGTTTGAGTTCGCCGGGGCGCTGTACAAGGTGGGCGAGCAGGCTGCCAAGGTGGACGGCTGGGAGCTGGTGACCAAAATGAGCTCTTTCTATGTGCCCCACGTGGTGGCTACCATAACGGATGACGGGGTGGGAGAGGTGCCGCAGATGTTCCAGGTTGTGGCGCCTGCTGAGTTGACCGCGCCGGCGGGGTATAACTGGCTTGCGATGGGTGGCGGGACGCAAACGGTGGGCGGAAAGCGTCGCCGGGTGCGAAAGTACATGTTGAGCGGCCCTGGCGGCTGGGATGCTGAAGTATATGGAGGCAAGGCATGAAGAAGTTCGTTAAAGGAGAGCAGTTGACCAGCGTGCGGCTGAATGAGCTGGTGGCTGAGCTGGAGGCGCTGCGGGCGCAGGTGGCTGAGCTGACGGCTGCAGGTGCGGCTGCGGCGGTGCAGGTGTCCACTCCGGTGGGCGCGACCGGTGGCGGAGCCGGGGCTGGCCGGGTGAGGTACAAGCCGCGGGTGATACACGAGGCGCACCGGTGTACGTGGCAGCCGGTGTACCTGGACCACCGAAACGGGTTGCGGGCACCAGGATCGCCGGGCTGGTATGTGCGCAAGGGGGGCGCAGGCACGCTGGAGGAGATGCCGGCGGAGGCGCAGTACCCGGAATGCGGTGGGCGGCTGTGGCTTAAACAGACTGTTGGTGGTGAGCTGGAGCCGCCGGGGACGGAGTGCTTGGTTTATATGCCCGGCTACGTGACGGTGAGTGATGAGTTGGCGCCTCCAGGGTCTCCGCAGACGGTGTGGACGCTGCTGGGCGAGTATGGTGGTGACTGCCGGTACAGTGGGGCGAAAGTAGAGTCCATGGATGAGCGCCGCCGGGTGACGTTTTACCCGGCGCGCAGGCCGCGGAGGCATTTTTTGGAGACGTTGCCTTCATGCCTGGCCGGCGTGACGGCGGCCGATGCTGGTGCGGGGCAGGCGATGGTGGCCTTGACGCCGGAGGGAGAGATGCCCGCGAGGCAGGATGGCAGCATCCCGGTGCGGGCGTTGCTGCCGGTGGGGGCTGCGCGCATGGAGGCCAAGGCCAACCGTGTGTTGGTGTCCGGTGGCGTGAGGTTCATGTCTCACGATGACACGTGGCGCCCGGCGAAGGATCCGCAGGAGCTGCCGGCATGCACACCGCAGAACAGGGTGCCGGAGGCGGCGGAGGACGTGGGATGTACCTGGATGAAGTTGGCCTCGGTGACGATCGGCGACCAGGAGGTCGGGCTGCATGGTTTCCCGCTGCGGCCGGACTTGTGGCGGCTGCGTTTTGCACCGGGGACGGTGGGCGTGGGCGCTGCGGTGGAGTTCCGGGCATTTGTGCCACCGGCGACCGCTGGTGCCGGTGTGCCGCAGCCGGGGGATGCCATTTGCGGCGCGCAGTGGGAGACGTTGAGCGCGGCGTGCAATGTGCTGGTGTTGGATCCGGAGCGGGCGAGTGATTTTCCGGCGCCGTGTGCGTGGCACCTGGCCAGTCGGCGCACGTTGGTGGCGCCCGGCCATGATGAGGACACCGGGGAGCGCTGGGTGTGGTACAGCCGCCAGGCGCGAGACTCTGCTGAGCAGGGCTGGTGGGTGGTTTCGTAACGGTTAAAAAGAGCCCCGTCCGGAGTGCCGGACGGGGCGGGTGTTTTTAGGTGGTTTCGGCCGGGGGGCTGAGCAGGGCGACGATGGGCGCCATGGCCTGCTCTTGCGCGGCCACCGGGGGGGCGAAATAATGTTCCCTTTCGATGCGGGCATCGTCGTGGCCGACGAGCCAGCGGACCAGCTCCGGCGGGACTCCGGCGCAGAGGAGGAGGGTGACGGCGGTGGTGCGGAGGCTGTGGAAGGTTTTATCGGTGAGGGCGTGCGCGCGGGTGCCGCGGGCGGCTGAGGGGATTTTGCGAGCGATGCCGGACTGGCGGCAGAGTTCGGCGAATTCGTTGGAGATTTTGGAGGTTTTGCCGCCGGCTGCCTGGACGCGCCACGCGGCATACGGGAAGACGAAGGGGCCTGCGGCGGCGCCCAGGGAGGCGCGCCGGTGTTCGAGCAGGGCACGCAGGGCGGGGAGAAGGGGCTTACTTTTGGGGCTGTTGGTTTTTTGGGCGTGGACGCGGACGAGGCCGTGTTCCCAGTCGATGGCGGACCATTGGAGGGTGGCGACGTCGCCCAGTCGTTGGCCACCGAGGAGGAGGCAGACTCTGAGCATATCCGGCCATTCGCCTGGGAATTCATTGAGCATGCGGGCGAGGTCTTCCTCTGTGAACGGGACGCGGCGGCGTTCGCCTTCTCCGGCGCGTTCCCAGGTGGGGACGCGGGCTCCGCGGAAGGGGTTGCGGGGGATGATGCCTTCTGCCACGGCGCGGTTGAACATGGCGGAGATGTCCGCCAGGCGGCGCTCCACTGTGCCGGCGGAGACTTCATCGAGGGCGGCGCGGACGTAGTCGTCGGCGTGGGCTGGCTTGATGGCGTCCAGGCGCATGGCGGCGAGCGTGGGCTGGAGGCGGGTGAGGCTGGCGATGGAGTTTTGGCGGTTGTTCCTGGAGCGATCTGCGCCGTGTTGGGAGTTGCGCCATGCGAGCCACTGGGTGGCGTACTCTTGCAGGGTGGGGCAGGGTGGTTCGCCGGCGACCGCGCGGATGGCTGCGGCAGCGCGGTCGGCGGTTTGTTGTCCTTTTGCCAGGCGCTCCATGGTGTCGGCCACTTGTTCGGCAAGCTTTTTGAGCTGGCGGGCGGTCATGAGGCCGTCAGCGGCGGTGGGGGTGACGTGGACGCGCGTGCTCCGGCGTACTTGGGTGCCATTTTCATACCATACGGCAATCCAGTTATTTCTTTTTTTGACAAGTCCGGCCATGGTGAGGAGAGGGTGAGGGGTTATATGTACCCCTGCTTGAAAATGGGGCACATTAGGGGTACATGGCCAGTATGCGCCGATATGCCCGCGTATGCAATACAAAAATGCGAAAAACATTGAAAAAACAAGCGGGAAGCGCCGTGAAGCGCTTCCCGTTCAAGCGGATGGGGTGGGATTCGAACCCACGGAAGGCGCAAACCTTCGGCGGTTTTCAAGACCGCTGCATTCAACCACTCTGCCACCCATCCGGGCGTACATCTTGCGAATACGGGCGCATTCTAGCGCAAAGTGGGGGGCAGTGGCAAGTTTTTTGTGCAAATACTGACGCAATAGCGCAAATCGTGTGCGTTCGGGGCTTGAAATGAGGAAAATATTCTGATAGACTAGGCAAGAGAGCGTATGAGCCACGATAGCACCCCTTTTTACATGCAAGATAATCCCAGCGCGATTCAGCGCATGTTTGGGGATTACTATCTGGAGTACGCCTCGTACGTGATTCTGGAGCGCGCGGTGCCGCATGTGGTAGATGGTTTGAAGCCGGTGCAGCGCCGTATTTTGCACTCCATGGAGCGCATGGATGACGGCCGCTTCAACAAGGTGGCCAACATCGTGGGCGACACCATGAAGTACCACCCGCACGGCGATGCCTCCATCGGCAGCGCCTTGGTGACACTGGGGCAAAAGGGCCTGCTCATCGAGACACAGGGTAACTGGGGCAATATCCTGACGGGGGATTCAGCCGCCGCTCCCCGATATATTGAAGCCCGCCTGTCCGCCTTTGCCAAGGAAGTGGTGTACAGCCCGAAGGTGACGGAGTGGAAGCTCAGCTATGATGGCCGCAACAAAGAGCCCGTGGCTCTGCCCATCAAGTTCCCTCTGCTGTTGGCGCAGGGGGCGCTGGGTATTGCCGTGGGCATGTACTGCCTCATCCTGCCGCACAACTTCAATGAAATTATCGACGGAGCCATCAGCTACCTGCGTGGCGAGCCCTTCACCCTCTTCCCGGATTTTCCCACCGGCGGCCTGCTGGATGTGAGCGCCTACAACGATGGCACAGGCACCAGCCGCCTGCGCTGCCGAGCCAAGCTTGATACCTCCACCAAGCGCCTTATCCGCATCACGGAAATTCCTTTCGGCACCACCACCGAATCCATCATCCAAAGCATCGAATCGGCTATGGAGAAGGGCAAGCTCAAGGTGGCCCGCATCGAGGATAACACCGCCGCCACGGCCGATATCCTCGTCTACCTCACCCCCGGTGCGGATGTGGAGAAAACCTGCAACGCCCTCTATGCGTTTACCGAATGCCAGGTGAGCATTTCCCCCAAGGCTGTGGTTATCGTAGACCGCAAGCCTGTGTTCATGGGCGTTTCCGAAATCCTGAAGCTCAATGTGGATTTCACGCGCGAGACCCTGCGCCGCGAGCTGGAGGTACACTTGGCCGAGCTGCAGGAATCCTGGATGCAATGCAGTCTGGAAAAGATTTTCATCGAGAACCGCATCTACAAGGTGCTGGAAGAAAGCGAGAGCTGGGAGCAATCCATCACCGAGATTGGCGAGCGACTGGCGCCCTTCGTGGTGGATTTCATCCGCGAAGTCACGCGCGACGACATCATCCGCCTCACCGAAATCCGCATCAGGAAGATTGCCAAGTACGAAATTCACGAGGCCGAGAAACACATCGCCGGGCTGGAAAAGGAAATCGACCAGACCCGCAAGCACTTGGCTCAGCTCACCAAATACACCATCCGCTGGTTTGAAAACCTGCGCCGCAAATATGGCGAGCAGTGGCCCCGCCGCACCGAAATCACCACTTTCGATTCCATCTCCCGCGCCGAAGCTGCCGTGGAGAACGAAACTCTCTACATCGATGAAGAAGGCTTTGCCGGCTATGGCGTGAAGAAGGGTGAGCCCGTCGACAAATGCTCCACCCTCAGCGATGTGCTTACCATCGACAACCAGGGCGTGCTCATGGTGCGCCGCATCCAGGAGAAATTCTACGTCGGCAAGAAGCTGCAGGATATTCGCGTGCTGCGTCCCGGCGAGGATTGGGTCTTCAACATGATTTATCGCGATGGCAAGGATGGCATCACCTACGCCAAGCGCTTCCGCCTGGGCGGTTTCACCCGCGACAAGGAATACCAGCTTACCCAAGGCACCAAGGGCAGTCGCATTTTCTTCTTCTCTGTGCATGCTACGGAGGACGAAAGCTCGGCCCTCTCCGTCAATGTTTACCTCAAAAACCAGGTCAAGCGTCTGCGTCGCCCCATTCCCTTTGATTTTGCCCGTCTCCGCGTGAAAGGGCGCGCCGTGATGGGCAACATCGTCACCAAGAACCCTGTGGAGCGCATCGCCCGCATCATGCCCGTTGCCGCAGCGGAAGAGGAGGGTGCCGCCATCGTCCCGGTGGAGGGTGCAGAACCCTTGCCCGAGAGCATCCCCCCCATGCTCCCGCCCACTACGGCAGACCCCACCGACCCCCAGCCTGAGCCCCCCGCAGATCCCGCCCCCGAGGACAACTTCACCCAGCTCGATTTGGAGTTTTAAGTACTCCTGTGGGGGATAGACATACCATTTTGGCGTTGCCCAATTTTCCACATCAAGAAATACAGTGAGCTGACAGCGGGGAAATGAGCGAAGGACGTGAAGAATCGATGCTGAGGCTGTTTGGGCGCGAGCATTTTCGCGCGGGGCAGCGGGAGCTGGTGCGCGCGACGGTAGCGGGGCGGAATTGCCTGGGCATCATGCCGACGGGGCACGGGAAGAGCCTGTGCTACCAGATGGCGGCGGTGATGGTGAGCGGTACCTCGCTGGTAGTGTCGCCATTGATAGCCTTGATGCGCGAGCAGGTGGCGTATTTGCAGGACTTGGGCATCGCGGCGTATCGCTATGATTCCACGCTGGAGGAATCGGAGCGCGAGACCTTGTTTGCGGCGCTGGCGGCGGGGGAGGTGCGGCTGTTGTATGTGGCGCCCGAATCTCTGGACAACGCGGCGCTGCGGAAGGTGCTGCGCGGGGTGAAACCCGGCATTTTTGTGGTGGATGAGGCGCATTGCATCTCGGAGTGGGGTCACAGTTTCCGGCCGGATTATCTGAAGCTGCCGCGCTGGCGGGAGCAGCTGGCATTTCACGCCACGATGGCGTTTACCGCCACGGCCACGCCGCAGGTGCGGGCGGATTTGTGCGCGGCCTTTGGGGTGGCGGCAGAGGATGTGGTGTGTTTATCCCCCTACCGGGCAAACATCACGCGGCGGGCACTGGGCACGCGGGATCGCATGCCGGCGCTGGTGGCGTTTTTGCAGCAAGAGGGGCACACCCCTGCGATTGTGTATGCCCGCACCCGCAAGGGGACGGAGGAGCTGGCCGCGGCGCTGCAAGGCGCGGGGCTGGATGCCGCGGCTTATCATGCCGGGCAGCCCGCCGAGCTGCGCGAGCAGTTGCAGGATGATTTCCTGTGCAACCGCCGCCGGATTCTGGTGGCCACGATTGCTTTTGGCATGGGAGTGGATAAGCCGGATGTGCGCGCGGTGGTGCATTACAATTGCCCGGGCTCGCCCGAGGCGTATTTGCAGGAATCTGGGCGCGCGGGGCGCGATGGCCAGCCTGCGGTGAGCCTGGTGCTGCTGGATGGCAACGATGTGCAGGATGCCCAGAACCGCATTTATGCCGCCGAGCCGGATGAAGAAGGGGTGTTGCGCTGCAGCCGTTGGTTGCTGCCGGCGGCTCCGCGAGTGGTCTCGCTCTGGGAGCTGGGCACCACCTGCGATGTGCCGGAGGATGTGCCGATGCGTTTGCTCACTTCTCTGCGGCAGAGCGGCGCGCTGAGCGAGGAAATGCCGCGCGGGTACAAGTTTTACAAAGTGAAGCCGCTGTTTTCGCTGAGCTGCATTCTGGATGGCCGCGAGGCCACCGAGGTGGAGCGGCTGCGTTGGCTGGATGCGCACCGCGAGGGCGAGGTGGAACAACTGGCGGAGGCCTGGGATTGCACCTTTGCTGAGGCGATGGAACTGCTGCGCGAGTGCGAACAGTCCGGGGAATGGAAGGTGAGCTTCCGCCAGCAGGCCATTCAGGTGATACCGCAAGGCGTGGGCGATGCCCGCTCGCTGGCTGCGGAGTTGTCCGCTGGCTATGTGCGCCGCCGTGAAAATGATTTAGGCCGCCTAGAGTTGTTGCTGGGGATGCTGAGCGGGCAGGAGTGTGTGAATGCCGCGTTGGCTCGTTACTTTACAGGGGAAACGGCTGCGCCCTGCGGGCATTGTTCGGCTTGCTTGGGTGAGACGGTGTGTATGCCCCCGGCAGAGAGCATCGACCCCGAACTGCCGCCGGAAAGCGAGTTGCCGGAGTTTGACCGCCCCGCCCAGCGCCGCCGCTTTTTGTTGGGCTTGGCCTCTCCCGGCCTCATGGCCCGGCGTTTGTGGGCGCACCCGTATTATGGTGTGGCCTCCATGATGCCCTGGAACCGTGTGCAATGAACAATGCACAATGAAGAAATTCCCCGCGCCGCAGGCGCGGCTGGCTATACACTTCCAACTTCCAACTTTCAACTTCCAACATCGCCTCATTCTCCCAGCATGGTGCGCACCTGAGCCCAGCAGAGGGCAAAGGACGAGGCGAAATCCTGGGGCCGGCGCTCCAGCCAGGTATCAATGAGGGTGGAGGGGAAAGGCATGACGCCGGATATTTCTGCGGCGGGGAAGTGAACTTTGCCATCGTAGAGGGCAGCGTAGATGGCGACATGTTCCCAGCCGGTGTGTTCGGTGGGGGGAAGGGTGCCGACGTGAATGATTTTGGTATCGGTGATACCGAGTTCTTCTTTCAGCTCGCGGCGGGCGGCGTCTTCGTATGATTCGCCGGCATCCAGATGCCCGGCAGCGGAGGAATCCCACACGCCGGGGTGGCGGTCCTTGAGCATGGAGCGCTTCTGGAGCAAGCAGTCATGGTTTTTGTTGAACACGAGCACATGAACCGCGCGGTGAAGCAGGGCCCCATCATGCACTTCCTTGCGGGTAGCCTGGCGCAGCACTTGGTCTTGCTCATCCACCACATCGAAGAGCTCATCATCCTTTTGAGCCACCGCGGCCAGGGGGTGCGGATCGTAGGCGTTGGTGAGGTGAATCCACTGCTCCAGCCCGAGTTCCTCGGGGCGGGCGGTGGGGGAGATGCCGAGCTGAGCGGAGACTTCTTTCCAATCGCGGTGGGTGGGGAGTTGCTTGTGCATTTGCTTGCGGCGCTGGGCGAAGCAACGGCGCATCAGCTCATCCATGAGGCGGTGGTCATAGGGCGGGAACTCGCGCTCATCTCGGCGGGTGAGCAACATGACCGTGGAATCAATCTTGGGGCGCGGAGAGAAGGCCTCCGGCGGCACGGTCTTGAGCGCCTTGGGCACCCAATCCATCTGCATGCGCAGGGAGAGCAGCCCGTAGGCCTCATCCCCGGGCTTGGCCAGGATGCGGTCGATGAATTCCTTTTGCAGCATGACTACGGCACGCTCGCATGCACAGGGGGAGGTAAGGAAATTGGCCAGGATGGCACCGCCGGCTGAATAAGGCAGGTTGCCGATGAACTTGACAGGCTTTTCCGCAAAGAGGGGGCGGGGGTCCCAGGTGGCGCCATCGGCGTGGTTCACTTGCACATGCGGATGGTCGGCCCAGCGGGTTTTCTGGTATTCGGCCAGGCGGGCATCGAACTCCACGAGGATGAGCTTGCGGCACAGCGGGGCAATATGCTCGGTGAGTGCGCCGGTGCCGGGGCCAACCTCCACCACACAATCGCCCGGCTCAATCTCCAACTGGTTCACAATCCAGCGAGCCACGTTTTCATCCGTCAGGAAGTTTTGACCCATCGATTTAGAGGGCGTGACATCGAAGTTTTCCAGTACGTTGTGGATTTGGGAGCGATTCATGCGCGGCGCATTGTACAGCAGGATGAATGCGTTGGCAAGTGTAAAAACGGGTGGGCGGGGAAGCCCAGATGCAGGTAATCAAAGGTGGGGAGAAGCGCAAAAAGCTGAATTCTTTTGCAATGGGGGAGGAAAGGTGGTATGCTCTGGGGCGTGATACAAGAATTACCCATCCGTCCCCGCCGAAACCGAAAGTCTGCCGCGATTCGTAACATGGTGCGCGAGGCTTCTCTGACTGCCGCTAATCTGGTGTACCCCATGTTTGTGCAGGAGGGAGAGGAGGACAGCCCGATTGAGTCGCTGCCTGGTTGCACACGCTGGAGTGTGCAGGGGATAGTGGGCGAGTGCCGCCGTTTGCATGATTTGGGGATTCAGTGTGTGGATTTGTTTGCGGTGGTGCCGGAGGAGAAGAAGGACGCCGCGGGCAGCGAGGCCTGGAACCCGGAGGGTGTGGTGCCGCGAGCTATCCGCGCTATCAAGGCCGCGGTGCCGGGCATGATGGTGATGACGGATGTGGCGCTGGACCCTTTCAACACCTACGGCCAGGATGGCATTGTGAAGGAGTATGAGGATGGCTCCTACGAGATTTTGAATGATGAGACCGTGGAGGCGTTGTGCCGCCAGGCGCTGTGCCATGCCCGCGCCGGCGCAGATATTATCTCCCCCAGTGACATGATGGATGGCCGCATTGGTGCGCTGCGCACGGCTCTGGATGCCGAGGGGTATACCGGGGTCTCTCTGCTCAGCTACACGGCCAAATATGCATCGGCTTTCTATGGCCCGTTCCGCGGGGCCTTGGGGAGCGCTCCCAAGTTTGGTGATAAGAAGACGTACCAGATGGACCCGGGCAACGCGCGCGAGGCGCTGCGCGAGGCTTATCTGGATGAGAGTGAGGGTGCGGATATGCTGATGGTGAAGCCGGCCACGATGTACATGGATGTGATTGCGTTGCTGCGCCAGCATACGACATTGCCGATTGCGGCTTATCATGTGAGTGGCGAGTATCTGATGCTGAAAGCCGCGGCGGCATCCGGCTGGCTGGATGAGAAGCAGACCACGCTGGAGACGCTGCTGTCCATTCGCCGCGCCGGGGCCGATATCATTCTGACGTATGCCGCCCCACAGGTAGCTGAATGGCTGCGCGAGGAGGCCTGATGCGACGCGCCATGGCCCGCAAAGGAAGAGGTATGGCTTGGTTGCAGCGCCTGGGCAGGGTGGATGTGACGCTGCTGGCGCTTGTGCTCATCATTGCGAGTCTGTTGATTTCCCGCTATGCCCCGGAACAGGTGGCGGCGCAGTGGCAGCAGGACCCACCCGCAGCGGTGCCGACCGAACCGGTGGCAGCCGCTCCTGCACCGGATTTGAGCAAGATGCCGGAGAGCGGCCCCACGGTGCGCTTCCTGATGCACAATGTGCAGAATTATTTTGTGGTAGGGGAGCAATCGCGCTCGCGCTATACGAACAAGCCCAAGTCCGAAAAAGCACGGCAGGCGGTGGCCGAGGTCATTGCGAGTGCGAAGCCCGATGTGGTGGGGCTGATAGAGATGGGCGGGCCGCTGGCATTGAAAGATTTGCAGCTGCGGCTCCGGGAGCTGGGCTGTGATTTGCCGCATAGCAGTATCTTGCTGCGCGATGGCGAGGACCGCGCCCTGGCGGTGCTTTCCCGCTACCCGGTGGTGCAGGTGCAATCCCGCGCCAATTATGGTTTGTATGGGCTGCAGAAGCGCAAGATGCTGCGCGGTATTCTGGATGTGACCATCGGTGTGCCTGATGGACGCTATTTCCGTGTGGTGGGGGCGCACCTCAAATCTCGTGTGGCAGATGATGCGGCCGCGGCCAACAGTCTGCGCGCCCGCGAGGCCCGCACCCTGGCCATGTACCTGCAACAGACCATGCGCCAACAAGCTGCCATGCCGGTGCTGGTGTATGGCGATTGGAATGATGGTCCGGGAGATGCCTCGCTGGGGGTGTTGACGCAGGGTGTGTCGGCCGATGCGGCTTTGCAGCGTCTTTCCCCCGAAGATGACGATGGCGATGGCTGGACGCTGTATTACAAGGCCGAGCGAGAGTACTACACCTTCGACCAGATTTATGTGAACAGTGTGCTGCGCACCCGCCGCGGGCGCGGCTGCAAGAGCGGTGTTGTGGATATACCCGCCGGCAAGACTGCCAGCGACCACCGCGCCGTGTGGTGCGATGTGCGTTAGTGTGCTGCGTGGCCCCGCGGCTTGAGGTAATGTGTGCGGCGGATGCTTTCTGCCCACTCGGCAAAGCGTTCGGCTTGCGGACCTGCGGCTTCGGATGCGGGGCGAGGTTCATCCGGCGAGTGAGGCCAGGCGGCAATTTGCTCGGCCAGCAGGGCGGCTCCTTCGTAATTCTTGAGCTGCAGGTGCTCGGAAACAGCACCGGCGCCCGCTGAATAAAGCAGGTACCATTCTTCTGCATCCGGGTCGGCCCCGGAGGCGGGGCAAGTGGCCAGAATGCTCAGGTAATCCGCCAGCGCGCGGTCGTGCTTGCGGAAGCGGCTGCAATAGGTGGCATGCTGAAGTCGGGCGCGGGTTTTCCAAGGCTCGGAGATGCCCTCCAGCGACCAGATGATTTCGCAACATTCCAGCGCTTTGGGCTTGCCCTCTTCCGTGCTGTCCATGGCGTAGGCATCAGCCAGAACGGTGTAGGTATGCGCCAGTTCCGTGGGGGTGAGACTTGTTTTGCTGCGCAGGATGGTGTTGAGGATATCTTTGGCACGGTTGCCTTCATTGATCCAGACGAGCACGGCAGCCATGCGGGCTTTGGCGCGGTTGGTGAGCGCGGTGCCCATGTCGGCAGCGGCTTCGTACAGCGAGATGGATTTTTTGAGCGCCTGCAGGTTGCCCAAGTGCTCGGCCTCGCGGGCGGCCATCATGTAGATGCGTGCCTTATCCTCGCCGGAAGAGAGGGTGGGGAGCAAGTCTTCCAGCATACGGAGTGCTTCCTCGTGCTGCCCGTCGGCAGAGAGCTTGTCTGCCAGCGTGCTGGTGAGAATCAGACGAATGCCGGGTTTCAAATCGGTGGAAAGGGCATCGCGCACGATGCTGAGGGAAGAAGCCACGGCTTCGTCCTTGGGCTTGTTCTGCAGCTGGGCCAATTTTTCATTTGCCTGCAAGCGCAGGGCAAACAAGCGCAGGATGCGGGAATCGGGCCAATCCTTGCGGGCTTCTGCGGGGTAAAGACTGAGGCGTTGCAGACTACTTTCCGGGTTGCTGAGCAGCTCGATTTGAGACAGCGCCAGGTCGATATCCGCTAATTGGTCGGGCGTGGGGGAAAGTGTTTTGGCTTCCTCCAACTCCCGGCGGGCCAATTCAGGGTTTTTGGTCAGAATCAGCTCGGCATGGGTAAGCAGCAAGATACGCTTGGCCGAGGGGAGCATGGCCGGTTCCAGAATACGCTGCACGGTGTATTCATCCCCCGTTTCATAAGCGCAGATGAGGGCATTGGCCAGGGCAATCGGGCGTACATCTGCGGGGGCGATATCGGCACAGCGCAGGAACTCATCCTTGGCGGTGTATTTATCCGTATCTGCCAGACAGGTGGCGCGGAAGAATCGGGTGCGGGCATCGTCTTCGCGGTGCAGCATGTCCAGATACAGCTTGGCCTCATCCTTGCGTTCCTTGGCCAGCAAATCGCGGATGCGCTCCTGCAGGATGATGCGCGTGGCTGGCTCCTGCGGGAAATTGGTGTTGGCGGTGTTGGCAAAGGTGGCATCGCGGGTGTCGGGCTCATTGAGCAGGCGCAGACGCTGCAGCGCCAGCAACGCCAGCGTGGCTCGGCGCGAGTGCTCGGTGTCTCGGCTCCACTCGCGCAGCTTGCTGACGGCGTATTTGCTGTGCGAGAAGGCCTGGCGCTCATCCAGTCGGCGGAAGGCTTCCTCCAGCAGGGGGGTGTTGGGGTTGGCAGAGATGAATTGCAGCAAGGTTTCTTCGCCTCGGCCTTCATCGTCCACCTCGCCTTCCTGCACTTCCTGCCCCTTGAAGGCAATTTCCTTGGCGTAGTAAACATCAGCCAGGGCCAGGCGCACGCGCTGCTTCATGAGAGCGGGCATATCCGGGCTGTGCTCCAAGTCGCGCCCGTAGGTCAGAGCTTCATCGTATTTGCCCTGGCGTCGCATGTCCTCCAGATTCAGGAGATTGACGAGCGGCTTGAGCTGCTCATCGTTTGCGGCCATGTCGCGCAGCGTTTCGAGGGTGGAGGTATCACCCTTGCGGGTGTGGCGTAGCTGGTATTCGGCCAGCGCGGCCAGTGCCAGCTTGGCGATATCTGCGTTGGGACTGGCAGTGAGCGGGGCAACCATCTCCACAAAATTGAGGGAAGGGCATTGCCAGGCACAGTAAAGCGTGCCCTTGGCCGCATACGGGTAAAGGGGGGAATCCTGCGGAACTCCATTGAACGCCAAAGCTGCCTCCGGCAAGCGTGCCAGATGCATCAGCGCTTGCCCTTTCCAGAACTGGGCCTCGGGGCTCGTATCATCCTGCGGGATGGCGGAGAGAGCCTCGGCGTAGCGTTCATGTCTCACCAGCCGTTCAGCTTGCGCCAAGTGTGCCTGTGCTACTTGGGACAGAAGAATCAGGGGCAGAATGAGTGGGAGTTTCATTGTTGTTGGTGGGTTCGGGGGGAGGGACAGGATAGCGGCCTTCCAGCCAGAGGTATTGGTCGATATAACGGCGGCCGGAAGCCGTTAGTGCGGCGTTTTTGCTGCTGTTTTTGAGGCGGTTGACTGTGCAGTTCTGCTGCAGGGTGGGCATGGGCTTGCACGAGATGAGGGTGGGCTCGCTTACCTCCTTATCAGAGGGGTAGATGGCGATGGGAACCCCCGAGGCGGTGAAGACCATATCAAGCGATTTCGGGCTGAGTCCGGGCTTGCCTTTGTAGAGGAAAGGATAGCGCTTCAGGAAGTTCATGGTGCCGATGCGGGGCACGCGCACGCGATAGTGTTCTTTGAGGGTGCTGAAATAGCGGGTGATGGAGACGGGCTCGCCATCTTTGCTTTGCAAGAGAAAATCGGTGGGGTCAATGCCGATGAGGTTCAACCCGTTGTAGATGCCTTGCTTGTTGCTGGGCGGGCAGAACTTATCGTAGTCTTCATTGATGAGAAGCCCGATTTCCAGATGCAGGTGGGAGCGCACGCGGTCGAGCCCCACGCCGGTGTGGCCCATGATGCCCAGCACATTGCCGGTGCCGACGCGCTGCCCCACGGCGCATGAGACCGAGGCCAGGTGGGCGTAGAGGGAGTAAATGGTGCCCTCGGGGACGCGGTGTGCCACAACCACGTAGCGGCCATAATTGCTGCTGCCCGGTGAGTTGTTGACATGCACAACTCGGCCGGGGGCGATGGGGCGGATTTTATCCAGTGGTTCGCCCTTGGCATCGCGGTGCAGGGGCTTTACATCGATACCTTCGTGCATGCGGCTGAACATGAGCTCGCCGTCGGAGGTGCGGAAGGGATTGCGCACCATGCCGTAGGTGCCGGCCTCCCAGGGCTGCGACTTGGTACCTTCGAAGTTGCGGTCGCAGTACATGTAAAAGCCGTTGTGGTCATCCCGGAAGAGCGCATCATTGGTGGTGGGCAGGCGGTATACCAAATCCTGAGCTGCTTGGGCATAACCCAGGCAGCTCAGCATGAAAAACAGGTGCAGGAGAAAAAGCCGCATCAGTTTGCAGAGTGGAAAAGTTCGCCAATGGTACGCCCGGTGTGGTCCTTGGTCTGCGAGGGGTTCTTGGGCTTCTCGGGCAGCGGACGCGGATTCTTCTTCAGGAAGCGCTTCTCTTCAATTTCCGGCACCATGGGTGTGACGGTCTTGGCAATTTGCTTGAGGTCATAGCCATTGAGACCATTCCAGATGACCAGCTCGCCATCCGTCACCGCGCGGTCGATGCGCTGCGGCTCAAAGGCCAGGCCATTGACCACCGGCAGCAACAGCAGACCGATGTTTTCCTGCGTGGCCAGGTAGAGACGCGTGCGCCACTCTTTCTTGATGAACAGCTCCACACCGTACGAGCCATCGGGGTTGACGAATGAACGGTATTTTTCAAAGTGTTCGAGCGTGAGGATGGGCAGCTTGGTGTAAGGACGCCCACGATACATGATGAGGAAACGAGAACCCGATTCTGTGCCTCGTGCCTCCGTCAGGAAGTAAAGCGGGTAGGCTTTCTGGGACTGGCAGCTGCTGAAACAGGCTGTGAGGGCGCAGAGAAGGGGGAGAATGTAACGAAGTTTCATGTGCTTACGCTGTTGGGTCGTGGGATATTATACTATAGATGGCACGGTGATATCCAGCCTAAAATGCAGGACGGCCTGACATGGGCTCAGGGCTTTTGCTGGGGTTTGGCTTTCAGCGGAGCAGCGTGGAAGGGTGCCGGTTTTTCACCCTTGTATTGCGGATTCATCGAGGCGATGTGTGCATTTTCAATAGTGAAGGTGAATGAGCCGCCGGTGGCCGCATCGTTGGCATCCAGAATATGATCGAACACGCAGACGGGGGTGTTGCCGGGGGTCTCGGGCATCACAAAGATGCCGATGCCCATGCCGGGACGCTTAAGACCCTCGCGGTCGCGGATGGTGTAGGAAATGGTGTTGCGACCACGCTTCAGACCGCCGGAGATGACGTCTGCACGGCGTTCATCATCAAATTCATGGATAGAAACGCCATTGATGGTGATATCAATCGAGCGACCGGGACAATCGGTGAAGATTTTGCCGATAAGCTCGGGGGATTTGCATGCGGGCGGGGGCTTGGGAATGCTGGTGTAGGGCTGGAAGCCGTCTTGCTCTTTCAGCACGTTCAAATCACGGGCATGCAAGCGCTTGCGAACCTCCGGCAGCTGGCTGAGGTCAAAGAAGCGGCTCTGGTCCAGCTTCCACTTGCCGTTTTCAAACACAAACTCCAACACATAGGCGTTTTCGGCAGCTTTGCCATCGCCGAGCTGCATTTTGCCCACGTAGGTGGAAGCGAGGGTGCGGCCATTGCAGCCGGAAAGGGAACCGACGTAGATGAAATTTTCCAGCTTGGGCGGGTCTTGCAGGTTGCTGAAGAAATCTCTGGGGAACGAACCGCGCTGGGAGATGATGAGATTGCGGACTTTGACCTGGCGGGCGGCGGAGGTGCTGCTGCGCCAGGAGGGCTCGCTGCCGCGAATCATGCTCAGGCGCCAGGTGTTGTACACCATTTCAGCGATTTTGCGGGCAGCGTCCTGATCAGGGGTGGCAAAGTTGGCCGGGGCTTCTGCTTTTTTCTGCGCTTCAGCGCGGCGTTTCAGAGCAGCATCGATGCCGGCTTGCGTCATCTGAGCTTCCGAAAAACTGCTGCAGCACACTCCTAATATGCATCCAATGAAAAAAAATGCTCTCATATCTGTTTAGAACTTACATCAGACTTGCTTTCATGGCAAGAAAATAGCATACTAGGCGCGCTTTATGACGTCCTTTCCACGCAGACCCCGCACCGCCGAGGAGGCTCGCTGTCAGCGCATGCTGGATAAAGCACCCTCTTTCGTGTGGAAGCGCTTCGGGGATGGCGTGGAGCTGCGCGCCCGCCTTTTTGCCCCTGCCGGGCACACCCCCGATGCCTTTGCCCCTGCGGTCATGTTCTTTTTTGGCGGCATGTGGGCGCTGGAGTATAATGAGGAGTTTGTTTCCTGGGCGATGCACCTGGCACACCGCGGCATTGTGTGCATCCTGCCGGAATACCGCACACATGCTCGCTTTGAAGTGACGGCGGAGGACATCATCCAGGATGGCTTGGATGCGTGGAAGTGGATTCACCACAATGCGGCCGGGTTGGGCATTGACCAGGACCGCATCACCCTGGCCGGGGCTGATGCCGGTGGGCTCATGGCGCTCAACGCAGCCATGCAGCCGATGCTGGAGACGCGCCGCTGGTGGCAAATGGGGAGCAAAGATGTGCCGCCTCTCATGCCGGCCTGTGTGGCCATTCTGCGCGGCGTGGTGGATGTGGATGCCCCGGAATCCCGCATGCTCAACATCAAGGCCGAGGTGACAGACCCCAACACCATCAACCCCTGCGCGCTGTTGCGCCGCAATTTGCCCCCCTTGTTCTGTGCGCATGGCATGGCCGACCCTCTGCTGGATTTCGGCATGCGTGAGTGGTTCTGCGAGGAATGGCGGCAGCTGGGCAATGTGGCAGAGCTGGTGCTGTGTCCCAATGGGGACCACACGCTGACTCACTTTGAGGTGAATCCGGCCGTGTTTGAACAGATTTTGCTCGCGTGGGAGGTCTTCATGGTGGAGCAGGGCATTTGGCCAGAATCTGCCATCGAGGGCGATGCCCTCATGGAATGAGCCTCTCCCGAATAATCAGTAGTACAGGAACAGCCAAAGGGCGGCTACTGCGTAGAGCGGGGTGAGAATCATGCCCAGCAAATCAACAATGCGGGGGATGATTTTCCAATGTGTCAAGAAAGAGAGCAAGAAGACCGCTACGGCCAGAATAACGGCTGCTACCCCCAGAACGATGGCCAGATACTCATTTTTCATCAGGACGAATGCCATCACAGCCGGGGGAATGCTCAGCATCAGCGTGGCCCCGCCGCAGTCGTAGTGATCGAATCTGTTAAAATCTTCCGGTTCTTGCATCTCTGCCGGGGAGTATAGCGTGCGGACGGTAAAAATGCAATTGCAATTTTATGCGCGCTGCGCTATACTGCGCCTGAGATGGAGAAAACGCTTTTCCAAAAAATAGCTGACAAAGAGATTCCCGCCGCTATGGTGTACGAGGATGAGCTGTGCGTAGCTTTCCGCGATGTGGCACCTGCTGCACCGGTGCATGTGCTGCTGGTGCCCCGCAAGCCGCTGCGCGATATTGCTTCTGCCACGGCAGAAGATGCTGAGCTGCTGGCTCATCTCATGCTCAAAGTGGGGGATATTGCTCGTGATTTGGGGCTGGAGCCGGGTGGCTTCCGCACCGTGATGAATACGGGGGCTGATGCCGGACAAACCGTCCCGCACCTCCATATTCATATCCTGGGTGGCCGCAGCATGCAGTGGCCTCCGGGTTAGTCCGCCTGAGTGATGGATTCTCAATCTGCCAAAAATTGCATCCAACACTACGAGTGGGTGGATAAGCGAACGTTGGAGTTGCAACTGCCGACGAATCGTCTACGTTTGTATTTTTTGGAACCGGGAATTGTGCGCTGTCGCTATGTGACGGGCGCTGTTTTTGAGAATATACCCAGCTACGGCATAGCGCCGGAGTACAATCCGCCCCTCATCCCGCTGGAGGAGCGCGAGACGGATTGGACCTACGAGGTGCGCACCCCGGCCCTGCGCGTTATCATCCGCAAGAGAGACGCCGGGCTGGAGTTTACGGATGCCTCCGGGCGCATCCTTTCTGCCGATGCGGAGGGAATGGGCCACCGCTTGCAGGAACGCACGGGCGATGAGTTGGTGTGGGTGCTGAAAGTGATGCCCAAAAAGGCGCATTTCTTTGCGCTGGGGGATAAGCCCTGCGCGCTCAACATGCGCGGCCGCCGCTTCGAAATGTGGGGGGCGGACCACTACAAGTTCAACCCGGACAGCGACCCGCTCTACAAGAGTATACCGTTCTTCCTTTGCCTGAATGAGGGAACGCAGTATGGTATTTTCTTTGATAATACCATGCGTTCGTATTTTGATTTTGGCAAAGAACGCAAAGATCGCCTGCTGTTTGGTGCCGATGGTGGGGTGATGGATTATTACTTCATCTCGGGAGCCTCGGCGCTGGAAACGGTGCAGATGTACACGCGGCTCACGGGCTTGCCGCCCATGCCACCGCTGTGGTCTTTGGGCTACCACCAGAGCAAGTGGAGTTATTACCCGGAATCCAATGTGATGGAATTGGCGGCAGAGTTCCGCAAGCGCCGCATCCCCTGCGATGCGATTCATCTGGATATTCACCACATGAATCAGTACCAGGCGCTCACGTGGGACAGAACGCGCTTCCCCCAGCCGGAGAAGATGATTGAAAAGCTGGGTGAGCAGGGGTTCAAGGTGGTCACGATTGTGGATCCGGGTATCAAGATTAACCCGGATAACTATGTGTGGCGCAGCGGGTTTGAGCGCAATGTGTTCTGCCGCCGCCACGATGGTGCCCTGCTGGAGGGTGATGTGTGGCCGGGGGCTTGCACTTTCCCGGACTTTACCTCGCCGGATACCCGCAAATGGTGGGCCGATTTGTTTCACCGCCAGATTGCGGAATACGGAGTGCGCGGCGTGTGGACGGACATGAATGAACCGGCCATTTTCCCGGATAAAACCTTCCCGGATGACACGCGCCACGCGTTTGATGGCTTCTCTTGCTCGCACCTCAAGGCTCACAATGTGTATGGGCAGTGCATGGCCATGGCCACGCGCCAGGGGATGGAGCAGAGCGCCCCGCAGCGCCGCCCCTTTGTGCTGAGCCGTGCCGGTTTTGCGGGGATGCAGCGCTGGGCTGCCACCTGGACGGGGGATAACTACTCGGACTGGGACAACCTGAAAATGGCCAACCTGATGGTGCAGCGCCTTTCTGCCAGCGGTGTTTCTTTCTGCGGTGCGGATACGGGGGGCTTCCTGGGCAAGCCCACGCCGGAGCTGTTCTGCCGCTGGATGCAGTTGGCAGCGTTCCATGTGTTTTTCCGCAACCACAACAATGGTGAGTTCGGCGGTCAGGAACCGTGGATGTTTGGACCTGCGGTGGAGGAGTCCGTGCGCAACGCCATTGAGGAGAGATACCGCTTGCTGCCGTATTTTTATACGCAATTCTACCGCTATGCGGTGGAGGGTATGCCCATCATCCGTTCTCTGGCGCTCATGTTCCCGGAGAATGAGGATACGTACTGGCGCAGCAGCGAGTTCTTTGTGGGCGATGCTTTGTATGTGGTGCCGGTGCATCATCCCGGGGAGGCCGGTCGCTTCCTCTATGTGCCGCCGGGATGCTGGTATTGCCTGTGGACGGATGCCCCGGCACCTGTGGCCGAATCCGAAACATGGGTGCCCACGCCTATTTCACACATACCTGTCTATGTGCGCGGTGGGCATCTCATCCCCCGCTGGCCGGTGCAGCAGCATACTGATGAGCTGGCAGCCGCCCCGCTTACCTATGACTTGTGGTGGGCCCCACACGCATGCGAGGAGAGCATGCACTACGAGGATGATGGCGATGAGCCCAAGGCGCTGGAGAAAGAAGATTACCTGCTGCGCCGCTTCCGCTACTGTTCGGATGCCCGTTCTTTCACCCTGACCTGTGCGGTGCAGGGCAAGCGAAAGGCGGCGGTACCCACCATAGGCCTGGCGTTGCATGCCTTGCCGTATCATGCCGTGCCCCGTGTGGTGGTGGATGGCAAGAACTGCGCCGCCGAAGCTGATGCCCAGGGCAAGACCTATCGTGTCGAGTTGCCCGCGACCTTCCGTGAAATTAAAGTAGAGTTCTGATACACGCATGAATCGCGACACCATGGAAAAAATCATGGCTCGTCTGGATCAATTGGATACAGATGAGCTGCGCAGCTTGTTCCTGCGTCTGGCCTCGGATAAGGGGTTGTTGCAGGATGTGTTTGATGCTCTGCGCGATGGATTGATTTTGTTTGATGCCGATGGACACCCCCGCTTTGCCAATAAAGCTGCGGTGGCAATCTATGGCCGCCCTCTGCGTGAGCTGGTGAAAGAGCCCTTTGAGCGATTGGTGGGGGGCACCTGCAGCTGGAAAGAACTCTGCGGCAGCGGTGTGGCTATCACGCGCGATTTGCATGTGAACTATCCGGCGCCCAAGCACTACAACTTCCTGATGAGCCCGGTGGCCGATGGCATGGAATACCTGCTGCTGGTGCGCGATGATACGGAGCGCGTGGAGCAGGGCGAGGAAAATGCCGAGGCAGAGCAGATGAATCTGCTCTCCTTCATGGCCAGCGCCGTGGCGCATGAAATCGGTAATCCGCTCAATTCGCTGGGGCTGAACTTGCAGTTGATGCAGCGTAAACTGGCCAAGATGCCGCAGGCCGAGCAGGATAAACTGGGCTCGCTCCTGGAGGGTGCCTTGGCTGAAACGCGCCGCTTGGACACGCTGCTGCACCAGTTCCTCAAGTCCATGCGTCCCTCGCAGTTGCAGCGCGAGACGGTGCGCATCAACGAGCTCGTGGCACATGTGTTGGATGTGTTGACCCCGGAGATTGCCCCGCGCGGCATCGCCATTCACCAATCGCTGTGCGAGGACTTGCCGGAGCTGAGCGCCGACCCGAATCAGTTGTTTCAGGTGTTTTACAATTTGATTCGCAATGCCTATCAATCCATCCCGGGAGAGCAGGGGGGCGTGTACATTCAGACGGATTACAATGATACGGATGTACGCATCATCATCAGCGATAATGGCACCGGCATTTCTCATGAGGTGATGGGGAGCATGTACGAGGCGTTCCGTTCCACCAAGAAAAAGGGGAATGGCCTTGGCTTGCTGATTGTGCGCCGCATTATCAAAGACCATGGCGGCACCCTGGGCATTGCCTCCAAAGAGGGCACCGGCACGACGATTACGATTACCCTGCCGCGTGCAGACAGGGTGGTGCGCTTGCTGCCTTCCTGATTCCGCCTGTTTGTGAGCAAATGCGGTGGCGGCGTGCGTCTCATCCCGCATGATACTGCGCGCTTTGCAATACTTCTTGTACCAACGCAACCACCCCGTCCCCATTGCGAATCAGCCGGATACGGCTCCGACTTCCGGTGTGGAATTGCCCCGCTTCATGGGGCGCTGGTTTGAAATGGCTCGTTTTGAAACGCCTTTTGAATGGGGTATGGACTCGGTTTGGGCAGAATATGTGCTGCGCCCCGATGGCTGCGTGTCCATCACCAATCACGGTAGAAAAAGCAATGGCGATGTGTGTACGGCACACGCCCGGGCCACGCACGTGTCGGACAGTATCCTGATGGTGTCTTTTGTGCCCTTTCTGCACCTTTTTGCCACGCCTTACCACATTCTGAAAGTGGATGATGAGTATCGGAATGCTTTGGTATCCAACGAATCCGGTTCTTGCATGTGGCTGTTGAGCCGCAGCCCGCATGCCACGTTGCCGGAACTGCTGCCGCTGCTGCTGGCGGCTGCCGACCGCGGTTTTAACCTTCATTCCCTGCGCCCGACACATCACGCTCAAGGCCCTTTTTTGCCATAGATTGTAATAAAATTGCATTTTTTCATAAAAAAAGCTTGCAATGCGGCGAAAGTACTGCTACAATGCGCCCGCACCCAGTTCGCTGGATGTCAAGAATGCGAAGTTAGCTCAGTGGTAGAGCACATCCTTCACACGGATGGGGTCATAAGTTCGAATCTTATACTTCGTATACAACAAAAACCCATCGGCCAATGACCGGTGGGTTTTTTCGTGTTGAAAGCGCGTAATTTTGCCCTCTTGGAGCCTCGAATTTGCTTGACGTGCGCCCTTTGGGGTGTATAGTGGTAAGGTACTGTTGATTAGTGTATGAAAATCAAACGAGCAAGTTTTCCGCATAAAAGATTGATAAAGAAAAAGAAGCATGGCTTTGCGTTGATTGCATCGCTGACGCTGATGATGCTTCTGACACTTTTAGCCGTAGGCATCATGGCCATGGCTTCCTCTCAGAACCGCATTGCCATGCAGACGGTGTTGCAGGCAGAGGCTCGCCAACAGGCGCTCATTGGCCTGGATGATGCTATTGCCAATTTGCAGATGGAAATGGGGCCGGACCGCCGCGTGTCTGCCAGTTCCGGTATCATTTCAGAGTCCGAGGGTAGTGTATCGCAACACATTCTTGGTGTGTGGGATAGCTGGACAGGTCCCATTTATGGCAAGCCCATTGACGGGAAGGGTGATGGCATTCAGGAGACGTATCGTCCCGGCCGTGAATCCATGTTCCGCAGATGGCTGATTTCCTCCCGCCGTCCCTCGGAGCTGCGCCAGATGCAGGCCGTGAGCGACCTCGGTACGCGCAAGCCCGGCCAGCGCATTTGCCTGGTGGGCGAGGGTACCCTGGGCAAGCGCCTGACCGGTCGCCACTATGTGTATGCAGATTTGCTCAACATGCCGTCTTCCGGCAAGAACAAAGCCAGCTTTGCCTGGTGGGTAGGTGGCGAAAACCAGAAGAGCAAGATTTCTATCGTAGACCGCGAAGAGGCAACGGAGCCCTTGGATGTGTTGCGCCAGACATGGGATACCCCCGGCCCCATGTTTGTGGACAGCGAGAATCTGGACTTCGTGCCGATGAAGATAGAAAAGCCTGAGAAGTTGCTCACGCTCAACAGCATTCCCCTGATTGGCTCTTCCTCCCAATCCGCCGGTATGCCCTATTTCTTCGACGTGACAACCACCTCGTACAGCTTGCCGATTAACGTGCGAACGGGTGGTTTCAAGGAAGACTTGTGCTTGCTGCTCAACAAGAAGAGCCTGAAAGATACTGATTTCGCTGCTCGTTCGGATCAGGATTGCCCCATTGCTGAAGGCAAGGAAGTGCCCGTGGGTACCGAGAAGAATATGCCCATCGGTTCCTGGCAGGTGCTGCATGCTTATTACAACTGCTGGCCCAATGGCGAAGCCAATGACAGCGATAACTACACTGCTCGTTTGCTGGGGAAGGTGGATGATGCTTACACCCGTATGAGCGGTGCTGCCATCCGCTCCCAATCCACCAACTACGAGAAGAATCCCAATGGCTTGACGCTGGATTCCTTGTACAGCTCCCGTACCATGACGGAGCAGGGCAGTACGGCCGCCGGTTATGCCCGTACGCCTGTGATGCTGGCCTACATGAGTACCTTCGGTCTGGTGGAAGAAGATAACGCCAAACAGCCCTGGGGTGAAAAGGATAAGGCCTACCGACTGAGTATGTGCTTCTCCCCGCTTTTCCTGTGGTGGAACCCCTACAACGTGCCCATGAAGATTCGTGGTAATCAGCTCTGGGCTCAGTCTGTGCCGTACAAGAACATTTGGCTGCAGACCTACGCTGTGCAGCAGGCTAATACCTGGAATTATGGTTGGAGCCATTATGCCATGACTCAGAATACGGGCGATGCCGGCTTCGGTCAGGACTGGGGTAACTACTTCCTGTCCAGCGTGGGTGCCGCTAATGATGATATTGTCTTTGCCCCGGGCGAAATCCTCTTCTTCTCGCACGCCAATGCCCGTACCAACAAGGGCGGTCAGTTCGATAACCCCTGGGTGCCCGGCTACAATCCCAGCGCTGTTGCCGGTTACAAGGCTCTCTTCTACAGTAACACGGGCGGCCAGCCGGAGACGGCAGGTGTGGCTTCCGGTACCAATATTTCCGCCGGTAAGTTCCATGTGCGTCTGCGCCTCGGTCTGGATAGCGTAAGTAACCCCTACAACCCCGATGGTTGGTGGTTCTCCCCGCGCCAGCGTGAATGTATTACCGTGTTCAATGGCTATGCCGGTATGGGTGCTGCCAGTGCCGGTGATACGGCCGAAGGTAAGCGCGGTCAGAGCCCGCAGCGTTTCTTGCTGGGTTGGTATGACCCGGCAGATACAGGCCTTGATACCGTGCTTTGCGACGAAAACCGCAACGATGCTGTGTGGTCGGTAGATGGCTCCCAGCGCGATGCCACGGTGCCGTACTTCATTGCCGCAGTAGGTGTGGTGGCCAAGTCTGCCAACCCCAGCATCTCCTCCAATATCCTGGAGGGTAAGGACTACCGCACCAAGGTGTGGCAGCATTCCAGCCCTGCATTCTGGGGTGGTGCTCTGACTCGCCCGAGCGACCAGCAGCGCCAGTATCACCCCTACCAGCTGGCTTCTCTTAACGTCGGCGGTGGCTTGAGCGCAGCCCCCATGGACAACATCGGTCGCAATGGTATTCTGGGTATCAACGGCGAGGGTGAGCAGGTTTCGTTCGTTTCCGTGTTGGAACTGCCCGTGCATCCCCCGTTCTCTCTGGCCGGTTTTGCCGGTATGCGTTTGCAGCCCGGTTGGTACGAGGTGAAAGCCTCCGGTGAGTTTGTGAACCAGGCCATGCTGCGTACCATGCAGTACCAGAGCGGTGTGCCCGGTGTGGGTATCGGCAATGCCTTTGCTGACCCCTGCTTGCCCCCCGGCGATGTGTACACCTTCCACAAGAATGAAATTTCTACCGTTGTGGGTGCCAATGGCCAGATTTTCAGCGATTTCTTCGACCACGGTCTGCTCATCAATGATGCTATGTGGGATCGCTGGTTCTGCTCCTCCGTGTCCGACATGCCCAATCAGGGCAAGTCTGCACGCAAGGCTGAGGAAGTGTTGGAAGACTTCCTGAGCGGCAAGGAACCCCTGCCGGTGTCCCGCTACAAGAAGTCTGCCACGCCCTACAAGGACGCTGAAATCATCAAGCGCATCATGGAAAAGGATGGCTGGAAGCACATTGCCCAGTACCTGATGATTGACGGTGGTTTCAATGTGAACTCCATTTCCGAGGAAGCCTGGGCTTCTGTGTTGCAGGGTCTGGCCAAGCGCAAGCTGGTGACCAACGTGTCCGACAAGAAGCTGGGTCTGGTGGAAGCCGGTAAGTCCGAGAGCCAGGTCTTGTTCTCTCGCTTCATGGTTTCGACCACGGATAAGAGTATTGATTCCCTCGGCGGTTACAGCATGATGCAGGGTTCTACCTCTCTGCGCCAGAGCAGCGGTGAAGCTGCAGCCTGGGGCGAGGTGCGTATGCTGGAACCCGAATCCATCCGCGAGCTGGCCAAGCAGATGGTGAAGCAGGTGCGCAAGCGCGGGCCCTTCCTCAACATGTCCGACTTCATCAACCGCCGTCTGGATAAGGCTGGTTCCAACGAGGCCTTGAAGGGTGCTCTGCAGGCCGCTATCGACGAGACGGACATCAACCGCCTCTTTGATGAGGTCGAGGTGCCCAAGCCCGGTGCCGGTGATTTGTTCTCCTTCCCGAAGGCAGAAGAAGGTTCCCTGTACACCGCTGCTCCCGGTTACCTGATTCAGAGTGACGTGCTGGCCTCTCTCGGCAACATCCTGACCGTGCGCGATGATACCTTCACCGTGCGTGCATACGGCTGCGTGCGCAATGTGCGCAACGCTATCCTGGCTCAGGCCTGGTGCGAGGCTGTGGTGCAGCGTACCATGGATTATGTGGACCCCACCAACATGCCTTCCGACCGCGAGTACGAACCCGATGGCAGCAAGGGCAAGGGGCTCACCCGCGCGAACAAGGTCATGGGCCGCAAGTTCCGCATCGTTTCCTTCAAGTGGCTGGATTCCTGGGATATCTGATGACGATGCCGACAATTTAAGACAAGCTCGCTTCCCTCCGGTGGGGGAAGCGAGTTTTTTGCATCATGGCGGAAGAAAAGCGGAACTGACGAAAAATGTGCTTGCGCGTAGGCGCGCGTGTGATACCATGGCAGCGATGAATGAGAAATTGATTATTATCGGCACTGGTCCCGCAGGCTACACTGCGGCGATATACGCAGCACGCGCTGATTTGGCACCTTTGGTGTTTACCGGTAATCAAATCGGTGGGCAGCTGACCACAACAACTGAGATTGAAAATTTCCCGGGTTTCCCCGAAGGTATCGATGGCCCCATGCTCATGTTCAACATGAGCCAGCAGGCTGAAAAGTTCGGTGCCCGCTATGCTTATGAGGATGTGCTTTCCGTGCACCGCGAGGATTGCACCGGCCTGTTTGTGGTGACCACTTCCGGTGGTGCCTACAAGGCCCAGGCTGTGATTGTGGCCACGGGTGCTACAGCTCGCTATCTGGGCTTGCCCGGTGAAAAGGAACTCATCGGCCACGGCCTGACGGCTTGCGCCACCTGCGATGGTGCGTTCTACCGCGATGTGCCCGTGTGTGTGGTGGGCGGTGGCGACAGCGCCTGCGAAGAGGCTTCCTTCCTGACCCGCTTTGCCAGCAAGGTCTACCTGATTCACCGCCGCGATACGCTGCGTGCCAGCAAGGCCATGCAGCAGCGCGTGCTCAACGACCCGAAGATTGAACCCGTATGGAACAGCACCATCGCAGCTTATCAGACTGATGAGAGCGGTGAGCTTTGCTCTGTGACCCTTCAGGATACCGTGACCGGCGAGCAGCGCCCGCTGGACGTGAAGTGCGTCTTCATGGCTATCGGCCATACGCCCAACAGCGCTTTCCTCGGCAACTTGGTTGATGTGGACGGTGCAGGGTTCATCATCCGCACCAATGGCGGCACAGCTACCAAGACTCCGGGCCTCTTCGCTGCCGGCGACGTGGCCGACCCCGTCTATCGCCAGGCCATTTCTGCTGCCGGCATGGGCTGCTGGGCTGCTATGGAGGCCGAGCGCTATCTCCTTTCTCTCTAATCTTTCCCCATACTTTACACGCTATGAAAAAAGTTCTTCTCGCTACAGTATTGGCTGCGGCGGTGTTAAGCTCATGCGAGACACCGGCCAAGCAGTATGAATCCGGCGCACGCTTCTACGATGCCGGTCAGTATGAAACAGCTGTGTCCTACTTCCGCCAGGCTGCTGCCGGCGGTAGTGCAGAAGCCCAGCTCATGCTGGCCAAGTGCTATGATTTTGGCCGCGGCGTGCCGAAGAATATGGAAGAAGCCGTGCGTTGGTACACCAAGGCCGCTCTGGCCGGCAATGCCAATGCTCAGGATAATCTGGGTACTTGCTATGCTACCGGCTCCGGTGTGAAGCAGGATTTCGATGCGGCTTTCCGCTGGTATACGGCTGCCGCTCAGCAGAATGATGCCTCCGCCTACAACAACCTCGGCCTTTGCTACCGCAATGGCGAGGGTGTGACCAAGGATGATGCCCGCTCCGCCGCCTGCTTCCGCCTTGCTGCGGATTTGGGCAATGCCAATGGCCAGTACAACCTGGGCCGTTGCTATTACCACGGTTTGGGTGTACCCCAGGACGAGCTGCAAGCCCGCTACTGGGTCTCCATGGCTGCCCGCCAGGGGCATGAAAATGCCGCTGCTTTCATGGAAGACAACGGCTGGAAGTAACATTCACGCTTTTTCACGGGTCAGGCTCGCGTTGCGCGGGCCTGGCCTGTACTGTGCCTGATAAACAAGATGAGTACACCGCAAAAAGGAAAAACGCCATGGGGTTCGTTCTGGAGCCTGGTCGTGATACAATCTATGAATTCCCTCAATGAAAAGGGGGTTCAATTTTTATTGATTGCTTTGGGGATTTGGATGGGGCAGATGCTGCAATACCCGCTGTCCATCCTCATTGTGCTGCCATTTGTGATTTTTTCACCGATGGCCGGTTGGCTTTCCGACCGCTATTGCAAGACCCGCCTGCTGCAAGCCATGGTGTTGTTGCAGGTGGCTGTACTCATCGGCATGTCCGTGGGCTTGTTTATGCACAGCTTGTGGATTTCTGTCGCCTTTTTCACCGTGTTTTGCGTACAGGCCATGTTTTTCAGCCCGGCCAAGAAGGGCCTGGTGAAGGATATGGTGGGTACGGAAAATATCGGCTTCGCCAGCGGTATTCTGGAAATCAGTTCGATGCTGGCTTTGCTGGTGGGGCAGATTGGTGCCTTGTACCTGGTGTATCGCTTGCTCTGCCAGTGGGGGCCGGGAGCCGGCTGGGAGGCCGCAGCCTGGCCTTGCGTGTGCTGCACCGCCGGTGCGGTGCTGGTGTTCTTGCTCAGCCTCACGATTCCGCGTTTCGAGCCGCAGAGCCGCCGCCCCTTTTCCTGGAGCCTGCTGTGGGAGCATTTCTCCCAGCTGCGCATGCTGTGGAATAACAAGGTGCTGCGCAACAGCGAGGTGGGTATTGGCTATTTCTGGTTTATCGCCGGCACCATGATGCTCATCGCCCTGCAAATGGCGGCAGATGCTCACCCGGTGGAGCAGGGAGCCGATTTCATGGCCGTGCTGGGGCAGCAAAAGGATTCCGCCTTGTTGATTGCCTGGATCAGCGGCGGCTCCATTGTGGGCGGTGTGCTTGCGTCCATCATTTGTGCCGGCAAGATTCGCACCTGGGTGGCCACGGTGGGCGGTATCGGCATGACGCTGGGCTGTGCTTTGCTGGCCTTTGCCCCCTATGGCAGCACACTGTTCTATGCCACCTTATCGCTGACCGGTGCGGCCGCTGCCGGGTATCTCGTGCCGCTCAATGCGCTTTTGCAGGACAGGGCAGATGATGACAAGCGCGGCGATGTGATTGCCGCAGGCAATCTGGTGGATTGTTTCCTCGGCATCATGTCTGTGGTGGTGCAGGGGGCCATGCGCATGGTTGGCATGTCCACCCAGATGCAGTGCGCCGCTCTTGCTGTCAGCAGTGCGCTCGTGGCCTGGTTCATCATCCGCAATATGCGCTCTTGTTGATACGCGCTTTTGCTCTTGTTGTTTTTGTCGCTTCATGGTAGAGTTTCTACCATGAAGCGCATTGTGAAATACGTGCTGGGCATGGCGATGAGCTGTGCCTTGGCCATGGGGGCAGAGCCCGTGAGCAAGCCCAACATTATTTTGGTGTTGGTTGATGATATGGGCTGGGGAGATTTCGGGTTGAATCAGGCAGCAGAGCATGCCGGGACACCTAAGATTGATACGCCGAATCTGAATCATCTGGCTCGTGAGGGTGCCCAGCTGCTGCGCCACTACACCAGCGCGCCTGTGTGTGCTCCGGCGCGCGCCAGCTTGTTCACCGGTGTGCACCAGGGCCATGCAGAAGTGATTCGCAACAATAGTTTTGACGCTGCGCTGGAGAATAGCCACACCGTGGCTTCCGTGCTCAAAGCTGCCGGGTACAGCACAGCCCTCATCGGTAAATGGGGCATCGGTGGTGGCCGCGAGAGCGGTGGCACCCCCGACACTTGCCCCGCCTGGCCCACCAAGCGCGGTTTCGATTATTTCTTTGGCTACAACAATCACCTGGCCGGGCACCGCCATTACCCCAAGGAAGAGAGCAACGCCGATCCCGAGACATACCGCAATGCCATTTGGGATGGCGATGAGATGATTACCGACCAGCTGGATGGTTGCTACTGCACGGATTTGTTCACCGCCCGCGCCAAAAAGTGGATTGTAGACCAGAAAACGGTTGATAAGGATAAGCCTTTCTTCCTGGCGCTCACCTATGTGGCACCGCATGCACGCTTGGGCATTCCCGGGGCAGCTTACCCCGCCGGCGGTGGTCTGAAGGGTGGTGTGCAGTGGCTCGGCACCCCCGGCAAGATGATTAATACGGCCGATGCCGCCACCTGGGATACCTACATTCACCCTCAGTATCGCGAGGACTGGGCAGATTACGCCAAGAACCGCTACGGCAACAATGCTGCACACAAGCTCATGACTGCTCGCCGCCATGCTTCCATGATTACCCGCGTGGATGAAGCCATGGGCGACCTGGTGCAGCTGTGCAAGGATTTGCAGATTGATAAGAACACCGTCATCATCTTCACCAGCGACAACGGCGCTCACGATGAACCGGGTGCCGTGGGTGGTTTTGCCGGGCATCCCGCTCCGGCGCAGGACCCTTCCTTCTTCCGCAGCTACGGCAATCACGATGGCATCAAGCGCGATGTGTGGGATGGCGGCTTGCGCGTGCCCTGTGTGGTCTATGGCCCGGGCATTGTGAAGGGTGGCCTGGCAGATCAAACGCCCACGCAGTTCCAGGACTGGATGGCCACGCTGGCAGATATGGCCAATGTGCCGCAGCCGATGCGCTGCGATGGCGTGTCCCTGTTGCCCTTGTTGCAGGGCGAAGCCGGGGCCGAGCAAGGCATGCGCGACCGCGTGCTGTATGCCGAATACTTCTTCCCGGGTGGCATGGCACAGTATGGCGACTATGCCGCCAACAAGAAAGGCAAGCCGCGCGGCGAGCAGCAGGTGTTGATGTTCCATACGGATGCCAAAGGCTGGCTCAAGGCTATCCGCACCGGCATCAAGACCGCTCAGGAAGATTTTGAAGTCTACGATACAGTTGCCGACCCCCACGAAACGCAGAATCTGGCTGCCCAGCCCGGCGTGCCCACGCAGGATTGGATGCGCAGCCTGGCGCTCTACAACCGCCGCGCCTATGATTACCACCGCGACCCCAACGCCCCCCGCCGCAACAATGGCTGTGGTGGTTTCCGCAGCTATGACATGACCCTGGTGCCTGCGCAGTCGGCTGCGGTGACCCACGGTCTGGAGATGCGCAGCTGCAAGACCGCCGTGGATTGGGTGCCCGCTTACAACAGCTTGCCCGCAGAGCTTACCGAGGTGTCTCCTGTCATTGCCCAGCCCGGCGATACGCTGCTGCCCGCCGGCTCTGTGACGGAGTTCCGCGGCTACCTGAACGTGCCGCAGGATGGCAACCACTGGCATTTCTACCTCACGCTGGATGCGGTGCCCGGCAGCAAGGCTTTCGTGAAGATGCACAACTTCCACCTCATCGATGCGGATAGCAACTATGTGCCCGGCGAAACCGCCACGGAATCCGCCGCCTCCAACACCGTGGAGCTGGATGTTGCCAAAACCGGCAAGAAAGGCATCCCCCTGAAGGCTGGCTTGCATGAAATCACCATCACCGTGGTGCAGGGCGCTTCCGCTCCCGGTCGCATCAAGCTGGAATGGAACCGCGGCCCGCATGATGGCAAGCAAACGCCTCGCGAGCCTATTCCCGCTTCCGCTTTTGTGCACTAAGCCGTCAGATATTGAAGCGCCCGGCAGGATCCCTCCTGCCGGGCGCTTTTTTTAATCTTCTCTCGTGGCCGGTGCGGCTTTTAGTCCAGCCTGCATGCCTGGCCGGGCTGGGGCACAATCACCTGGCTGTCGGGCAGCTTGGCAGCCAACTCGGCGCGCAGGCTCTCTTCTGCCTCCGGGTCACCATGCACCAACACCACAGTGCGTGGCGCCAGCTTGCATGCGTAGTCGATGAGGGCCTGTCGCGAGGCGTGGCCCGAGAAATCAAAGCTCTCGATGCGGCAGTTCACGGGGTAGGCCTGGCCGCCGTTGGGCTTCAGGTGTACCACCTGACCGTGCGGGGTAGCCTTGATGCGCCCGGCGGGGGAGTCGGGGTCGCTGTAGCCCACAAAGAGGATGGCATCCTTGGCGCGGGGGAGCACCTGCTTGGCCAGGTTGTAGGAGACAGTGTGCTCGCTCATCATGCCGCTGGAGACCAGGTAGATATTGCCGGGCGAGGCCACAAGCGGCGCTTTGCCCTGCTTGGGCAGGCCGTGGGTTTCGATATGGTCCTGCAAGCGGAATCCGGGGTGCAGTCGCGGCGTGTTGTCGGAAAGTTTATCGTAAATCTGGGTGATTTTGGAGCTGAGCCCGCCGAAATAGATGGGGACATCCGGGATGAGCCCTTGCTCCTTGAAGCGCCCCAGCTCCAGCAGCAGCCCCTGGCTCTTGCCCAGCGCGAACACGGGGATGAGCACGGCGCCGTTGTTCTCCAGCACCTCGCGGATAGCTTTGGCAAAGCGCAGTAGCTCGCCCTCGCGGGTGTAGTCTGCCGGGCGTTCGGTGCAGCCGTGCGTGCATTCCATGATGAGGATATCAATCCCCTTTTGCGGGATGTCTGCCCCGGGGATGATGCTCTGGGATTCAAATTGCAAATCACCAGTATAAAGCACGGTGGTGCCGTCTTCTGCTTCCAGCTCCACGCAGCAGGAGCCCAGAATGTGCCCCGCATCGTGCAGCGTGGCCAGGATGCTGCCCCCGCGGCCTGTGCGGAAAGGCTCGCCGTACGGGCGGGTAATCCAGGAGTGCGCCGCGCGCTCCAACTCGCCGTGGGTGAAGAAGGGGTACTCAAAAATACCGTCCTGCAGGCGCTTGGCCGTCATCACATTCACGGAGTTGTGCAGCATGGCGGCGCCCACCTCGGCTGTGCCGTGGGTCATGATGACTTCTGCCCCGGGATATTCATCCTGAAAGACGGGCAGGGTGCCGATGTGGTCCAGGTGCGCGTGCGTGATGAAAAGAGTATCCGGATCCGCAGCGCCGATAAGCCCGAAATCCGGCTTGGCTTCGTTACCTTCTTTTTTGGGGTGCATACCGGAATCCAGCACGATGCGGGAGCCGTGCATATCCAGAATGTAGCTATTGGAGCCGATGTCGCAAGCTCCGGAAATGTTCGTAAAGGTAATCATGATAACGTAGCTCGCCCAGTCTGCCTTACTTGCGCCAAAAAGTCAATACAAGACTCTGGCAAAACTCCTGCCTCGCGTTGCGCGGGGCAGGAGGGGGAAAAGCAAAGGTTGCTGTGGGCTTTGTTAATAATCGCGCTTGAGCAGGTAGTCATTGATGGCAAGAAGATTCTCACGGCGCTTGGCGGAGAAGACATCCAGCGCAGCTCGGGCCGAGGCCGTGAGCTCGCGGGCTTCTTCGCGAGCCTCGTCGATGCCCACCACCGCAGGATAGGTGGCTTTCTGCACCTGGGCATCCTTGCCGATGCTCTTGCCGAGCACTTCCGGGGTGGAGGTGATGTCCAGAATATCATCAATAATCTGGAATGCCAGGCCCAGGCACTTGCCATAGGCGGTCAGGGCATCCAGCTGCTCCTGGGTGCAACCGGCGGCCATGCCGCCGAGACGCAGAGAAGTGGTGATGAGTGCGGTGGTCTTGCCGTTGTGGATGGTGCGCAGCTCCTCAGCCGTGAGCTGGCGCCCCTCGCCCTCCAAATCCAGCACCTGGCCACCCACCAGATTCAGACTACCGGTCTGGTAGGCAAACTCGGCTACGTAGTCGCGCACGTTGTAGCGGTCATTCTCCGGCACACTGGCCAGCATGGCGAAAGCCTCGGTGAGCAGAGCATCACCGGCCAGCACAGCCACACCCTCGCCGAACACCTTGTGGTTGGTGGGGCGGCCGCGGCGCAAATCATCGTCGTCCATGCAGGGCAGGTCATCGTGAATCAGCGTGTAGGTGTGCAGCGTCTCCAGCGCGCAAGCGGCGTTGAGCGCCACATCATCGCTGGCGCCACATGCCTTGGCTGCCTCCAGGCAGAGCAGGGGGCGAATACGCTTGCCACCGGCAAAGATGCTGTAGCGCATGGCTTTGTGCAGCGTGCAGGGTTGCACATCCTCCGCAGGCAGCAGTTCGTTGAGACGCGCTTCTACCTTGGCGGCCGTTTCCTTGATGAGAGTCTTGATATCCATGTGTTAAAAAGGGTAGTTGGGGCTTGGATTCATCAGCGCTGCACGAGCAGCTCGGCAATCTGCACCGCGTTCAGGGCGGCACCCTTGCGCACCTGGTCGCCCACCACCCAGAGGTTCAGGGCGTTGTCGATGGCGATATCGCGGCGGATACGGCCCACGTAGCAGGTGTCGCCGTTGGTGGAATCCAGCGGGGTCGGCCACACACCGGCGGCGGGATCGTCCATGAGAGCCACACCGGGCTTGCCATCGTAGCAAGAGCGGGCGCCTTCCACATCCACAGGCTTCTCGAACTGGGCAATGCAGGAGATGGAGTGGCTGCGGTACACCGGCACGCGCACACAGGTGCAGGTCACCTTCAGCTCGGGCAGCTCCATAATCTTGCGGCCTTCGTTGAGCATCTTGAGCTCTTCCTTGGTGTAGCCGTTAGCGTCAAACTTGTCAATCTGGGGCAGCACGTTGAAAGCAATCTGGCGGGGATAGGTGGAGATTTCAACCGGGTGGCCGTTGGTGATGGCTCGCACCTGGTTCTCCAGCTCCTGAATGCCCTGCTGGCCACTGCCGGATACGGCCTGATAGCTGCTGGCGATGATGGACTTGAGCCCATAGCGCAGGTGCAGGGGGTACAGAGCCATCAGCGTGATGATGGTGGTGCAGTTCGGGTTGGCAATGATGTTGCGGGGGTGGTTGAATGCTGCTTCAGCGTTGATTTCGGGCACCACCAGGGGCACATCTGCATCCTGACGGAAAGCGGAGGAGTTATCGATGACCACGCAGCCACATTCACCGGCAATGGGTGCGTATTCGCGGGAAATATCGCCACCGGCGGCAAAAAGCGCAATGTCCACATCGTGGAAAGAATCCTTGGTCAGCTCTTCCACGGTAAGCATCTGCCCGCGGAAGGCAACCTGTTTACCCGCAGAGCGTTTCGATGCCAGAAGTTTCAGGGAAGCCAGCGGAAATTCGCGGGTTTCAAGGCAGGAAAGAATTTCGACACCAACAGCACCTGTGGCACCGACGATTGCTACGCGGGGATTATTCATCGTTGAGTATGATTTGTTGTTCTGTGCCTGCCTTCCCGGCAGGCGCGCACGCGAGTATACTCAATTTAGTGTAAATATCAAGAGTTTATTTCACTTTTGCCACTTAAATGAAAGATTTCAGTGTGCGCAGTATACTGTCAACATGCTTTTGTTTAAAAACTTGCGGAAACAGGTGGAGTCTGGTATACTGCGGCGCGTGCGAAAATATGGGTTCACAGCCGCGCTGATGGGTGCGTTGGTGCTGTCTTCTTGTGGAGATGGCCGCAGCTCTGCGGAAAAGTTTGCAGAGCAGGGCATTCTTGTCGTTGGCAACAACGCCGAGCCCCAGAGCCTGGACCCGCACAAAGCCACGGCTGTGGCAGATGGCAAAATCATCTCTGCGCTGCTGGAGGGGCTGGTGCGCCCCGATGCCCGCGTGGAGGGCCAGGTGCACCCCGGCATGGCTGAGCGCTGGGAACACAATGCCGATGCCAGCGAGTGGATTTTTCACCTGCGCGAGGCGGTGTGGAGCGATGGCTCCCCCGTGACGGCGCATGATTTTGTGTATGCCTACCGCCGTTTGCTGCACCCGGAGTTTGCCGGGCGCTATGCGGAGATGCTCTACCCGCTCAAGGGGGCCGAGGCATACAACAAGGGGCAGGGGAGCTGGGAAGCTGTGGGTGTGGCGGCGTTGGATGACCACACGCTGCGGCTCACGCTCAATGGCCCCACGCCGCATTTGCTGCAGCTGGTGCTGCACTACACCTGGTATCCGCTGCCCGCCCACCGTGTTGAAGCACTGGGGGGCATGCTGGACCGCCGCAGCCGCTGGACACACCTGGAACACTGGGTGGGCAATGGTGCATACGTGTACAGCGGCCACCGTTTCAATGATTTCCTGAGCGTTTCCCCCAATGCGCGCTACTGGCGCGCCGGCGAGGTGCGCAACCGCGGAGTGCGTTTCCTGCCCATTGTCAATGGCTACACCGAAACCCGCATGTACTACGGCGGCAAGCTGCATATCACCAACAATGTGCCGCCCGAGATGCTGTCTCATGCCGCGCAGAAAGCCCCTGCGCATTTCTGCAAAGACCCCTATTACTGCACGATTTTCTATCGCCTGAACACCACGCGCCCGCCACTGAATGATGAGCGCGTGCGCCATGCGCTCTCCCTCGCGATTGACCGCGAAACGCTTGTGGACAAGGTGGTGCGCGGTGCCGGCAAACCCACGGCTTCGTTCACCCCGGTGGGGGCCGGTTATGCGGCGGCTCCCCCCGCTTTCATGCAGACGTCCACCGCGCAGGAACGCCGGGAGCGCGCCCGCCAACTGCTGGCCGAGGCCGGCTATGCCGGTGGCAAGGATTTCCCCGTGCTGGAGCTCATGACCACCTCCCGCGATGTGCAGCGCGTGATGGCCGAGACTATCCAGGCCATGTGGAAAGAAGTGCTGGGCATTCATGTGGAAATCCGCTCCTGCGAGTGGACGGCCTACAAATCCGCCCAGCAGAGCATGCAGTATGATATTTCCTCCTCCTCCTGGAGTGGGGATTACCTGGACCCCTCCACCTTTGTGGAGCTGTGGCGCAGCGGTGGCGGCAACAACTGCACCGGCTGGGGCGACCCCGCCTGCGATGCCGCTTTGCAAGCCGCCCGCGTCTGTGGCGATGCGGCCGAACGCTCCGCGTTGCTGCGCCGTGCCGAGCAGGTCATGCTGGAGGCCCAGCCCATCATCCCGCTCTACACCAGCGAGCGCACCTACCTGAAGCACCCCGGCATCACCGGTTGGCATCCGCTCATGCTGGACAACCACCCGCTCGATGCCGTGCAACTCCCAACCCCTGATACCAAGCCATGATTCGTCTCCTCCTCCGCCGTCTGGCACAGGGCTTGTTGGTCATCTTCGTGCTGGAAACCATCACCTTCTTCCTCGTGCGCCTGCTGCCGGGCAACCCCTTCCTGGGCGACCGCAAGCTGCCGGAGCATATCATGGCGCAGCTCAACAACCTCTATGGGCTGGACCAACCCGCCTGGGTGCAGTACCTGAACTACTGGAAGGGCATCTTGCTGCATGGGGATTTCGGCCCCTCCCTCGTGCGCGAGGGCGTGCAGGTGTCCACCATCATTGCACAGGCGTTCCCGGTTTCCCTGCAAGTGGGTATCGTGGGTATGCTCATCGCCATCGTGGTGGGGATTCCTGCCGGTATGCTGGCGGCGTGGTACCGCAACCGCTGGCCGGATGCCCTGCTCATGCTCCCTGCTATGGCCGGTATCTGCATCCCCGCCTTTGTCACGGCTCCTGTCTTCGGGCAAGTGCTGGGCACCCATGTTCCGGGGCTCAGCGTGGCCGGGTGGGATAACCCGCTCTGCGTGGTGCTGCCAGCCCTCACCCTGGGGCTCATCAATGCAGCGTACATTGCGCGTCTCACCCGCGGCGGCATGGTGGAGGTGCTGGCACAGGACTTCGTGCGCACCGCCCGCGCCAAGGGCTGCGGCCCCGTCCGCTTGCTCTATGTGCATGCTATGCGCAGCGGCTTGCTGCCGGCTGTGTCTTATCTGGGACCCGCCTTTGCGGCGCTCATCACCGGCTCATTCGTGGTGGAAACCTGCTTCCAGGTGCCCGGCATGGGCCTGCATTTCGTGAATGCCACCACTGATCGCGATTACTTCCTCATCCAGGGCCTGGTTTTCTGCTATGGCTCTCTCATCGTGGCGGCCAACCTCCTGGTGGACCTCGTCCTCGTTGCGCTCAATCCTCGTTTGCGTGCCCAGGGCACGGCATGATATCCTTTCTCCGGCAATGACTCCCACATACACACAAGGTAACTCCCTCTGGCAAGACGCCATGCGCCGCCTGCGCAACAACCGCGCGGCTGTGGCCTCGCTTGTGTTCCTCGTGCTTGTGGCGGCGGCCTGTTTCCTGTTGCCTCTGTTCCCCTTCATTGACAACCCCAACACCACCAACCTCGACAACATTGCCGGCCCCTGCTGCTGGGAGCATCCCTTCGGCACAGACCAACTCGGGCGTGATTTGCTGGCCCGCGTGCTCTACGGTGGCCGCATCTCCCTGCTGGTGGGCGCTGTGGCCACGGGCGTGTCGCTCATCGTGGGACTGGTGTATGGGCTTATCTCCGGCTACGTCGGCGGGCGCACGGATGCTTTCATGATGCGCGCGGTGGATGTGCTCTTTGCCTTGCCCTTCATCGTGCTGGTCATCGTCTTCTCCCTTAGCATCGAGGCACCCGTCAAGGATATGACCGCCTGGCTGGTGGAGACCACCGGCTGGAGCCGCGAAAGCGTGGCGCCCATCCTCGGGCTCGTACCGCTTTTCATTGCCATCGGCGCACTCGGCTGGCTCACCCTCGCTCGTATCGTGCGCACTCAGACCCTGGAAATCAAGGCTCAGGAATACGTCATGGCTGCCCGTTCCCTGGGGCTGGGGCACCTGCGCATCCTCTTCCGCCACATTGCCCCCAATCTGCTGGGTACCGTGGTGGTATACACCACCTTGGCTGTGCCCGGCATCATGCTCACGGAATCCACCCTCTCCTTCATCGGCCTCGGCGTGAAAGCCCCCAATTCCTCCTGGGGTACCCTCATCAAGGAAGGCGCCGACCGCATGGAAGTCTCCCCCGAGCTGCTGCTCTTCCCCTCGCTCTTCTTCTGCCTCACCCTCCTGGCGCTCAACTTCCTCGGCGATGGCCTCCGCGATGCCATCGACCCCAAATCCGCCAAGGATTGATGAGTTGAGGACGATAAGTCAGGAGCCAGTCTCCGGTCAGAATACTACGGGGCCTACTACGCTTTATAATATAATAAAACGTCATTTGCGGGGCAGGGCCTTGCGATGAACAAATAAACGCTTGATAGGTGGCCGGGTATATGGTACAGTCTGGCAACGGTTTTATTCGCACATGAATACGGAACTTCGCATCGTCATTGGTTCAGACCACAAGGGAGTGGAACTGAAGGAAGCTGCTATCGAACTGCTGAAAGGCTGGGGGATTAAGGTAGAGGACGTAGGCACGTACAGCAAGGAAACCTGCAATTATGCAGACTATGCGAATGCTGTGTGCAAGCGCGTGTCCGATGGCCGCGCCGATCGTGGTATTTTGATTTGCTTCTCCGGTCTGGGGATGAGCATCGCTGCCAACCGCTGGAAGGGCATCCGCGCTACGCTGACCCGCACCCCGCAGGTGGCCGCGCTTTCCCGCCAGCACAATGATTCCAACGTGATGTGCCTGGCTTCTGCTTTCATCCAGCCTGATGATTTGGATGAACTGCTGCATACCTGGCTTACTGCTGAGTTTGAAGGCGGCCGCCACGTGCAGCGCCTGATTGCCGGTTCCGGTTCTCCCCTGGCTGTGACGGACCCCGAATTGGCTTCTTACATTGAAGAGGAACGCCAGCGCCAGAACAACAACATTGAGCTGATTGCTTCCGAAAACTTTGCTTCTCCCTCCGTGATGGAGGCCCAGGGCTCTGTGCTGACCAACAAGTACGCCGAAGGTTACCCCTCCAAGCGCTGGTACGGCGGCTGCGAGGTGGTGGACAAGGTGGAGCAGCTGGCTATCGACCGTGCCAAGGCTCTCTTCGGCTGTGATTTCGCCAATGTGCAGGCTCACTCCGGTTCCCAGGCCAACATGTCTGTGTACCACGCTTGCATCAATCCCGGTGATACCATCCTGACGATGGATTTGGCTTGCGGTGGTCACCTCTCCCACGGCTTCTTCGCCAATTTCTCCGGCAAGCAGTACAAGGTGGAGCACTACGGTGTGAACCCCGAGACAGAATGCATCGACTACGATGCTCTGGAAGCCAAGGCCAAGGAAGTGAAGCCTGCGCTGATTCTGGCCGGTGCTTCTGCTTACTCCCGCACGATTGATTTTGCCCGCATTCGCCAGATTTGCGATGAGGTGGGCGCAATCATGTTCGTGGATATGGCTCACATTGCCGGTCTGGTGGCCGGTGGTGCTCATCCGTCCCCCGTTCCTTATGCCGACTTCGTGTCCACCACCACCCACAAGAGCCTGCGTGGCCCCCGTGGCGGTCTGGTGCTCTGCAAGGAGAAGTGGGCCAAGAAGCTCAACAGCGCTACGTTCCCCGGTCTGCAGGGTGGCCCGCTGATGCACGTGATTGCTGCCAAGGCTGCTTGCTTGGGTGAAGCTCTGCGCCCCGAGTTCCGCGAGTACGCTCAGCAGGTGGTGAAGAACTCCAAGGCTATGGCCGAAAAGCTCACGCAGCTGGGCTTCCGCATCGTGGCCGGTGGTACGGACAACCACTGCTTCCTCGTTGACTTGAGCGTGAAGGGCCTCAACGGCGCCGAAGCTCAGATTGCCCTCGATGAAGTGGGCATCACCGTGAACAAGAACGCCGTCCCCTACGATAAGGGCACCACAGCCAAGCCCTCCGGTATCCGCATCGGTACGCCCGCTGTGACGACCCGTGGCATGAAGGAAGATGATGTGCGCAAGGTGGCCGAATACATCGCCCGTTGTCTCGCCATTCTGGCCTCCCAGAAGATTTGTGCAACGCCTGATGCCTACGCCGCTCTGCGCGCCGAGGTTTCTGCCTTCAATAAGTCTTTCCCCTTGCCCTGATAAGCAGGCGGTAAGCCCTTGATTTTGCCCGCACCCCCTCCCATGCCGGGAGGGGGTGCGATTTCTTTAGGAAAAGTGAAATAAAAATCAAAATAATGGCAGATTTTGGCTTGCCAAAAGCGAGCTTGCATGGCAATATAAGTTCATGGTAAGGCGGGGTCAGATTATAGCTCTCATTTGCATGCTGCTGGCATGTATGCTCGGCTGTCAGCAGCAGGGGAGCAGCTCGTACCTGAAACGCCCGACGGTGTACAAGTTCAAGACGGTGCAGGGGCCTTTGGTAGCCCGCTCGCTGGGGCAAATGGCGCGAGAAGTGAATATCAAGGTGCGTATGATGCCCTCCAACTCATTGCAGCGCAAGAAATCCCGCCGCATGCGCCCCACGTTCCTGACGATTCACAGCACGGCGAATCATTCCTCTACCTCCACCGCGATGCAGCACTCCCGCGCCTTGTGCCGCGGGGCTTTCAACAACCGCAACTGGCATTTCACGGTAGACCAGTACATGGTGGTGCAGAATATCCCGCTGAATGAAACAGCCTGGCATGCCGGCACGGCAGCGGGTAATCATAACTCCATCGGCATTGAAATGTGCGAATGCGAGAACCGCGGGCACAATCATTTCCGCACCTGGGATCGCACGGCGAAGTTATCTGCGCTGCTGATGAAGCGCTATGGCATCAATCTGCGCCGCGTGGTGCCGCATTATCACTGGACCGGCAAGAATTGCCCCACACCGTTGCTGACCAACGGGCGCCCCGGCCCGAAGTGGGCCTGGTTCCTTTCCCGTGTGGACTATTACTACCGCTGCATCAACAAGGGTGTCTCTAACCGCTGATGCCACAGGCAGCTGCACTTTTGCCAGATACAAATCTGAGGGATGTGGCGTGGCTTTCGGAGAGGGAGCTCAAGGCGCTGCAATCCGCAGGGCTGGAATGCGTGGGAGATGTGTTGCACCGGGTGCCGCGTCGATATGAAGACCGGCGTATCTCTGCTCCGCTGGCCTCATTGGTGAATGGCGAGACGTACAGCCTGCGGGTGCATGTGTATAGTGCGGGTTGGCGTTTTTCGTATAAGAAGTACTATGAAGTCATCGTGGGTGATGAGGGGAATCCCTACGGCCCGCGTTTGTACCTGCGGTGGTTCAACATGCCCTACGTGGCCAAGCTGATTGCCGTGGGCATGAATTTGTCCATCTACGGCAAGGTGAAAGTGATGGGCGGGAAGCTGACCATGGCGAACCCGGATTTTGAGGTGATGGAGGAAGAAGATGCCGGCCTGCGCCTGGCGGAGATAGCCATGGGGAATATGGCGTTGCCGGCAGAGGCCACGCCGGGGCAGGAAAGGGTGCACACCGGGCGCATTGTGCCGGTGTATCGCTCCGTCTCCGGGATGGCGATGCGCAGTTTCCGCGCGTTGGTGTGGAACTTGCTGCGCGATTTGGCAGCGGAGATTGCCCCGCCGGTGTATGATGTGGCTCCCACCTACCCCTATCGCAGGGCGTTGCAGGATTTGCATTTCCCCGGTGCGGAGGAGGATAGCCGCAAAGCGCGCATGCGTTTTGCGCTGGCAGAGTGTTTCATGCAGCAATTCCGCGTGGCCTGGCGCCGCCGCCGGAATCAGGCGCATTGCGGGCAAATCACCGCCACGAGCGATGGGTATCTGGAGGAGTTGCAAGCCTCGCTGCCCTTTGCCCTCACGGCTGCACAGCAGCGTTGTGTGGCTGAGATTCGCGCAGATATGGCCTCGCCGCGGCAGATGAATCGTCTGCTGCAAGGGGATGTGGGCAGCGGCAAGACGCTGGTGGCGCTGTGTGCCATGTTGCTGGCGGTGGAGAGTGGTCACACGGCGGCCATGATTGCCCCCACGCAGATTTTGGCCGAGCAACATTACCACAACTTCTGCCGTTTGTTGAAGGGAATGGACGTCCGCATATCGCTGCGTACGGGCTCGAGAGCGGATGATACGGATTATCTGGCCGAGATGGGTGGCGATACCGGTCCCCGCATCATTGTGGGTACCCATGCGCTGCTTTACAAGAAAAATCGCCCCACGAATCTGGGTTTGGCGGTCATCGATGAGCAACACAAGTTTGGCGTGATGCAGCGAGAGACCTTCATCAACTGCGGTGATAATCCCGATGTGTTGGTGATGACGGCCACGCCCATTCCCCGCACGCTCACGCTGACCTTGTATGGGGATTTGGACGTGTCGGTCATCGATGAGTTGCCGGCCGGCCGTGGCGAAATCATCACCGCTTTGCGCAATCCGGATAATACCAAGCGTATTGTGGCTTTCATGCGCTCGGAGCTGGATGCCGGACGCCAAATCTACATTGTCTCCCCCTTGATTGAAGACAGCGAGGCCTCGGAGCGAAAATCGGCCACCGCGCAGCTGGATCATTGGAAAAGCATTTTCCCCGATGAGCCCATGGGTCTGCTGCATGGCCGCATGAGCGCGGATGAAAAAGATGCCGTGATGGCCGCTTTCCGTGCCAACGAAACGCATTTGCTCATTGCTACCACGGTGGTGGAGGTGGGCGTGGACGTGCCGAATGCCACCATCATGCTCATCAATGATGCGGATAGTTTCGGCTTGTCGCAGTTGCACCAGCTCCGCGGGCGCATCGGGCGCGGCTCGCACAAGAGCTACTGCATTCTCCTTTCCAAATCCAAACCCGGTGAGCCCGGCCGGGAAAAATTGGAGGTGCTTTGCCGCACCCTCAATGGTTTTGAAATCGCAGAAGAGGATTTCCGCCTACGCGGCCCGGGGGATGTGCTGGGCACGGAGCAGAGCGGGTTGGGTGCGGTGCGCTTTGCCGAATGGCTCACCGATGCCCGCCTTATCCACCGCGCCAATCGCGATGCTGCTCAGATTTTGGATGCAGACCCCGAGCTGCTTCTGCCGTGTCACCGCGCATTGCACTCCCTGGTGTCGGATGATGACTCCCAGGCCGTTGTCGGTTGATGTTATTTCATGTTATGCGGCCCCATTATGGTCTCGTGCAGTTAATAAAATTGAAAAGATAGAAAATTAAAAAGAATAACACCAGAAAATTATTAAAAAATACAAACAAAAGCTTGACCCAGCCCTGAAAAATTGCTAGGCTGTGCGCATGGAGACAAAGCAGAAATACATCAGCCGGTATGAGAAAACAAAAGGCGGAGGTTATACTTTTTGCGGTTGGCGACTGTGTATCACGCGCAACAAGGAGCGCTACGTTCGCTATTTCTCCGATAAGTCATATCCCACCCCGGAAGCCGGGCTCGAAGCGGCCCTCGCTGCGCGTGAGCGTATCCTGTCAGATTTGCAATCTGTGAAGACGGAAGATGTGGCGGAATACTTCCGCAAATGCAGACGTTTGTCACACTGAAAAATAAGCGGAAATCTGACGAAAAAATCCTCCATTTTCCTTGACTTGAGGGAGCGCGGTTGGTAAACTCTCTGCGTGGTATGAAGCATGCTTCATAACCAAAAAACAGCATAAATCAGGCGATTTCTGCATGGAGACTGAGCACAGTATAGGATTCATGATGAAGATGATAACGGACCGCATGAGCAGTCTGTTTGCGCCTCGCATGCAATCAATGCTGACAGCTCCTCAGTGCCGGGTGCTGATGTATTTGGAAGCCTGTGGTGGCGGGCCCGTATCCCAGCGAGATATGGGTAAGTACCTGGGCGTGAGCCATACAACGGTGAAAGGCTTGCTGCAACGTTTGGAGGAGAAGGGTTTTGTACGGACGGCACACGATGATGTGGATGCACGCGTGAAGAATGCCTATCTGACAGAGAAGAGCGCCCAGATGAAGAACGATATGGAGCAGAGCGTGAATGAATTGAATGCCATGATGCTTCGGGGCGTAAGCGAAGAAGAGCAACGTGTGCTTTTGCAGGCGCTGCACAAAATGTACACCAATATTGCAAGGTAAGTTTTAATCAACGTATACAAATGAAATCGAACATCATAGTGAAGATGGCCATGAGCGGCCTGATGGTAGCCGGATTGAGCGGCTGTGGAGAGAGTAAGGATGGAAAGCCCGGCTTCTTTGAGCGTTTTTACAATGACTTTTTCGGTGAGCCCCAGCAGGCACAGCAGGCGATGCCGCCACTGGGCGTATCGGTGATGAAGCTGCAGCAGCAGACGGTGCCGGTGTATGCTACGTGGTTTGGTCAGTTGCGTGGTACGGAGCAGGCCGATATCAAGCCTGAAGTGTCCGGTAAGATAGTAGAGAAACTTTACATTGATGGCTCCCCCTGCAAGAAGGGTGATGTTTTGTTCCGCATTGACGATGTGACCTACCGCGCAGCTGTGGATATGGCCGAGGCTAATCTTGATGCAGCCCACTCTGCCGTATTGCAAGCCGAGGTGGCCGATGTGCAGGCCCAGCAGGATTTGGCTCGCTACACGGAGCTGGTGAAGAGCGGCTCCGTCTCCGAGAAAACGTTTAAGGATGCTGAGCACGCCAAGCGCCGCACAGCGGCCATCTTGGCTGCGGCTCATTCTAACGTGAAGCAGGCGGAAGCCGCCCTGGAGACCGCCCGCATTAATCTGGAGCGCTGCTCCATCAAGGCTCCTTTTGATGGTTATGCTTCTGCCGCTACGGTCAGCTTGGGTGATCACGTTTCCCCCGGTGCTGTGACTCTGACCCGCATGAGCGCTATTGATCCGATTCGCGTGGATTTCATGGTGACGGGTAAGCATGTGCTGGATATCGTGACTCAGACGAACTTCCGCGCCGGGGAGAACATGGATTCTCCTTTCACGGTGTTTGACGTCATCCTGGAAGACGGCACACTCTACAAGGAAAAAGGTATTGTGCGTACCATGGACAGCGAGGTGAATACCTCCACCGGTACGGTGAACTTTATCGGCGAAATCCCCAATAAGGAGCTGCGCCTGCGCTCCGGTGCCTCGGTGCAGATTCGCGCCAAGGTCAGCGAAGTGAAAGATGCTTTCCTGGTGCCCAAGGCTGCCATTCTTTCCTCCATGAACCATCGCTTCATTTATGTCGTGGGGCCGGATAACTTGCCCTATGGTATTGATGTGTTTCTGGGGCAGGAAATCGAGCTGGAGATGCCCAATGGCGATGGTGCCACCGTCAAAATGCCTATGCAGGCCGTGACGGCCCGCCCCATCATCAACGAAAAGGGTGAAACGCTGGACTTGGAAAGCATTCTCAGCGGTATTGGCTACAGCAACCCGCTGGAAGCGCCCGTCATCGTGGAAGGTGGCCAGATGGCCCAGATTTATGCCAATGCCAATCAGGGGATGAAGAAAGCCGGTGCCAAGGGCGGGTTCGCTACGGTGGCACCCAATCCGCGTCAGTACACATACGTCCGCCCGGTCAGCACGACTCCGTCCGTCACTGCCAAGGGCGAGTAACAAGCTTTTCTCCTCAAGGACACAAGACAGCAACAAGAACTCATGAGTGCTTATTTCATCAAACACCCCGTCATTGCCACAGTGATTGCTGTGTTGACGACTGTGTTGGGTGTGGTGTGCCTGCTGAATCTGCCTGTTGAGCAGTACCCGGAGATTACCCCCCGCACCATCAATCTGACGGCCGTATACCCCGGCGCTGATGCTCAGGCCGTGGCTGACTCGGTGGGTACGCCCATTGAGCGCCAGATGAATGGTGTGCAGCACATGGACTACATGACGTCCGTGTCATCCAACAACGGCGTGTACAACTTGCAGGTGGTCTTTGAACCCGGTTCCGATACGGACCTGGACCAGGTGCTGACCAACATGCGCTATGGTCAGGCACAATCCCAGGTGCCGACGGAGGTGCTCAATTCCGGTATCACCATTCGCCAGCAGCCGGGCTTGCCCATCATGATTTACTCCCTCACTTCGCCCGATGGCTCCTACGATGCCGTGGACCTGGCCAACTACGCCCAGGTGAAGTTGCTGGATGAAATCAAGCGTGTGCCCGGTGTGGGTGAAGTGACGGTGTATGGTGCCGGCCGCTATGCCATCCGTATTTGGCTCAACACGGTCAAGATGTCTCACTTCGGCATTTCCATCAATGAAGTGCAGGGGGCTATCCGCCAGCAGAATATCACCAACCCCGGTGGTAAAGTGGGTGCCGACCCCGTGCCCGATGGTCAGGAAACAACGGTGACCATCCGTACGGAAGGCCGTCTCTCCACGCCTGAGCAGTTCGAGAACATCATTGTGCGCCAGAAGGGCGATGAAGTGGTGTTCCTGAAAGATATTTCCACCATTGAGCTGGGCTCCGCAGACTATTCGGTGACAGGCCGTCTGAACCGCAAGGTGGCTGCCAGTATTGTGGTGTTCCAGTCACCGGGCTCCAATGCCATCGAAACGGTGGATCGCGTGAACAAGCTGCTGGCTTCCAAAGCTTTGCCGCCCGGCGTGGAGGGTACATGCTCTCTGGATACAACCACGGCTGTGCGCTATTCGATTGATGAAATCAAGCAGACTTTCATTGAAGCCATCGTGCTGGTGGCCTTGGTGGTGTTCCTGTTCCTGCAGAGCTGGCGCGCTACGGTGATTCCGCTCATCGCTGTGCCGGTGTCGCTGGTGTCGACCTTCTGTGTCTTCCCCGTGCTGGGCTTCACGCTCAACACCATCTCCTTGCTGGGTATGGTGCTGGCTATCGGTCTGGTGGTGGACGACGCCATCGTGGTGGTGGAAGCGGTGCAGCACCACATTGAAAAGGGCCTCAATCCCCGCATGGCCTCTTTTGCCGCCATGCAGGAAGTGAGTGGCCCGGTGGTGGCTATCGCTCTGGTGTTGGCTGCTGTGTTCTTGCCGGCTCTGATGCTGGAGGGTATCACGGGCACACTCTTCAAGCAATTTGCTATCACCATTGCTATTTCGATGCTCATCTCGGCATTCAATGCACTGACGCTTTCTCCGGCTTTGTGCGCCTTGATGCTCAAGAGCAAGGAAGAGGAAAATACGGCGCCGAAGAATCCGCTGCGCCTCCTCGTATACCGCCTCAACCACGGCTTGTTCAAGCCCTTCTTCCGCTTGTTCAACAAGTGCTATGATTGCACCGCCGGTGTGTACACCAAAATCTGCGGTGGTCTGGCTCGCAAGCTCATCATTTCCATGCCCATTCTGGTGCTGTTCTGGTTGGCCATCGGCCCGGTGAGCAGCAAGGTGCCCGGTGCTTTCCTGCCGGATGAAGATCAGGGCTTCCTGCTGGCGGCTCTCGTGATGAAGCCCGAGACCTCCCTGCAACGCTCTCTGGAGCAGGCCCGAAAGTTTGAGGATGCTCTGGCCGGTTCTGCGGAGAATCCCGAACCCGCCATCAAGAATCTGACCTCCGTGGTGGGTGTCAACATCCTCAATATGGTGCAGACCCCCGGTGCGGCTATCGCTTTCGTCCAGCTTAAGGACTGGAAGGACCGCTCGGAATCAGCTGCGCAGGTGCAGAAGCGCATGCAGGCCCGTTGCCACATGGCGGGGTTGGACGGTATCCCCATGGTGCTGATTCCCCCGGCCATTCCCGGTGTGGGTACGGCCAATGGTGTGACCATGGTGCTTACCGACCTCGAAGGGCAGGGCGTGGAGTTCCTGTACCAGCAGGTCAAAAAGTTTGAGCAAGCTGCCGGTGCCCGTGCCGAGGTATCCATGTGCCGCGATATGATGATGGCCGACGTGCCCCAGAAACATATCTCCCTGGACCGAGCCAAGTGCCAGAAATACGGCGTGAGCATCAGCGATGCCTACGGTGTGCTGGCTTCTTATTACGGCTCCAGCTTCGTGAACTTCTTCAATGCCTTTGGCCAGCAGTGGCAGGTGTTCATGCAGGCTCGCGGTGCTGACCGCCGCGATCTGGAGCAGATGAAGGGCTTCTTCGTCATCAATAAGAAGGGCGAGAAAGTGCCGCTGGATGCCATTGTGAGCATCCACGATATCGCTGATACGGAATTTGTGATGCATCACAATGGCTACAATGCCGCCAAACTCAATGTGATGCCCAAGGAGGGTTTCTCCACCCAGCAGCTCATGGATGCCATGGAAGAAGTCTTTGAGCAGAACATGGATAAGACCAAGGTTGGTATGGATTACCAGGATATGTCCTTCCAGGAAAACAAGGTGCGCAACAGTACCGGCCTGGGCACGATTTTCCTCATGTCCGGTTTCTTTGCCTTCCTGATTCTGGCTGCGTTGTATGAAAAATGGACGCTCCCCATCTCCGTATTCATGACGGTGCCCATCGCCGTGCTTGGTGCCTATATCGGTCTTTACGTGTGGGGGCTGGAGCTGAACCTGTATGCCCAGGTGGGCCTGGTGATGCTGGTGGGTCTGGCTGCCAAGAATGCCATTTTGATTGTGGAATTTGCCAACCTGGAAATGGAGCGTGGCAAGTCGCTGATGGAAGCTACGCTCACTGCAGCCCGCCTGCGTTTGCGTCCCATCATCATGACCTCGTTCGCCTTCATTCTGGGCTGTATTCCGCTGGTGCTCTCCAGTGGCTCGGGTGCCTTGGCTCGCAACTCCATCGGTGTGGTGGTGGTTGCCGGTATGACTGTGGCTACGGTGGTGGGTGTATTCCTTATTCCATGTTCCTATGTCTTCATCATGAAACTCTTCCGTATCAAATTCAAGCTCAACGATTTGAAGGAAGACCCGGATGAGGTAGGTGCCCGCGAGTACCTGGCTGCTGGCAACAACGATTCTCACTAACACTAATCTCTTACCCCCCCCTATAAAACAATGAACAAAACAGCAATACTGATTCTGGCCGGTGCGGCCGCTTTTACAACTGCCTGCACCTTCGGCCCCATGTGGACCAAGCCTGAAATGCCCGTTCCCGCAGAGTTCCGCGGCAATGGCATTGGCGGCAGCAGCATGGCTGAACTCCCCTGGCAATCCGTCATTCGCGACAGCAATTTGCAGAACTTGCTGAATGACGTTTTCGAAAATAATCGCAGTCTCGAATCCCTTTCCCACAACGTGGATGCCGCGCGTCAGTATGTGACGATTGCCCGCGCTCCCATGTTCCCCTGGCTGGGCTACAGCGCCTCTACCAGCAAGGGCATGAACCAGAGCGGTGGTGCCGGTGTGGCACAGATGGGTGGCGTGACCACCAATCCCGGTTCCATTGCTGCCAGCGCCTCCTGGGAAATTGACCTCTGGGGCAAGACCCGCAAGGGTGTGGAAAGCGCCGAGGCTTCTGCTGAGGAAGCTCAGGAACAGCTCAATGCTCTGCGCTCCTCCCTGCTGCGCCAGGTATCCACAGGCTACCTGCAACTGCTGATGCTCGATGAACAGCTGCGCATTGCCCGTTCCTCCGTGGAATCTTACCGCGAATCCCTCCAGCTCTTCCAGGATCAGCAGTCCGCCGGTGTGGCAGACCGCTTGCAGACCGCCTCTGCCGAAGCTGCTCTGGCTGCTGCCGAGGCTGAAATCCCCTCTCTGGAAATGCAGATTGCCGAGCTGGAAAACACGCTCTCCGCTTTGGCCGGTCGCATGCCCGGGCACATCAAGCGCGGTGGCAGCCTGCTGGGCTTCGCCAATGCCAGCACGGTATCTGCCGGTATTCCTGCGGATGTGTTGGCTCGCCGCCCCGATATCCGCGCCAAGGAGCAAGCCATGCGCTCTGCCAATGCTGAGGTGGGTGTGGCGATTGCCAGCTATTTCCCCAGCATCAGCCTGACGGGTACGGCCGGTGTGGCTTCTGCTGATTTGCGCCACGCTATCCATGGCCACCGCACGGGCTGGGGCATTGGTGCCAGCCTCACGGGCCCGCTTTTCCAGGCCGGACAGCTGAGGGCTAATGAACAGGCCAAGCGCGATGCCTTCCTCGCTGCCAAGGCTGATTACGAGAATACGGTACTGTCCGCCATGTCGGAAATCTCCACCACGCTGATTCAGCGCACCAAGCTGCGCGATATCATGCGCAAGCAGGAAGCCGCTGTGGCTGCTTATCAGGAAAGTGTGAAGCTCTCCAAGGCTCGCTACACGCAGGGCTTATCCAGCTACTATGAAGTGCTGAATGCCCAGCTCTTGCTCTTCCCCGCCCAGAAGCAGCTGGCTTCCTACCGCTATCAGTATGCGGCCTGCATTCCCACCCTCTACACCCAGCTGGGTGGTGGTTGGCAATAATCCCGCTGCTTACAGCTCGTTTTATCACAAAGCGCAGGGCTTCGGCTCTGCGCTTTTGTGCTGCCACAATGAAACGGCTGCTATGATTGACATCCGGCGCGCCCCGTGGTATCATGGCGCACCTTTTAACGCATCCACTTATGACTTTTTACGAAGAACTCGAATGGCGTGGCTTGATTAACCAGATTTCCAGCCCTGATTTGATTGAGAAACTCAACAAAGGCGGGCTGACCTTCTATATCGGCACCGACCCCACGGCGGACAGCTTGCACCTGGGGCACTATTCGAGCTTCCTCATCACCCGCCGCCTGCAGAAGGCCGGCCACACCCCGCTGTTGCTGGTGGGCCTGGCTACGGGCCTCATTGGTGACCCCCGTGGCACGGTGGAGCGCGAACTCAAGCAGAAGGAAGAAGTTTTCCGTAATTTCGAGGCTCTCAAGGCCCAGGTAGAGCGCATTTTCGGCTTCGAAGTCGTGAATAATTACGACTGGATCAACGGCATGAACGTGATTGACTTCTTCCGCGACTACGGCAAGTACATCAACGTGGGCTACATGCTGACCAAGGACCACGTGCGCCGCCAGATGGAGAGCGGTATCTCCTATGCCGAGTTCTCGTACATGCTTATCCAGGCCATCGACTTCAAGCACCTGCATGAAACTCGCGGTGTCGACCTGCAGGTGGCCGGCAGCGACCAGTGGGGCAATATCACCACCGGTATCGAGCTGATTCGCAAGACCACCGGCGATGAGGTGTATGCCCTCACCATGCCCCTGGTGACGGACTCCCAGGGCAACAAGTTCGGCAAGAGCGAGGGTAACGCCCTCTGGCTGGATAAGAACAAGACGTCCCCCTACGAGCTGTATCAGTTCCTCATCAATGCCGAGGATTCTCAGGTCATCACCTACCTCAAGCGCCTTACCTTCCTCACCCCCGAGGAGATTACCGCCATCGAGGCCGAGCATGTGCAGCACCCCGAGCAGCGCGTGGCCCAGAAGGCCCTCGCCCGCGAAATCGTGACCGACCTGCACGGCGCCGACGAGTACGAAAAGGCCGTGGACATCAGCCAGAAGCTTTTCGCCGGTGATTTCAAGAGCCTGAGCCTGCGCGATATCAAGGCCGGTATGCGCAATGTGCCCCATGTGCAGCTGACCCCCGGTCTGCTGCCCGACGTGCTGGTGGCCTCCGGTGTGTGTGGCTCCAAGCGCGAGGCTCGCGAGTTCATCAACAATGGCGCCATTTCCCTCAATGGCGAGGTGGTGAAGGATTTGGCTTTCAATGTCACCCCCGAGCTGGCGATTGAGGGGTCCGTCCTCATCATTCGCCGTGGCAAGAAGAAGTTCTACCTGGGTGAGTTCTGATGCTGCGTAAGTGGATTCCGGTCGCCATGGTGTGCGCATTCGCCGCCGCTCCCGCAGGGGCAGGGGTGAATGCTCCCCACACGGGTGCCCTGGAAGCCGCTATGCAGGATGTAGCACCCTATGCTGCTGTGTGGGCTGAGGGGGTGCCTTTGCCCCCCGCTCGTGCCGATGTGGCGGCTTTGCCGGCCGCAGAGTTTGTGCGGCAGCAAACCGCCATCAAGCGGGTGTTACTGGCTCGCAGCGTGCGTGCTTACGCCGAGCGAAAGCGTGTGACAGATGAGAACCTGCTTGCCTGTGCCCGCCTGGCGGAGCAGCTGCAAGCCCCGCAGGAGTTCACTCTTTACCTGCGTTTGCTCGCATCGGATGCTCTCGGCAACCGCCAGCGCTACCTGGTGCAGTCTGCGCTGGATGCTTTGCTGCAAGCTTACCTGGTGGATGACTTGCAGATTCGCTACCTCGTGGAGTGCTCGGCCATCTCAGAGCAGGATGTGGATGCGCTGCTCGCCTGGTTGCCCTTGCAGCCTTTTTTCAACATGGTGCATGTGGAGAAGGATGTAGCTGCGCTGGAGTCAGATTTCCTCCTCTTGCACGGTGTGTACTCCCGGCTGATAACGGCCTACGCCTCCATTCAGGATAAGGAGAGCGCCGATGCGGTGGCCGAGGCCGCCCTGCGCGAGCTGATTTTGCACGAATCCACCGCCTACACCCGTCTGCATGCTCCCGCTCGTCTCAAGGCCCGCGTGGCGCCCCACCTGAGCAGCATGTTGGTGCGTCCTTCCGTGAGTTTGCAGCATGAGCGTTTGCGCCTTCGTGAGCACAATTACTTCGGCTCGCTCCGCCTGCGCTTGTTTGATTTGCTGCTTGGTTAAGTGTCTTTGCCGTAATGGTAGATTGTGACATTACTTGTGTCATCCCTGAGTACACTCTTGCGTTTTTGTGCAGATAGTGTTACAATCTGCGCGCGAATTGACACATTTCCCCAACCCAGAACATTATGGATATTACCATCAACAAGACAAGTGATTGCCAGGCAACGCTCAACGCCGTAGTGCCCGCTACCGAGGTTGCTTCCACCAAGGACGGCATCATCTCCTCCTACGTCAAGAATGCCCGCATTGCCGGTTTCCGCCCGGGCAAGGCTCCCAAGAGCGTGGTTGCCAAGCGTTACGCCGATGCTATCAAGGATGAGTTCGAATACAGCATCAAGGCTGAGGTGCAGGAAAAGGCACTCGAAGAGAATCCCGAGCTCAAGGTGCTCGACTTCGGTACCCCCGAGCTCAGCGAGCAGGAAGATGGCACCCTTGTCCTGACTGCTACCCTTACCATCGTCCCCAGCTTCGAACTCCCCGAATACAAGGGTATCGAAGTGACCGTTCCCTCCACCGAGGTGTCCGACGATGAAGTGATGGAAACGCTCCAGAAGTATGCTGAATCCTCCGCTTCTCACGAAGTGGTGGAGCGCGCCTCTGCCGAGGGCGACATCGTGGTGATTGACTTCAAGACCACGGTCGAAGGCAAGCCCACGGCTGAATACTGCGGCAAGCCCGTCGGTTTCATGGAAGGCCGCGAAGGTCACTGGGTCTCCCTGACGGAAGAACGCTTCATCCCCGAGCTTCCCGCCGGTCTCATCGGTGTGTCTGCCGGTGATACCAAGGACATCGTTGCTACCATGAAGGAAGACTTCCCCATCTCCGACCTCTGCGGCAAGGAAGTGACCTTCTCCTGCGTAGTGAAGGAAGTGCGCGAGAAGCGCGTGCCCGAGATTTCTCCCGAGCTGTTCGCCGGTGCTCTGCCCGGCAAGAGCATGGACGAAATCAAGGAACTCGTTCGCGAGAACATGAAGGCCTCCAAGGAGCGCAGCAACGATGAAGCCAAGGCTGATCAGATTTCTGAAAAGCTGGCCGATCAGCTCACCTTCGCTCTCCCCGCCGACCTCATCGAACGCGAAAACGACAACACCGTCCAGCGCAAGGTTTATGCCGCTATCCAGGCCGGCAACTACGAAATCACCAAGGACATGGATGCCCTGCGTGAGGAAGCTAAGGCTGAAACGGAGCGCAACCTGCGCGTCTACTTCGCCCTTCAGGAAATCGCTCGCCTCGAAGCCATCGATGCTACCAACGCTGAAATGCTCGACGCCATCAACAACATGGCTCAGCAGGCTCGCGAGAAGAACATCAAGTCCTTCATCCGCAAGCTGCAGCGCGAAAACCGCATGACCGGTATCCGCCTGTCCATCATCACCTCCAAGGTGCTCGACCTCCTGGCCCGCAACGCCAAGGTCACCATCGAAGAGAAGTAATAGCCTTTTCTTCCTGAAAAATTTCGGGGCTTTCTCGCTGCGTGCGGGAAAGCCCCTTTTCATGGTTGCAGAAAAAGATGTCGGTGTGATTATCCCTTGTAAAAATCGTTCAGAAACGCGGGGTTCTGTTCACGGTAGAGCGTTCCCGCAAGTTCATCTGCGAGTCTGATGATGGTCTGCTCCAGATTGCAAAAGAAGGGCGACACCTGGTTGTAGTGCCCGGTGCCGGCATAGTTGGTACAGCCGCAAGCATTCTGGCAACGGTGACGCAAGGCGCAGATGCGGCATTCCGGGGTGGCGTTGCCGCGCCGGGCGATGATGAAGTTTTGCTTGGCTCGGTCGATACCATGGCTCACATGGCCAAAGGTGACGTTGGGGTCATCTCCCACGCCGACCAGACGAGAGCAGGGGAAGAAATGCCCATCGACCGATATGGCGATTTCCTGTTCGCCTATGTGGCATTCGGTGCATTTGCAGTCGTCGGGGTGGATGGCCGTGCGTATTTTGCCGGTGATGTTGTCGATGTGCATGGGAGTGCCTTGGCGGTAGGAATCGAGCATGACCTGCTGCAGGGCCTCCAGTTGGGCTTGCAGGGATTCAAACTGCTCATCGCTCCACTCACTCCAATAATCAAAATTCAGGCCCAGGTTGCCGTTGTAGTGCGCGTGCAACCATTGTACACCCTCTACCAGCAAGTGATGATTGGTCGGATTCACCACGCATATCACTTTGCTGCGCAAATTCGGGAAATCGCGCACGAGTTCCAGAGCCTTGGCCACATCGGCGTGGCTGCCGCGCCCATCCGCATAGCAGCGGTTGGTATCGTGCATGGCCGGGGAACCATCGATGGACAGGCCAACGAGGAAATCATGCTCGGCCAGCCAGGCCAGACGCTCGCGCGAGAGCAGGGTGCCGTTGGTTGTGATGCCATAGCGTACACGCACCCCCATCTCTGCTGCCCGTCGCGCCAAATAAGCCCGGCAATGTTGCAGCAGTTCCCACTCCAGCATGGGCTCGCCGCCAAAGAAAGAGAGATCCAGCCCTCGCTTGGTACGCATGGCCTCTGCAAGCCCTACCTCCATGCCCAGCTCCGCTGTTTCTCGGCTCATGGCGTGCGCATACTTGCGCCCGGCGTAGCAATAGCTGCATCGCAGGGTGCAATCGTGCGTCAGGCACAGTGTGAGCATCAAAGGCTTTTGCATGGCGTTTGCTGGCGTCATGGGTTGCCCTTGCCCCCGAGCCCAAAGAGCTTGGCAATTTTGGAAAAGCTGAAAGTTTTGCCTATGCTGAATCCACCAATGCTTTTATTGAGGCGCACACCACGTTGGCTGACGGATGCGCGACCCACGCTGCTTTTGCCAAAGCTGAGCGAAACCCCGCTGCGGCTGAGATTCAGGTAAAGAATACCCGGTATCAGGGGAATACGGGTATATTGAGGGGATCGTCTGCGGTAATTGTTTCGATGCGGTTCCAACATTTTTCGTGGGAAAAGATGGCGCGGGGCGTTTATTCGGCGTCTTGTTGTATGTTTTCTACCGGGACATCACCGCTGAGCATTTGCGGTAATTCCTCCGGCTCTGTGGTAGTATCAGCGGGAAGCTCCGGCGGTTCTCCGGGAAGTTGACTTGGCACATCCTTTGGATTGGGATTTGGGACACTTCCCACCACATTCTGCCTGTCGCAACTGGTCACAATGCTGCCCAGCAGAGCTGCTGCGGCCGGCAGAATGCCGGAGTATTTTTTTACGGGGTTGATTTTCATGATTTATTCGGTTGTTTGGATTTCTGTTGCTTCCAATAGGCTCTGGCCTCGTAAAGCTCGGATAAAACGGTATCGACAAACTCTTTTTCAGTGAGTTTAGCGTAGTCTGCCCACGTGAGCATGCGCCCCATGCGGCTGAGTACGTGTACACCAAAGGGGTGTTTGTTGTATGCCTTTGCGTAGCGGAAGAGGGTTTCTGCGGCTTGTTGGGCTTCCGAATCAACGCGTGGGATATCTGCCGTTGCGGCCGTGATGTCCTTGCAGGCGAAGGCTTGTTCCAGCCATTTGCCTGCTTTCGCGGCGATTTGTTCCGGTGTGGCTTGGTATGGTGTTTGGCGGGCTTGTAGCAGGATGCTGCGAATCTTCTGTTCATTTTTCCCGCTCACACAATCGTCTACTGTAGCTCCTTTGTGGGTCACGGCTTTGGTGTTGGCTCCGTGCTTCACGAGCCATTGCACCAATGCCACATGCCCCATGCCGCAGGCGTAATGCAGTGCGGTGTTGCCCTTGGTTTCCGGTGTAGTTTCGTTGGGGTTGCCGCTCATTTGAATCAGCGGGAGAAGCATTAGCAGGCGTTTGCGATACAGTTGCTCAACCGGCGATGTGCAGCGGAGTGTTTCCAGCCCGGCAATGATGTCGCACATGCCGTCATCCAGCATCTGCGGGTCGCCTTCGCAGCCGTCCATCGAGGGCAGGGTGACAGGCTCAAACGGGGCGGCCTGCTTTTCCATGCGGAAGGTGACATGGCGGATATGATGTGTCAACCCGTTTTCATGCAGATAAATCCGGGCTGTGCCGGCTGAGGAATCCGTGAATTGCATCACAATCAGCGCTTTGAATGATGGGTTTTCCACTTTGACGTAAGCGAAAGCCTCATTCGTGGTGTAACTGATTTGGATGTCGGGCCAGGTGTTGTCGGTGTTGTTGTGCGGGTGCGGGGCCGTGTATTGATTGCCACCGCCAGCCGGGAACTCCAGGCGCAGCGGGGTGCGCGGCATGTCGCACCAGTAGCCCGTCGGGTGTTGGTACATTTCCGTGCTGCATTGCTGGGACTGATACAAATCTACACTGATGGTGTAGCCCTCGGCTGATGGCGGCGGCATCACCGCGGCCTGCACACAGGCCGCAACGCTGAAGATGAATGGCAGGGAAAATGGTTTCATGGGAATCAGCTGTGTCTTTGTTTAGACTTCTTTTGGGTAATGCCCGTTGAAGCTTTCCTTTGTTTCTGAATGAGTAACCAGATGAGGGCGACGATGATGACCAATATCAGCGCTGCAAGAACGGGGCGGAAGAATAACCACGATACAGAGATGGTTAACAGCGTTCCGATACTCCCCAGTAGCAGGGAGATGAGGCTGACCCCGGCTTCTGCCAGTTTCCGGCATACGGGGACCTTGTCGGCCAGAGGTTTCAGCATGCAGGCAAATGCACCCCAAAACATCAGCCAGCCCCCCATGCGCACCATCCATAAGTTCATGGTGTTGGTTGTGCGTGCTTCATCGAAGCATTGAGCCAGCCCCAGTATATCGGTGTAGAATAAATCAACAACGGCGCCATTGGTCGCGGTGTAGGGCTCAAAGCTATCGCCTTTTTGGACCGCTACCAGGCTGACCTGGCGTTTCGGACTTGTTTTGCGCCAAGAAATGCGCACATCGCCCACACTGGGATCCTCCGGGTTCAGAGGATAATAGGTGCTCCCTTCCGGAGCTCGGCCGATAAACAGGTACTCCCCGTGGAGCTTGGCATGTTTCTGCAAGGTCTCCGGTACCATTGTGGGGGACACCCTTATGCCATCGCCGGATATGCGTTTAATCTGACTATCCGTGAGTTTGTAGCCGCCCAGCTGGACATGGGAGGCATATTGCTTGAGTTTATCCGCCTTGTAATGGGTGTAGTTGGCGTTTCTGTATTCTTCGTGGTGAAAGGTCGCGGAATTGACAGGCTCGTTCACCCAGGCCAGGTGATAGCTGTATATCCACTCGTCATCGCGGCTTCGCCTGTATTCCGTCTCGGACATGAAGACTGGCTTCTTATCGTCGCCGACACGCTTTTTCTTTTTCTCTACCCATTGCAGATACTGCACATTGCGGTGAAGCGTGATACCCTGAGCCTGTACCCCGTAATCCGCATCGGTCAGCACATCGTCGGTCATGGCTGTGCCACTCAGATGCACCGGTTTACCCTCCTGTGCGGTATCGGGTGTTGCCGTGTTTTCCACATGCTGCACGAGGGGTTGCAACTCATCCAGCGCTTGCGCCGTATTGAGGTAGTCTCCCTCGTTGTTGAACAAGAGGCATACGGCCCCTATCAGCATGGCTGGCCCCAGAAAAAAGCCCAGGCAGCCTTTGCCGACTTTCTCGATGCACCCGTCCTTTTCTGTTCCATTTGCCATCCTGTTGTGGTAAGGTTAGAGACTCAAGCGATTGCTTATACCCTGCCACCAGGCCTGCAGGGGGGCTGCGGCATTATTGCCCTGCAGCTTCAGGTACAGCAGTACGATGCCCTCCGGGGTATTCTGCACCGGAAGTGACATCAGCCATTGCCCATCGGCTCCGTGCAGATTCAGGTAGAAACAGTCGGCCGGTGCGCACTTCTGCGTGGCTGATTGCACACCGTTCAGCAAGGCCAGTAGTTCAGCCGTCTCCGTGGCGGTAAGGCCGTATTCCTTACCATTCAGGTGGGTCGTGATGTTGGCTGTTTTGCTCAGCATTTCCTTCAGGTATGCGGTGGCCGTGGCATTATAGGCATCGTATCCGATGGTTTGGGGTGCAGCGGTGGGCAGCGGGGAGCCTGGCTGCGCAGCCGGTGTGGGAGTACAAGCAGTTAACAAAGCTGCAAGTGCGGCGGTGTAAAGGTAGTTTTTCATTTGATGCGGAATTGAATGTGGCGTTGTTTGTAATAGGTGTCGCCTCCGTAGCCTTCTTTCGTGGCGGTGCCGGAGGTCGGTGTCACGAAATGCAGGTAACACGTATGTTCCATTTCGGCCGATTCATAGCGAATTTCTCCACAATTTGCCCCGGTTTTCTTATAGGTCATGCAGGTGGAGTCGGCGGGATGCTGCCCCCGCCGATATTGGTTGTTGGCATCGAATGGAAAATCAAGGCTGCATCCGTGTTGGAAAGCGCCCCATGCAGACCATTGACCCGAGCCCGTCGGGCTCTCGCAAATCTGCGCGTGGCGATCATCCAGCTGGATGATGTTGCCTGCGACACTCTCCGGGGCCAGATCCGGCGCTGTGATGCTGCTGCAGCCTGCCAGCATCAGGCCGCACAGTGTATAACAAGCTCTGGTTCTGACCGGAGACATGGTATGCGTGCAATTACAGAGGTGAGGCACTGCTGCGAATCACTCCATACGGGTACGCCGCTCCCGTGCCCCAGCTGGGTACGTAGCAGCCTGAGTATAGGTGATTCACCTGATAAATGAGCGAGCCCTGCTTGGTGTAGCCGTATACCGGGCGACCATCAGCATAGCCATAAATCGGTAAGCCGTTGGAGTCATAGTTGGCAGGCTGCCATTGAATGCCGTTTGTGAAGCTGGTCTGGGCTGCGTTGGTGCCTGTCTGGACAGGGGCGGCCGGTGCAAAGTTGCCCATGAAATCCGTCAGCATTATTTCGCAGGAACTCAGCGAAAGAACCATGCCAACACACAGAAGTGTTTTTGTGAGTTTCATATTCGTGTGATAAGATGTTTGTTGCTTGTGCCGGGGCGAGCATGAAGCTCACCCCTTGATGTGATATTATCGAGAATGGCGGGGGCTTGAGCCGGATCTTGTGACCGTGCTCGGTCTCGAGACGCTGGGCTTGCTGCTCTGCGTGGGGCGCTGCACCGTGCTCGGTCTCGAGACGCTGGGCTTGCTGCTCTGCGTGGGGCGCTGCACTGTGCTCGGTCTTGTGACGCTGGGCTTGCTGCTCTGCGTGGGGCGCTGCACTGTGCTCGGTCTCGTGACGGTGGGCTTGCTGCTTTGCGTGGGTCGCTGCACCGTGCTCGGTCTCGTGACGGTGGGCCTGGTGCTCTGCGTGGGGCGCTGCACTGTGCTCGGTCTCGTGACGGTGGGCCTGGTGTTCTGTGAGGGACGCTGTACCGTGCTCGGTCTCGTGACGGTAGGTCTGGAGTTCTGTGAGGGACGCTGTACCGTGCTCGGGCGCTGCACCGGCTTGGTTGCATGATTGGGCTTGGTGCCAGGGCGGGGCTTACCCAATACGCTCTGCGGATTCTTGTGAATGGGCGCATGCATATCCGGGCGCACGTGCGGCTTGTGACCGTGTTCATGCTTCGGCGGCTTGGGGGCATGGTGGCAGCCACTCGGGTAATGATGGTGATCATGACACCAGGGGGCGGGGCGCCAATTCGGGACATAGCAACCGGCATACAGCAGGTTGATGGAGAAAATGGGTGACCCAGTCGCGGTATAGCCATACACCGGGCGCCCGTAGGAGTAACCATAAATCGGGAATCCGTTGGCATCATAGCTGGCGGCGGTCCAGGCTACGGAAGAGCTGTAGCCGTTGGTGCTGTAGGAGAACGAACTGTAGCCGTTCGGGTAAATCTCGCAAGAGGTGACCAGCAGGACAGTCGCAGCAAGGAGTGTTACTTTAGTATACTTTTTCATATTGTAAATAGATAATTATAGTGAGAATGGCAAAAACAGGTTTAGTCTGTCTGGCGTAACTGATGCGTGCGAGGAATTGCTTTGTCTGCGAAATCATACATGTCATCAAGCTTCGCACTTGCCGTGCCAACGTGTTTCTGGAATTTTTCCAACAACGGCTTTATACCTGGGGAGAATGATTTATGTTTCTTAAAATCGGTTTTATCGAGGAAATCGTTCATGTTGGCCATAGGGACAACCAGAACCTGCATCCAGGCAAGTGTATCATTCCCCATGGTGTAAACTACATTCCTGAAGTTATTATCATTCATCAGCACCTCATTTTCCGTCTGTTTTATCAGGGCTTCCAGTTCGCGGACTGCATCTCCAGCTGCTATACGGGCATTGACCCCTGAGATTTTGACGTTATCCAGATAGGAAAGAGTCCATTTGTCCAGTATGTCCATGTAATAAGTCAATTCAAAAGCCAGGTACGAGGACGAAAGGACAACTCTACCACTGCGGATGTCAAAGAATCGCCACGGTGCAAAATCTTCAGTGATTTCCTGCAATCCGTAGGTCGGGCCGGTGTATTTTGAATGCGAGCGTCCACCCAGTACCACATGACTGAGCCAGCGGTCTCGTTCATCTGTGCTGATTTTATTATGGAAATGATTGAAGAATATTCGCGAGTTTGCTGTATCGTTATTGCGGAAGGTTACAACAATCGTGTGTAATCTATCTTCCTGAAGGTCAGCATTGAAAACTTCGTGCAAGTAATGAAATGCGTCACAGATTTTCTCGTTTTCCTTGAGGTAGAGCTGAAAACGTGCGGATTGCTGCAGCATTTTCATGAAATCCTCATGGTACAACAGGCAGGCGTTTCTGAATGGTCCGGTATACCATTGCAGCATCAGCTCACTGCGCGTAATAATCGTATCGCACTTGCTGTATTGAGCATCTGCCATGCCGGCACGTGCCTTGGCAAGGTTTGAGCGGTTGAGTACGCCTTCCAGGAACTGGCCACTGCCCGTCCCGTAGCACCCAATATCCATTAATTCATTATAATATTTGTTGAAAATAATGGCCGGTGCCGGATGGTCAGTACATTCTAATTCATCATTGGTGGACTGTATTTCCTTGAAGCATTTGTTGAACGCGTTGATGATTTTGTTGTACTCTGCCATGCATGCCTGTTCATACTTGGCGGCATTGCCTATGAGCGCCATCATCTCCTGTTCGTCTGCCTCTGCCACATCTTCCTCGGTAAAGGTATAGCCTTCATCTACATCCTCCCCGGAGAAGTCAAAACCTGCTTCCTGCGCAGAGACAGAAAGCCCCCCGCATAAAAGCGCAAAGAATATATTTCTTGCTTGGTGCATAGGTGTTATAAACAAAATTGTGTGAATGTTAATAATAATTTGCAGCAGGGTGATTCTTGGGGACTTCATCGACGGCGGTCATGAGCAGACGCTTGAGGGTGCTTCTCAGCTCATTTAATGCATCCTTTGCGTTGTCCAGCACTGTACGCCCCTTGGATTTTTCCTGATTAGCGAGAAACTTCGTGTTATCTTTCATATATTTATCCAAACCACACAGTAGCTCAGCGAATTGAGATGCCTGTGAGCCAACATAACTGTTGAGTTGATGATAAGTCTGTGTATAAATATCTTTAGGGCCATTTTCCGCGGCTTCGGTGTATGCCTTGAACTCACTGGTGAAAGCTGAGGTATTGAAAACATCCACAATCGACTTTCCATATTCCATCGCTTCTTCGGTGCGTTCTTTCGGCCATATTCTCAACATGCCTTCGTAAAAAAGAAGGTGAAAGGCCTCGGTGGTATAGGTGCAGCCTTCTTCGCGCATATTGACATATCGCAGGGGGTAGTTATTCGGGAGCGTATCACAGACATCCTGGTACCATTCATTTCGCTCAGAGGTGCTTATATTTTTTCCGTAGACCGTGAGGAAACGTATGGCATTTTCGTGTGGGTGGGAGGAATGTTTGATATACGACTCGATACCTGCATCATCAAAGGCCCGCTTGTTGTGAAAAAAATCCCAGACTTTCATATATTCTGAGTCTACTTCTCGTGCTTCGCTCGATTCAAGATACAGCTTCAATCGTGCTACCGTCTGCACTTCCACATAAAAATCCCTGTTTAAGAGGGCGCAGCCCTTGGCAAATCCCCCCATGTAGAATTTCAGCATAATTTCGGCACGGGTCATATTTGCGTCGATTGTCGCGTATGTGGCCGGTGACAGGAAAGGTTTTGCCTTGGCCAGATTCGCACGAGTGAAAGCGCCCTGATTGATGGTGCCGGTGGCCGGATCCACGCCGAATTGACTGATGAGAACATCAGCGTATTGTTTGTGAATGTCTGCAAGAGGGCGTTCATCGATGCATTCTGCCGGGTCTACGGATTTTCTGAATGCGCGGAAACAGTTGCCCACAGTCATGATAAGCCGATTATACTCGAGGGCGCAAGCTCTCTTGTACTCCGACTCATTTTGAAGAATTGATTCTAATTTGCGAGCTTCTTCCTCGAACTGGGCCACTTCTTCTTCCGTGAATGTGAAACCTTCCTCTTCTGCAGGTACTTGCGGCACGAGTAAAGCCGTAATTCCGGCGAACAACAAAATAGCGTTTTTTAACTTCATATTTTGTCAAAATATTTATTGAAAATCCAGGATGCATCAGAAGCGGATTTCGTAGTCATCCACATACCAGCGACCGCCGCCCTTGCGGATAAGGCGGTGCACATTCTTGCTGCCCACCTGCTTGCCGTTCTGGTCAAAGGCCTGGCTGGTCACGGTAGCCTGCTCCACCTTCTCACCCTGCATCTTGATGAGGTGGTCACGCTGTGCGTCATCGAGGAAGAAATTCTCGAGGTCATTCTTTTCGTCCTGTCCCTTTACCACAGTTATCTTGGTATTGCTGAAGGTTGCGTGCACATATTCGCCGTGCAAACGCTGCTGATGCAAATCCCAGTGGTAACGGAGGAGGGATTCAGCCGTTTCGGTCTTGTACCGTTCGGGGTTGATGCACTTGATGTACAGGTCATAGTTCTTTTCCTTGATGGAAGCCAGGAAGATTTCCATCACACGCTCCGGGGTTGCGTTCTCCGGCACATCTTTCTCGGTATACCAGCCTTCCTTGATACCGGCGACCTTTTCTTCCTCCACGAAGGAGCCGCTCTTTTCATGTTTGGCATCAAAGGTGGCTACAACTCGACCATCGATGTAGAGAGCCTCCGGTTCCACCACCCAGCCCCAGGCCATGTTGGTGCAGCGGTTGCCGGGAATTTCAAATGCCGGACCGGTGATTTTACCCAGCACGGTGAAGTTCAGATTTTCGCCGATGGAGGCATCCACCTCGCGACGGAAGCGCTTGACGGCTTCATACGGCCCGATCCACTCGCGGCCACCGATGTTCACGAAATAGAAGCCGGTGGAAGGTTTGCCGACGACGATGTATTCACCGGATGCGCCCACAAACTGGTTATCGGGGTATTTGACACCGGGCAGCACAATCGTCTTATCGGTGGGGTTAGTTTCCTCTGTGCACTTCAGCGGGTCGACAGAGGGGAACACCTTGGTGATAAGTTCGCGACCCTGCTGCAGTTCATTCCACTTGGTCACGCTGAGCTGGGCATATTTCTCGCGCAGTTGTTTTTCATTGTTGAGGTAGGCCACCATGGCGGGAGTAATCTGGTTGTAGTTACCCTTGCTCATCATGAGGGCTGTGCGAGCGCGCTCATAGAGAGCCAGCACCGCAGCATCCTGCGGATAGGCCTTCATGAGCGTCTGAATGCGGTTGAGCGCTTCATTCTTGTTGCGGAAGAGTGTATTGGCATTACCGCCGGCGCGCTTCACTTCTGCCTCAAACTCCTTCAGGTAGTAATTGGCGAAGTCTACATCTTTTTTGGGGGCTGTTTGCGGAGCTGCCAGAGCGCTAAAGCTTAACGCCAGCAGTGTTACTAACATAGGAATGGATTTTTTCATATTTAGATTGATTATAAAATGTTTATGGTATGAGAGGCGGTGGCCGGTTTATCGGTTGCGGCGAGCTTTACTCAGAATGGCGCGTATGGCCTTGGCGTTGGGGCCACCTACGCAGTCATCCACACTGGCACCCTTGGCGGTTTTGGCATTGAGGTCGGCACCATGGTCGACGAGCCACTGCACAATTTCAACGTGACTGAGCCCGCAGGCATTGTGCAGAGCGGTGGTGCCGTTGGAGTTGGAGAGCACATTGTTGACATCCCCGCCTTCCATCATTTGAGGCAGGAGTGTGAGCAAGCGCTTTTGGTACAGGCGCTCCACAGCCGTCTTGTAGGTACGGCGTTCGAGCTCGCGCACCAAGTCGCCCAAGCCATCGTCTACGGTTTGAATGGCTCCGTCTTGCGCCTCGGGCTGCGGCTCCGTAATGAGCCCGGCCGTGGATTGTGTGGGGCTTACGGAGAAATTGGCACCGCGCACATACCATGACCCTGTCTCATCATGCCATTCGATTTGAGCCGTACCCTGTTTGCCGGAGGTGAAACGAAGCTGTACCAGCACATGCATGTCATTACCGACGATATGAATGTGGCCGTCTTCGGGCACATAGGTGACTTTTACCGGTGGCCAGGGGGTATCGGGTGTTTGCTCATGCAGCTGGTAGCTGTATGTATTGCCTCCACCGGCAGGAAACTGCAGCATCATGTCGGTGGAAGTGCATTTTTTCCACTCATTCGGGTCCTCTCCGCGCTCTGCGGTTGCATCCTGCGCATTGTGGAAGTTCAGGACAAGCAGTTTGCCAGACATAGAAAGCGGGGCTGGCTGCGCAAACGATGCAATGCAGGTAGAAGTCAGCAGAAAAAGAAAAGAAAGCGTCGTTTTCATGGTTGATGAAAGGATGGGGCGTTATTTCAGGGTAAAAGTGCCGTTGTATGTCCGGGTGTCATCGTTTTTGGCACTATCGGTGTACGTGGCCGTGCCGCCTTCCGGGGAAGTGAATCGCAGGTCGAACTCGCGTGTTGCCCAGCCGGTGGCGCTATACCCACCGGGAGCCCATTGAGCGTGCCGTTGGATTTTTGCTGTGTTGTCACCTGTACGGATATATTTGAGTACGATGATGCACCAATCAGTTTTCGGGTTGATGGCACCTTCGGCTTCGGTGTTCGTCTTCTTCCATTGGTACTTGAGTGGTAATTCAAGGCCGGGTGCGTTGAACGTGAATGTCTTGCCTGCGATTTCTGCCGGGGCGATGGTGACGGGAGTGCGCTCGAATGACAGGGCGCGGATGGCGGCTGCATTGGGCGCATCGGCAGGGAAATCACACTCTTTGCCTTGTTCGTTGGTGATGCGGCGGTTTTCGCTGTGCTCCAGCAGCCACTGCACGAGCTCTACATTGCCCTCCTTTGCTGCTCGATACAAGGGCGAGGCGCCGTCATAGGACATGCCCTCTTCCTCCCGGTGCAGCATCATGTGCGGCAGCATGGCCAGGGAAAGCCCATCCGTGCGGCGTACCGTCTGCATTTTTTTGCGGCGTTTCTTCAGCTCACTAATCAGTCGCTCCACGAACATTTCTTCGCTCATTTTAGCGTTCAGTACTCGTGTAAGCAGTTCCCCAGGGGTGTCTGTGAGGCAAATGCCGAGTGAGGCTAAACCATTGCCTGACTTAACATAACGATATACCAGCCTTGCACAGGCTTCGGCTTTTTCTTCTTTCAGCGGGATGATAAATTGGGGGGATTCCAGTTCATACCCGCTGAATGCTACATCAAGATATCCTGCGGCTTCGCGTGCCCCATCGGTATCAATCTCAGGCCCTTGGTAGGGTGTATCCCGCCAGGCACGGGCCTCTTTCAAAATCTTCTTGATTTCTGCTGCGTTTTTACCGCCGATGCACGCATCGATACTAGCGCCTTTATCGGTGGACATTTGTAAATCGGCACCGTGGTCTACCAGCCATTGTACGAGCTTTACGTGACTGAGTCCACAGGCATAATGCAGCGCCGTATTGCCTTTGTAGTCCGGTGTGGTGTAGGAGGCATCATACGTCATCATAATCATCGGGAGCAGAGACACCAGGCGTTTTTGGTACAATTTTGCCGTGCCTTTGTAGCTGGCTCGCTCCAGTTCCTGCAGGATGTCTGCCAGTCCATCGTCCCACATATTCGGGTCCAGCCCGATTTGCTCCATCGGCAGATGCACATGTGCTACATTGTCCGATTCCCGGCGCATGGTAAAGGGGACATTCGGGAAATGGCGGGTATCGCCGGCTTCATGCCAGGCTATGTCCGCGGTGCCTTGGAGTTCGTTGGTGAAGTGGAGCGATATATCCACCCGGAAATCCTTGCTTTGCAGCTTCAGTTTGCCTGCCTCTGCCTCATAGGTGACCGCGACATCCGTCCAGGTGTTCGGGCAGTATCTGGCCGAGGCGGTGAAAGAATCATTTTCCGGGAAATCCAGCGCAAAATCCGTGATGTTGGAGAGCAAGTACCAAGGGGCCGCGGCAGGGCAGTTCTGCTCTGTCCGGGCGACATGAACTTCCTCCATATTGAAGCTGATGCTCCGGCCTGACATGGTGGACACGGGCTGAGCCGCCCACAGAAATTGGGGGGCAAGCAGGAGCGAGGAAAGGATGGCTTTGTATATCACGGATGGATTTTTTTGAAACGATGAGCCCGTCTGTTTCCGGAAGCGGAGACAGACGGGACTCCGTTGAGTTTGTGTTATTCCCCGCAGGCGGGCATGACTTCTTCTTCTTCGCCATCACCTGTGAAAGAACCCAGGATGGCGGGGCTGTCCAGACCCAGCGCAATGCTGATTTTGAGCAGATTGGCAGTGATGTCAATCAGCTGAATCTTGGTCTTGTAGGACAGGGTGTTCACCAGGACCATGGGGTCTTCTTCGCCGGCTATGGCGGGCATGACGGCGGCGGCAGCCTTACCCTCGGAAAGCGGGGCGGCAGCCTCGGCCAGAGCGCCCATTTCAGCAGCCTCGGAGATGGCGGCCATGACATTCATGCGCTGTTCTGCGGTCAGCGGTTCAAGAGCCTGCAGAATGCCCGGTGTGCAGCTGGACAGAACGGCGTCCAGATCAGCCACGAGCGTAGCCAGGTCCTTATCCTGAGCGCCACTGAGCTGGGTTGTCAGCTGGGTAATGGCTGCTTTGATGGTATCTTGGGCAGTCACTTCGGGAGAAGCCTGCACAGTCATGCATGCCATGGGGGCAAGCGCCAGTGTGATATATGCGTATTTGTTCATAGTATGAGATTAGGGGTGAAAGTTAAGCGGGAGATTCGTAGCCCATCATGCGAAGAAGTTCATTGAAGGCATTTTGCACCATATCGCCGAACCATGCGCTGATGTCATCGGCAAAATAAGCTAAAGCGCAGCCGAAACCAATCAACAGCAAGGCGCCTGCAATTTCTTTGAAGTAATGGGTGAAGATTTCAAACCCGCTGGGCTCTTTCTCATTATCCTCTTTTTGTTTGGCCATAAATGCGGTATGGGGGGTGTGGTTTATTCTTTGGTCATTTCCACGCGGGAAACATCGGCATAGTCAAGTTCAGTCATGGTCTCAAAGGTTCGAATCATGCTGGTTGCACCATCAATGTGCGCAGATTCTCCCTTATCTTCGGGCATGGCCTCCGTGGTAGCGCAGAGGTAGGAGTTGATGGCCAGGGTGTAGCGGGCCTCGGGGTTGATGGGTGTGCCATCTTCCAGCGTGGCGCTAATCACGCGCATGCGGTCTGCTCCGGCAGGCCAGGTGGCTTTGTAGCACATCCCGGAAACACAGGGGGCACCGTGGTCATCATTTTGTGTGATGTTTTCCAGCACGCGGAGCAGTTCCTTGCCGGTGACGGTCATGCGTACGGTATCGTTGCCAAAGGGATCGAGACTGTACACATCTGCCACCGTGATGGGGCCGGCCGGGAAGGAATCCAAGCGCACGTTGCCCATGTTGACGATGGCAATATCCGTCTTCACGCAGCTGCGGATGGCATCGGCCATCATGCAGCCCAGACTCTCTCGGCGGGCAATGTCGCGCTTCACCGTGCTGAGCTGGCGCTTGAAGAAAGGCTGAGCCTTAATCTGCTCCACCATGGCGCTGGTGGCGGCGTCTGCCTCGTAACCCTTCAGGGGAATCAACTCAGACTTTTTCTCTGTGACTTTGCCATTCTCCACTTCAAAGGTGAGGCGAGTCAGGTACTTGAGTTTGTTTTGAGTCTGCGTGATGATGACACCGTTTTCCACATGGCCTTTTTCAACCTTGGTGTGGCTGTGGCCACCGATGATGGCATCGGCCTCGGGGAAAAGGCGGGCCAGCTCAATATCGGTCTCAAAGCCCAGGTGAGTCAGCAGGATGAGGATATCGCACTGGCTGCGGAGATAACGGAACTGAGGTGCCACTTCCAGCGGGTTCAGGAAACCAATGCCTTTGCACTGGTCCGGGTGAGCATCCGGACGCCCGGATGCGTCGACCTGCAACAGACCAAGCACGCCGATGCGCACGCCATTGCGCTCAAAAATCTTGTAGGGCTTCAGCTGGATGTTGTGCTTGTCGGAGGGGAAGACGTTGGCGCTCACAAACTCAAAGTTTGCAGAGTCAATGTAGTATGCCAGTGCGGCGGGGCCTCCGTCAAATTCATGATTGCCCAGGGCAGATAAGTCAAAACCAATGTGGTTCATGAGCTTAATCATCGCAGCACCCGGGTGGTCGCCACAGTCCACATAGGGATTGCCGGTGCGATTATCGCCGGCAGACAACAGCAGAAGCTGCGGGGCTTTTTCGCGTTCCTGCTGCACGCAGGTCATCAGTTGGGGCACGCTGTCGATGTTTGCATGCATGTCATTGATGCCCAAAATGGTAATCTGCTCGGCAAAAGCCGTTCCAAGCAACCCGAGAAGAGAGAAGAAAATGGATTTTTTCATAATGAGAAAGCTGGGTTACGGTTAATCTTGAATGGTTACATCAACGCGGGAAACACCCTCATAGTCCACCTCGGCCTTCTTTTCCAGGAAGCGGATGAGGCATTCGGCACCATCGCTGTCGATAGCGATGCCTGCGTCTGCCGGCTTGGCCGGAGCGACAGAGGCAATGTAGGAATTATAAGCCACTGTATAGCGGGCTTCGGGGGCAATCGGCGTGCCGTCTGCCAATTTGGCCTCAGTCACGCGCATGGGCTTGAGCTCTGCTGAGGGCTTCACACACTTGTAGGTCATCCCGGATACACAGGGGGCCCCATAGTGGTCCGCCTGCGGTATGCTTTCAATCAGAGCAATGAGTTCCTTGCCGGTCAACGTCGCGCGGATAATGGCATTGCCAAAGGGATCCAGACGATAAACATCTGCCACCGTAAGCGGGCCGGCGGGGTAGTCATCCAAACGCACACCGCCGAGGTTCACTATGGCTATATCCGTGACTGCGCGAACGCTGATGGCATCGGCCATCATGCAACCCAAGCTCTCGCGACTGGTAATCTTGCGCTTCACCGTGGTGAGCTGGCGCTTGAAGAAGGGCAAAGACTTGGTTTTCTCAACCAGTTCTACAGTGGCAGCATCTGCAGGCAAGTCAGTCAGAGGAAGAAGCTCGGACTTCTTGCTGACGACCTTGCCGTTTTCCACGTCAAAAGTAAGGCGGGTTACAAACTTGAGCTTGTTCTCCGACTGCGTGATCAGCACGCCGTTCACCAGATGCCCTTTTTCTACTCGGGTGTGGCTGTGGCCGCCGATAATGGCATCGGCTTCCGGAAACATTTGAGCCAGTTTCACATCGTCTTCAAAGCCCAGGTGCGTGAGCACGATGAGTACATCGCAGAAGGCACGGAGGTGCTTGTAGCAGGCCGCCGTATCATAGGGAGAGGCAAATTGCAGCCCTTTGCACTTGTCCGGGTGGGCATCGGGAATCCCGGTCTCGCCGACCTGAACCAGCCCCAGCACGCCGATACGCACGCCGTTGCGCTCAAAAATCTTGTAGGGTTTCACGTCAATACCCTGCGTATCAGTCGTGAAGATGTTGGCGCAGACGAAATCGAACTCGGCAGAGTTGATGTAGTCGCGCAGGGCTGCGGCACCGGAGTCAAACTCGTGGTTGCCGAAGGTGGAGAGGTCGAAGCCCACATGATTCATGAGCGTTACCATGGGAATACCGGGGCGGTTGCCGTTATCCACGTAGGGGTTGCCGGTGCGGCTGTCGCCCGCAGCCATGAGCAGCAGCCCCGGGTCAGTCTGGCGTTCCTGCTTGACGAAGGTAGCCAGTTGCGGCATGCCATCGATGTTGGCGTGCATATCGTTGACACCCAGAATGGTGACCTGCTCGGCAAACGCTGTGCCAAGCAACGCTATGATGGAGAGGAAACTTGTTTTTTTCATATGTCGGCTATGTGTGGTGTAAGGTGTGACAATCAGCGGGGAGATTGGGTGAAGATGTGGCGGCCATCGCACATGGGGCTGTCTGTGGCTATCACATTGCCCCAGGCATCATAAAATGGCCCTTCGCACGGCGGAAGTCCGGCATCGGTGCAGTAGCGGCGCACGGCATCAATCGCGGTGGCTCCCATGAAAATGTGCACAACAGTATCATTCACGTATACAATCATAAGGCAGGGGGCGGTACGAGGTTGATGATGAGGGAGACAGGCGAGGCTTCAAACTTGTTTTGTGCTTCGCCTTCAAAGCCAATCACCTCACCCTGGGGGGCAAAGGTGTAGCTGCTGCCGGATTGGGCGGTGAGTTGCACTTGCCCGTCAAAATGCACGGCGGTGCCATCGCCCACGCCGTCAAAGGAAAGTTGTGCACGTGTCCCCATGGGGGTATAAGTAAAAATCTTGAGCTTGGGCATGGGTGCCTGTTCCCCCATCTTGTAGGTGCTCGTTTGGGACTCACCCTTCTTTTGGCATACCAGGGTGATGTTGCAGTAATCAATCGCTGCGGGTACCACCATGTCCTGCTTTGGCGCTGTCACAGAGGAGCAAGCAGCGCAGAGAAATGCTATACCAGTAAGCATCAATGATAACAGTGAGGAGCGGACAGACATGGCGATGAGGTGTTTTTGGGTAAAAGGTGCGGGGTGCCGTAGCACCCCGCTGATGAGTGTTTGATCGTTTTGATTATTCCGTCGGGGCAGGTTCTGCGGCGGCCTTGGCGGCCTTGGCTGCGGCGCGCTTCTTGAACAGAAGCACAACCAGACCAACGGCTGCGGCCAGCAGGATGATACCCAGAATCGGGCGGTAGAACAGCCAGGCAATAGCCACAGTGACCAGAGCCACGGGTGTGGCAATGAGGAAGGCAAGGATGCCGGTGCCAATGCCAACGAGGTCACCCAGGATGGGCAGCACATCACTCAGCACTTCGAGCGGCTTGAAGACCATGCGCAGACCCACGTACATCATGAGCCAGCCCACAACGCGGAGAATCCAGGTCATCATGGTGTTGGCATCTTCTGCGTTCTGGAACATTTCTTCCTTGGTCTTGATGCCGGTTTCAAGCAGGTCTACCGTGTAGCCATCGGCGGCAGAAGACTGAGCCACGTAGGGGGCAAAGGTGGTGCCGGTCTGCACGGCTACAACGCTCACGGGCATTTCTGCCGGAATCATCGTCCAGGTAATGCGCACATCACCCACCTGAGGATTGCCGGGATTGGCTGTGCCCTGCATGGTGCCGGTGGCAACAGTGGTGGCAGGCTGACCCATTGCGGGCTGCATCATGGCGGGCTGCACGGCGGCAGGCTGCACGGCGGCAGGCTGCACGGCGGGAGCCGTGTTGTAGGCCGGGGCGGGCGTTGTCGCGGTGGTGCCCACGGTCACAGGAATGGCGGCGCCGTTCACGATAATCTGGCCGACATTGGGAGTCTGGCGGATATAGGGAGCCAGAGCGCCGGTGGCCAGACGCACAAAGGCCTTGTTCTCAATGGTGAAAATGGGCAGAGAACCATAGCCGGGGATGTCGGCATACTGCACAACGGGAGAGGTGGGGTAGACAAAACCATTACCCGGAACAGTTTCCGTGATACCATGCAGGTTGCCGGCGTAGTAAATGCCGTTGGGCATCACCGGGGTGGGCATGCCATCGGGGGTGATGACAAAAGGCACACCGTCCACATTCGTCACAGACATGCGATTGGGCTGAATGGTGGGCACGGTCACAAAACCACCCATGGAGAGCTGCGGTACGATACCGATGCGTTCAACAGGCACCGGCTGCGTGGCAACGGTCTGCACCATGCCGGGAGGTGTCACGCCGGGTGTCATGCCGGGGGCAGGGGTCATCTTGTTCATCATGCCGGGCATCATGCCGGGCATCATGCCGCCCACGGGGAAGCCCACGTATGCGAAGTTGCCGGAGATGGTGACACGGCCCTTCAGCGTGTCAGGAATGTACTCGGGCTTCAGCTCCACGGGCTTGGCGCCGGAGATGCGGTTGATCTGGGACTGGGTCAGTTCGAAGGCACCATAGCGGGCGCTCTGAGCTACCTGGTTGGCGTTGGTGGCTTCCGGCAGGAACACTACGTTGTCATGGCCGGCTTCCTTGAAGGAGGAAGAGTCCACAGGCTTGTTGACCCATTTCTTGGAGTAGGTGTAGGTTGTCACCGTTGTTTCAGAACCACCTACGTTCTTCTTCTTTTCCTTCCTTTCATTCTCTACCCACTGGTAGTATTCTACCTTGCGGGTCAGGCGCATTGCCTTGGTGCTCAGACCGGAGAAGAGGTCGTCTGTCAGCACGTCATCGGTGATGGCTGTGCCCGTGGCATGCACCAGCTTGCCTTCCAGCGTGGCGTCCACGGTGTCGGTGTTGGGGAGCTTCACGCATACGGAGGCTCCTTCTTCCAGGGCCTTCGCTGTCTTGACGGCGCGGCCTTCATTCCAAAAAAGCAGGGGTATGCCCGCAAGGAAGAGCACGCCACCGATGGCAACTCCCTTGATGGAGCCGCCGAGGCGGCTGCCCCAGCTTTCCGTTGTTGTTTCTGTAACTGCCATGATTAGTCGTTTCTATTGTGTTTGGTGTTAGTAAGTTGCTGCAAGCAGCGAGAGTTGGTTATTCCAGGCTGAATGTACCGGTGTAGATGATTTTATCAGCCCAGATGGTTGTTGGTTTTCCTGTTACGGTACAAGTGGCCGTTCCTTCCGTGGGGGAGGTGAAGATGAGCTCGAATGTGCGCACATACCAGTTGGAAATGTTGCCTCCATCGTGCGAAAATTCGAAAGAATAGGTGACGGTGGCCGTGTTTTTGCCGGTTTGGGTGTATGTGGCGGCTATGCTGGTGCTGTCCTTATCGTCCGGTGCCTGGGTGGTGTTGGCCTCCTGGTTGTGCTTGGCCCAGGTGACAACATAGGCGGCTTCATCATTCGGCTTCAGGAAAGCGTAGGTGTTTTCGTCCCTCTGCGCGGCGGGGGCGACCACTTTTTCGTCATTGCAGGAGAAAGTGAGCGTTTTGCCGGCCACGAGCTTGGGTGCGAGCTCTTTCATGGCTTTGTAGGCGGCTGTGTCACCCTTTGCGGCGGCTTTGCTGAAATAGTAGTTGGCGGTTTCTTCGTTCTTGGGAACACCGCGCCCCTGTCGGTAGCGCCACCCCATCCAGCGTGCTGCTGTGGCATCGCCTTTTTCCGCGGCATATTCGTACAGTGCTATGGCATCTACCTCACTCACGTCTCGGCCTTTCTTGCCTTCTGCATAGCAGACACCCAGCTCGCGGATGTCGGCCACGCTCATGCCTTCCACATCTTCGGGTAAGCCGCTCTGCCCCTCGGTGGCGATGCCCTCTGCCTCCGGTACCACCGGCTTCTGGCCTTGGCGATCAGTCAGGTTCGGATTTGCCCCATTTTTGAGCAAAATATGTTGGGCGTAGGCATGCCCCGTCAGGTGCAGCGGCGTGCGGCCCTGCGCATCTCGCGCATTGGGGTCGGCTCCTTTGGCCAGCAGGGCAGCCATGGCATCCGATTGGGTGTAGGGTACATCCAGCCCCTTGTATTCATCTGAGTACCCGTATACGGCATCATCTGCCAAAGCGCAGATGAGCGGTGCCGGTTCTTTGCCGGGAAGCAAGCTTACTTTGTAGTTCACTTCCTCCCCCTTGTCAAACATGGCAACAATCTGTTCGAGGCTGTCGCCACGCTTGATGGCCTGTTCCAGTTCTTCCACCGTGCTGGCGCCTGCGTGGTATGCCCCCATGATGATGAGGGTATGGACAACGGCGTACTTGAAGATGGTGTTCATGTGGGGCTTGGTAATCAGTGTGATAGTGTTGAGAGCAGGTGTGTGCAGCATCCTGCAGCACCCCTAAGAATACAGTATTCGTAATGATGATAGCGCGCCCGATGATTGAGTACGAGGCCTAACAGTGTTACGCAAACTAAAATAACCAGCATCTGACTACTTAAAAATATTTCCAAAGTAGTTTGATTTTTAAGACATCCTTACATTTTTGCCTTGCATCAGTATTACGAAAGATGATGGCTTCTCAATTTGCTCGGCTTCTTTTCCTCTTGTCAACGAACGCTCTGTGCTGGCATTGATTCTGCTTGCGTGGGCAGGGGGTGAGTAGTAGAATGATGCCATGAGCAAGCTCGATGATTTATTTGCCTTTTTGAGTATTCCCAGCGTGTCTGCCGTGGAAGCCCACGCAGCTGATGTGGATAAGTGCGCAGATTTTTTGGTGAACAAGCTGGCTTCCCTGGGCTTCGATGCAGTGAAGCACACAACGGATATTCACCCGATTGTGGTGGCCCACAGTCCCCGTGTGGAGGGCAAGCCCACAGTGCTGATTTATGGTCACTACGATGTGATGCCTGTGGAACCGCTGCACGAATGGGTGAGCGACCCCTTCACCCCCACCGTGCGCGATGGCCGCATCTATGCCCGCGGCGCTTCTGACGACAAGGGCGAAATCATGGCCCACATCCTGGGTGTGGAAGAAATCATCCGCGAGCAGGGGAGCCTGCCCCTGAATGTGATTTTCCTGCTGGAGGGCGAGGAAGAGCGCGGCAGCACGAGCTTGTATGAGTTTATGCGCAAGCCCGAGGCGAAGAAGGACCTGGCTTGCGATGTCATCGTGGTGAGCGATACCGGCATGGCTGCTCCGGATATCCCCTCGTTCTCCTACGGCCTGAAAGGCTTGTGCTGCTTTGAGCTGGAAGTCTCCGGCCCCTGCATGGATTTGCACTCCGGCGTGTTCGGTGGCTCGGTGGCCAACCCCATCACCACCCTGTGCGAGATGATTGCCACCACGCACGATGCTAACAACCACATCACCGTGGAAGGTTTCTATGACGGCGTGAGCGAGATTGCCGAGTGGGAGCGCGAAAGCTGGCGCCGCGTGCCCGGCATGAGCGATGCCGAGCTGGCAGAGCTCACCGGTGTGCCCGAACTGCGCACAGAGCGCGGTTACACAGGCGCAGAGTGCGTGTATGCCCGCCCCACGCTGGAGCTCAATGGCATTTCCGGTGGCTACGAGGGCGAGGGCTCCAAGACCGTCATCCCCACGCACGCGCTGGCCAAAATGAGCTGCCGCCTTGTCCCCGGCCAGGACCCCGTGGCTGTCATGCACAAGGTGAAGGCTCACTTCGAGAAGGTGTGCCCGCCCTCCGTGCGCATGAAGTTCACCATGCAGCACTCTGGTGAGGCTTACCTCTGCGACCCGCACTCCGCCTATGGCAAGGCTGCTCAGGCCGCGCTGGAAGAGACGTTCGGCAACCCGCCCGTCCTTGTGCGCGAGGGTGGCTCCATCCCCATCATTGCAGAGATTTCCAAGGTGCTGGGCAAGGATGCCCTCTTCCTCGGTATGGACCTGCCGGACGCCCGCATCCACTCCCCCAACGAAAACATGCGTGTGGAGATTTTTGAGAAGGGCATCACCATGGCCAAGAATCTCCTGCTGCGCATGAGCAGCATCTGAGCCGCACGCCAAAAGCTCCTCCTGCACCGATGAACGCTGTTGAAATCCGCGATATTCACAAATCCTTCCCCGGGCATTGGGGCAGGGGGGGCGTGTACGCTGTCAAGGGGGTGAGCCTGTCCATCCCCGAGGGCTCTGTCTATGGCCTGATTGGCCCCAATGGCTCCGGCAAGAGCACCATCATGAAAGCTCTGGTGGGCTTGCTCGCGCCCGATGAGGGCTCTTGCAGCGTGTTTGGTCAGCCCGCTACTGCGGCGGCCAATCGCAAGGAAATCGGCTTCCTGCCGGAGAATCCGTACTTCTACAAGTTCCTCACTGGGGAGGAAACGGTGCGTTTCTACGGCAAATTGTGCGGCCTGAGCGGCAAGGCGCTCAAGGAACGCACGGCCGAGATGCTGGAGCTGGCCGGCTTGCAGGATGCAGCCCACCGCCGCCTGGGGGGCTACTCCAAAGGCATGTTGCAGCGCGTGGGGCTGGCCCAGGCGCTTGTGCAAAAGCCCCGCTTGCTGGTGCTGGATGAGCCCACCGCGGGCGTGGACCCCATCGGCTCCCGTGCCATCCGCGATATTATCCTTGATTTGAAGAACCAGGGCATCACCGTCTTCCTCTGCTCTCATTTGTTGGAGCAGGTGCAGGAGATTTGCGACCGCGTGGGCATCTTGTACCAGGGGTGCCTCATTGCCGAAGGTTCGGTGGATGAACTCACCCGCGACCGCCGCCGCACCGAAATCACGCTGCAAAATCCCACCCCCGAGCTGCTGGAGCAAATCCGCACCCTGGCGGGGGATGCGTGGCTCTCTGCCGCCCCCGCCCGCAATTCCCTCGAATCCGTCTTCTTGCAGGGTATCCGCGCCCGCATCGGCAAGTAAGGTGCGTAGCACACTTCTTCATACAGTGTGCAGTACTGTCTTCGCCCGCCCGGTCTGTTCTTCATGGCTCGCGTTGGCGAGCATCGGCAAACGAAAAAGCCCGGTCTTGCGACCGGGCTTTTCAGCATCCCCACGCGGATTCGAACCGCGGTTCTATGACTGAGAATCATATGTCCTAACCCCTAGACGATGGGGACATGTAGTACGCGAATCGGGACTCGAACCCGAGACCAATAGATTAAAAGGTCACGCATAATCTCGATTTATCAAGGTGTTATGCAGTCCGTAGAACAGGATTGACACCCCACTTGACGGTCCTTTTTAATCTGTTAAACTCGGCTTCGTGTGCCAGCGCACGTGCAGAGATTACTACAAAACACCCCATGAGTAAAGAAAAAAAAGTCATTGAAGGGAAAAGAGTGACCTTTTTAAGAGGTATGGCTCTAGAAAAGCATCCCGATTGTTACCGCATTAGTGTTTCCAGATACGAAAATGGGAAGCGAGCCAGAACCTACTACCCCGCGACTCTTGAAGGATACAAGAGAGCATACGATGATTGCCAGATGGCTATTCACGAGAGAAAAAGATACGGAACAGCATTCGGTAACATTTCCGATGATGAGAAAGGAACTATCAGTCTGTGGAGAAAATACAGGGACAACTGCCAGTCATCAGGATTATCATACTTTTCAGCCTTTGAGGTAATGCAGAAAGGCTTGGAAGCATGTAATACGACCTCGCCCACTTTCAAGCAGATGGGACAATTGTATCTGAAGAAAATGCTTTACCATGAAAATGGAGTTCTGACTTCCCACATAGAAAAAGTAAAGAGCAGACTTGAAAAGATTTCCAAACATTTTGACCAGTTGCCCATGCACAAGATAACCGAGGATGCCATTATAAATTTCATTCGCAAACTGAAAGGACATCAGTCAAAAGCCCCTGCTCTACCCGCGACAAAAAAGCAATACATCCAACTCATCAAATCTGTATTTTCCTTTGCCGTTAAGAAGAAAGAACTTGACGAAAAGTATAATCCATCATCGTCCATTGATATCCCCACCATTGAAAAGAAGGAGGTGGAAATCATTTCTCTGAAGGATGTAAAAAAAATCTGGAAGCATGTCAAGAAGACCCCATACCTGCACCAGTTCATCCCTGCTCTTGCCGTAGGTTTCTTCTGTGGAGCAAGAGTTGCAGAAAGAACTCGCATGAAATACAAGGACATCTTTGTTGGTGGTCGCAATGAGATTTACCTGTCTAGCACCATTACGAAGAACGACTTTGCACGATACATCTACCCACCTGCATGCTTCAAGCAGTGGTTCGAGTTTGCCAAGAGCATGGGTGTTGAAATGTCTCCTGATAACTACATACTCCCAGGTAGAACTGAAATCAACCGTGTGGATGCTCATATCAGAATGATGAACACTCTTCATATGGCAGGATTTTCCATACCCAGAAATGGCATTCGCCACACAGCAGCATCAAACATGTGTGTGATACATGGTTTTACGGAAGCAGCATCTCAACTTGGACACGAGGAACGGATTTTACGCAGACACTACCGTCTCCCTCTGACAAAGAAAGATGCAGAAGCCTATTTTAAGATTTCTCCTGATACAGTATAATAGCAGAAACCCAAGACATGATATGAGAGGGGGCACACCCTCTCTTTTTTGCTCAAAATTTCAGCCCACTAGATGCTGAAACTAGTATTTCTTATGAATTTATACTAAATTCTTTACAAAGTGAGTAATTAGTGAGAAAAGGTCTTTACAAACCAGGGTCCTTTGGTAAGATTTTCGCAGATGAAGAAGACCAAAGCCAAGACCAAGTTCTACGAAGTGGAAGGTAAGCGTGTATCTCTCCCCAAGGGTGTATCCGTGGAGATGAAGAACGGCATCCGTAAGGTCACGGTAACTTGGTCAGAGCATGGTAAGGTTCGCAGACGCTACTTTGACTACTCCTTGGAGGGTGTTGAGCAGGCAAAGGACATCAACGCTACCAAAAAGCAGGAGTTGAAGCGGTTCGGTCAGGAATTTGGCACTATCTCCGATGATGAGAAGCAAGCATTGGACTTGTGGAGAGCCTATGTAAAGGAAGCGATGGGTAACGGATTCAAGTTCTCATCGGCATACGAGGTCATGAAGCGTGGGATTGATGGACTGAACACCACTACTCCTGACTTCCGCACTCTCGCTCGCCATTACTTTGACAAGGAACTGATGCGTAAGACTGATGGCGAACTCACGGAACACACGGAGACGGTTCGTCAGCGTTTGTTCAACATCATCTGCCCCTACTTCGGCAACAAACCTTCTCATACCATCTCCGAGAACGATGTTCTGGACTTCTTGGATGGATTGAAAGGGCAGAATGGTGGTAAGGCTTCACTCGTTACTCGCACGCAGTATCTCAATCTCCTCAAATCAGTGTTCAAGTTCGCTGTGGAGCAAGGTAGTATCACCAAGGAGTTCAATCCTGTGGCTAATCTCAAACCTGCCAAGAAGAAAAAGGATGCCGAGCCTGAAATTCTGACTGTGGATGAGGTGAAGCGTATCTTCTCCTTCGTGAAGAACAATCCGAAGTATCACTCATTCATCCCTGTGCTGGCTATCGGTTTCTTCTGTGGAGCACGAGTTGAAGAGAGAGCGAAACTGACCTATGGTGACATCTACATCGGCGGTCGTAATGAAATCTTTGTATCCGCTGCTGTTGCCAAGAATGGTATCGCTCGTTTCATCTACCCTACCGAGAATGTGAAGGCTTGGATGGACTTTGCTCGTGCTCATGGTGTGAGTATGGATGCTACTGATACGCTTATCCAAGGTGAGACCCCGAAACAGCGTAAGACTGCTCACAGTTCCTTCCTCAAAGCACTTGCTACGGAGACAGGGATTGTTCTTCCGAAGAACTGCATCCGACATACTGCTGCTTCATTCATGGCAGAAAGTCAGGGTTACACCGAGACTGCTAATCAGTTGGGACATGACATCGGCATGCTGTTGAAACATTATCGTAGAGCAATCACCAAGACGGAAGCCGAGGATTACTACAACATCACTCCTGATGTTGTATCAGCAACCACTTCAACATAGAGATAAATGCAGAGAGAATGTCCAGTTCTTCCTTTTTATTGAAATTTTTACGCTTGACAAATGGAGCGTTAGTTTCTAAACTATCTTCATGACAGACCAAGATAAACCAGATTTTGTCAGACAATTTGTTCTAAAACAACTCAAAGAACAATTGGATGCTATGCAGCGCGTGCAGATTACCCAGTTGTGGGAGGCATTTGTAAAGCCAGAAGCCGTAACAGTAGAGCAGATGAGAAAAGAAATTTACGATGTGGTTTCCAAAGCGGAAGTTGAAGTGATTTCTCAAATTCTGCTTGCTAACCCTGTTCGTAAGCCTAGGGGAATGAATGGCGGTAGGAAGAAAAGAACTGTTGAACGCAATGAGGACGGCTCATTTCGCTTAACCATTGACGAAACATCCAGCAAGGCAAAAAAAGATGTGGTAAAACCCTTAATGCCTTATGGTGAATACGAAACTGTAAAGGTAGCAAGCGTTCGAATACCTAAAAGAGACAAAGGCATAAAACTAGATTGACACAGACATCCCTCATGCTTATCCATCCCACTCCTTCGGAAGTGGGTTTTTTTTGCCTTTTTTTATTCATAAATGGTAATAATCAGGAAAACTTAAAGAGAACATGAAAAAAATCTTGAATTTTTTTAGTTTTTAATCTATTGATGCTGATAGAATTAAAACTAAGCATCGGTTTAGATTTGAAACAAATTTGCATTTAGATTAAAAATAAACCTGGACGTAGATTAAAAACTATGCTACTATTCGCTTGTCGCCACGACCGAGAGGGAAAGAAAAACGGAAGCACGGTGCTTCCACCCTTTCAAAGGGGCATTTTAGAAATTATGATTAACACATTCGTAAAGAAGTCGGCTGTCTTCGGACAGGTAAAAGCCAAGAACAGTAACAACAATCAGACCGAAAAGCGTATGCAGAAGAATAATACGAAGAGTGCAGGTATTTCCCACCCTGCTGCCAAGATGGATAACCGTGGGAAGAACATTGATAAGAACAGCACGGAATACCTCAATAAGAACTGGTGCATCAACTGTGTTGAAGAGGCTATTCACTTCATTGAGATGAGTGGCTTGCAGGGCGAACTCCTTGACACCATCAAGGGTTGTCTTCCCCAGTATTGCTGCGACACCTTTGCAGACACTCTGCAAGACTTGGGGCTCTGGGAGAGTGACATTGAATTCATCCTCTCCAATCGTGATGACTTTGAGACCTTTGAGAGCATCAAGGCTCATGTGGAAGATGGAGGCTCAATCGGTGATTGGACTCTTCTTGACTTGGATGAGGTGAAAGAGTGGTGCGAGGGTAAATCCGTCATGGTAGATGATGAGGAGATGAGCCTGATTGACTTCCTGAATCTTGATTCCATCACCGTGGCCGAGTTCATGGAATGGCAGGAAGATTGGGGATGCTCTGATGACCCTCTGGCATGGCACATGACATCTCATCTGAGACTTGACTCTTTCCTTGAAGTCTATGGCGAAGCCCCTGATGGTCAGTGGGAGTCACCTGAATGGGACGGTTCTAAGCGTATTGACCAGCAGAGTTCTGTTGCATAATGATGAAAGCGGAGTGTATGGGGAGGTAACTCCTCCCCTAACCAAACTAATAGAAAAGATTATGTTTGACCCTCTTTACATCTCTGAAAACGAGCGTTGGATTGCTGGCTGGCGTGGTTATTACTCTGTTACAACGGATGGCAAAGTGAAGTCCTATGTCAATGATACGGTGATTGAGATGTCTATCAACTTCCAGAAGGACAGAAGCGGTGGAGAATACGGCACTGTTGGTTTTTGGGTGGGAACAAAGGAACACGATTATCATGTTTCTCGTTTGGTCTATGAAACCTTCGTCCGTCCTCTTGGTAAGGATGAGCGTATCGTTTGCATCAATGGTAATCGCAGAGACCTGCGTTTGGAGAACCTGACTGTGCAGACCGTCACGGAGGTGAATAACAACCCTGACCGTATAGCCAAGGATAAGGCTTCCAAGTATGCTACCATCCTGCTCCAACCTGAAAATTCGGATAAGGTTATTGAGATTGTTGGGTTCGTGAATGCTCAGGAGACTTGCGGAATTCCTGGTGGATTACTCCGCACAAGAATTCGTAAGGCAGAGCGTGAAGGTAACTCCTTCATCACCTACAAGAAAACACGCTACGAGTTCATTGTGGAGCGTTCTGCTCGTTATGATAACTGCGACCCTAACAACGCTCGTAAGAAGGCTGCGTAAGTAAAGCAACCTGTTCGCATTCATAACTACCCTTGTGAATCAAACCTTTATGAAATAGTGGTGCTATGGAATAAAGCCATCTGACTACCCTTACAATGATGTTTTGCGTAATTCTGGTAGTTGATACCAGAAAAAGGAGACGCACACTTTATAGACAACCTGGGAGCAATCCTGAACAGTTGCTACCTGGATGCGAAGCAAACTTTTGTAGAACTCGTGTATAATAGTGGTATGACATGTAAATTATACTATTAGATTAATAATGATGGCAGCCTTATTTGTTTCAATAAAATTCAGACAAGGGAGGAACTGATGGCGTTTTACTATGATGTGATTGAACCTGAACTCATACATCAGATGGATGATTACTTGAAGTCTGACTATAAGTTGTGGGTAGAGGATAAGATTGAACACCTACCTACTCACCTACGCTCACAATTATCATCATGTGACTTCTCAAACTCAACGATGGAGGAGATACACGAGTATCTTGAAGATGTAGGGTATAGCCGTATCTCTGACCTTCCTATTCCAATCAATGAGATGTCTGTTATGATTGGAGATGAGATATACAAGGTGTCTGTCTTATTGAAGTTCCATACAATCACTACGAAGAACTATCTTGATTATGATACAGACGTTGAGGGATTTCGTGAAAGGATGATGGACATCATAGACAGAGTTCTACCATCTAGGTATGAGTATGATAAGATGCGGATTGAGATTGCTGCTTTGAGACAATAAATCAAGGGAGCATGACCGCTCCCTTTTTGATTTGTGCAGTTCCAAGTAAAACAGCTCTTGGCTACGAACCGTAAGAAAAAAAATTGGAGAACAACTATATAATAGTGGTATGAACTATTTGAGTATCGCAGAAATGTCGGACGCTGTCACCAAGGCAGTAGAAGAAAGCAACCGCCTACACCAATACAAGCCCCATGAGAAGTCTGTATCAAAGTGGTGCAAGGAACATGAGGTGCAGGAGGTGGAGCGATTGAAACTCCCCTCTGACTTCTACAAGTTGAAGAGAGATAAGCAGGACGCAGAGATTGCCAAGGCTATCAAAGCCATGTATCCTGACAGGATTGAGGAGAAGATTTACCACTTCCCTTTCCAATGGTTCTACATCATAACCGACAAGAACTACTACTTCACCTTGCACAGTAAGGCACGCCCTCGAACTGATAATGAGGAGTAGAAGATTGCACGATTGAGAGAAACCGTAAAGGACATGGAAGCCTCCAAGCACTACAAGGAAGCATTGAGTGCTTATAAGTCTGCCAAGTCATTGAAAGAACTCTTACCTAACATTGACCCTAGTTTTACCAATTCACTTTTCCAGAAGAAGCATGTAAATATTCTTAACTCATGGAAAGAAGTCAAGATTGAAGTCATAGACACCGTGGAGGGGATTGAAGCACAATGTCACAGGGAAAAGTATTACACCCTCAGCCCTCACAAACTTTCAAGACAGGTGAGCATCTACCTCAATGGTAAAGTGGCTCAACTCATGAGAGGTTTAGGATACAAGGTGCATGAAGCCACTCGACTTGAAATCAGGAGACAATGGAATTAGGAATACTTGAATTGGGACTATGAGCAGATGGAGATAAAGCATCTCTTCATCAAGATTTCCAACACTGTGTTTGAGAATGCCTGTAAGACTGGCAAGTTGCTGCCAAAGGGTAAATACCTTGATGAGAATGGCAATGTGGTGGAGTTGAAGAAAGGAAGAAGCAAGGGGTGCTCAAATGAACACTTATCCAAGTCAATCTCTCTGTTTAACCATGTTACTCATGAAGTATTATCATTCTCCTCCTTGGCAGATGCAGCCAAGCACTTTAAGGTTGATAAGGGTAATTTGAGTAAGAAACTAAAAGGCTTGGTCATTGGAGACTCTGTGACTATCAAGAAAATGAAATATACCCTGACTACATCATAAGTCACGATGAAATGATAACCTTGTATGGAGTCTAATCAACATCCTTATCACAATTTCATTGTCAGAAAACTGCCACGATTGTGGCAATGAAATGACAACATGAAATGATAACAATAAAAGAATTAATATTTTATTATACTCATTTCAAGTTGTGTTTTTCGCAAAGCGAAAATCCTGTCTTGAAAGTTACACTAGGTTAGAGTGGAGTAAAGATGAATTGTATGTTGTTCTACCATACAAGATTATCATTTCACCAGTTCTGTGGCAAACCCTCCATTGATGCACTGCATCAAATCCACATTGCCAGTGGTTTGATGCGAAAATTTTACACAAATGGAGATGACTTTGAGAACTTGCTGTCAGAATTAGAGTAGGGGCAGAACCAATCCAAGGCAGAACAAACTGACAGGTAGAAAGAAAACAAAGATGGGAGGAATTTCGTGTGCAGGAAGCATACGAGATAAGACGAACAATGCAAGACAGCTACAATCCTCAACCTTACCTTTACAAGACACCTGAGATTGCGATTGCTTCACCATCTCGTGAAAGAGCATGGCAATTAAAAAACCGCCCAAGGTCAAATACCAAGGGCGGGGTATTGTTAGACAAACAACAGTTTACCTATCCTTTGCACCTGCCGCTTTCAGCATCAGGACGATTTCCGTATGACCGTATTTAGCTGCCAAATAAAGCGGGGTCCAGCCTAACACGTTTTTCTTATTGACATTCGCCCCTGCCGCTATCAACACCTTAGCGATTTCGGTGTGACCCTTATAAGCAGCATACAAAAGTGGAGACTGTCCATCCTCGTTTTCCTTATTAACACTCGCCCCTGCCGCTATCAACACCTTGACGGTTTCGATGTGACCTTTACCAACAGCCAAATAAAGAGGAGTATTACCTTCCTCGTTTTCTTTATTGACACTCGCCCCTGCCTCTATCAACACCTTAACGATTTCGGTGTGACCTCTATTTGCAGCCAAAGCAAGCGGCGCATTACCACTATTGCTTGTTTTATTGACATTTGCACCTACCTCTATCAGCAACTTAACGATTTCGGTGTGACCATTAACAACAGCCGCATGAAGCGGAGTAAGGCCAGCCCAGGTTGCGCCATTGACATATGACGACTCTATCAGCAACTTGACGATTTCAGTGTGACCACTCTGTGATGCCATATAAAGAGGAGTTTCGCCACCCTTCATTTCTTTATTGACATTTGCCCCTGCTTCCATCAACAATTTGACGATTTCAGTGTAACCGCGCTGCACTGCCCCATGAAGCGAAGTTTCTCCACTTTTCATAGCTTTATTGACATTTGCCCCTGCCTCTATCAGCAACTTAACGATTTCAGTGTGACCGCTCTGTGCTGCCCTATAAAGAGGAGTTTCGCCTTTCTTTCCCGCCTTATTGACATCTGCCCCTGCCGATATCAACATCTTGATAATTTCAGTGTGACCATTATAAGCAACCCAATGAAGCGAAGTAGTGCCATACCCGTCTGATGCATTAACATCCGCTCCTATTTCTATCAACCACTTGATAATTTCTGTATGACCTTCCTCTCCCCGCACCGAATAAAGAAGTGCAACGTCTTTATTGAAATCCGCCCCTGCTTCAATCAACAACTGGACGACTTCTATGTGTCCTTTTTTTGCAGCACCGTAAAGCGGCGCGCAGCCATACTTGCCTTCTTTATTGACATCCGCTTCTGCCGTAACCAGCAATTTAACGATTTCGGGTTGACCACTCTCAGCAGCCAGGTAAAGCGGAGTTGCGCCATCATTCCTTGCTCTATTGACATCGGCTTCTGTGGTGATGACTCCAAGGGATTTCAATTCACGCAAAGCTCTTTGGTAGGGCGAGAAATAGTGACAAGACAAACCAATGATACACCCGAGAAGAACCACTCCGATTACAATAAATACTGCCTTTAGCATCCTCCTGCTTTTTTGTGATTCGTTGGGTAAGGGTATATCGCTAGTCTGGGTAACTTTGCCCGTCTCTATCTGCTCTGCTGATACATCTTCTGTCATGGTAATAAATTAATTCTGCTTGAAATATTTTAATTACATATCTGTTTCCTGATTCTGGATGACTCTTTTCTCTTCTTAGCTGACTGCTTCTTTTCTGCATACTGCCGCAAAAGTTTGGCAGACCGTTCTATTCGTTGTTGCCTTGCTTTTTCATCCTTATTGATTTTAATTGCAAGCACCCCGAGTATGGTAAAACAGACAATAAGAATCACCAGAAACCGCACATTCTGATTATCCATTTTGAAATCACTACTCTATAATCAATCCTTCTCCTTTATGAATATAGAGCCGAATTCCAGGATTTGACCCGCAATCCATGACCCGATGATAGCAAAGCGCAATCCTTCAATGTCACCTATTGCCACGCCTATGAGAGGAATAATCAGAATGCAGATGAGCATATGAATCCCCCACATCCCATATCTTTTACTCTCCACCCAACGAAGACCAAGATGAGGAAACACCCAACTGATAAATGCATCATATGTGGCAAAAAAACAGCCCTTCGGAACATCTTTAAGAGTTTCTTTTACATCCTCTTTTAATTCTTTTGCTTGCTCAGCTTGAGCGGCTTTTATCAAAGCCACTTGTTCTTCTTTCGGTAATTTTTCTATATCGTCTCCGAGTCTTTCTATTTTTTCCCACGCCGTTTCCTCCTTAATTTGGGAGCTATCAGCAGGCTGTTGCGGAGATGTAGAAAAGACAGTTTTTATCGAAGGTGTGGCAAGTTTTCTTGCGGGAACAGGTTTTGCTACTTTTGTTTTCTGCAAACTAGGCGCAGGTTTCACACCAGCGGTCGGGTTGCTTACTTTGACCTTATTCACTTGTTTACTTGAAGCCTCATCGGACATGGTAATAAATTCGTTTGGTTGAAACAACTTTGCCCCAAAAGGCTACTCTCTTGGGGTATAAAGAATGTAACATGCCCCCCCCCCCCCCCCCGTCAAGCTCAAAAGAACCTAAAATACAATTTTTTGTGATGATGGATACTAGATTAAGGTGACACCTCTCATTCCTATCTACCCTAAATAACAATATGATACTCGTAGAATTATCCAAGTTACTCAAAGATGGCAAGTTTGATAAGAATGCCAAGACATCCTCATCCAAGTTCCTCCAACTCGTAGATGCCGTATTTGATGCAATAGCATTTTAGATGGATGTTGAAGAATTGAAAGCAGACCTACGCTCAGACGAAGAAAAGTTGCTTGAAAATCTGCACACCCCTCATCAGATACCACTTACAGAGATGGTGAAACGTCATTACAAGCAGCCACAACCACGGAGTCGAAGATATCACAGGGGCAACCTATCACATAAGCCTTGAAATTCTAACTGCTCATCTCTCAAAGGAATTAAAATTTATACAAGTCTATCATTATAAGCTGCTTCCATAATAGAATCCATTTCTGTGAGCAACCATTTCTAAAATCAGAGTCTTTTGTGCAGAACTGTCCAATAGAAAATGCTTCCAATACAAATGTGTTACCCCTTTATCCGTATAAGCTCATGAATTTTCGCAAAAATTTTCAGAAAATTTCCCTAAGGTAAATTTCTTTCATAAATAATCATAGGTCAAATCCTTATCTGATTTTGATGACTTATAAGCAAATAGTCAGATAGGTGGATGACCTTCACGCTCGCTGAACTCTGAAAGTGAATTCAAAATGTTCATTGAGACCCCATAAGCAACCTGCGAGACTAGAAGCAGAGGTGGTTGCTTATGGGGTTGTTTTGTTCTACTTGGGAGACTGTCCGAGTAAAATTCTATTCGGAACAGGTAGGGCGATGAGAGGAGGTAGATGAACTGCCTCTCCTTCCTTTTCTTACATGCACATACTCATAGTTCGGTGACACAAAGGTATTGTAAAAATTTTTTATGGAAATTTTTAGGCATAGGGGTCAGTTTTAGATTAGAAGCATTTTCTATTAGAGGGAGTTATGAAAACTCTTCTTTGCAGGAAAAGGGTCTGATGAGGAGATACCCCTTATAAGAAATAATCATCAAAATCAATCTGCTCAACCCGATGAGCAACTTAACTGCATAACTACATAATTATCAACCCTTATGTGCAATGACAAAAATTGACAAAATTTTGACGTTTTGGAGCTTTTTAACCCACTATGACACAACTTTTACCAAAATAATGACAAAAAGAGAGAGTTGCGATTTTTAGTCGTAACTCTCTCTTTTTCAATCCCCACTGGGGAGTCGTTAGATACGCGAATCGGGACTCGAACCCGAGACCAATAGATTAAAAGTCTACTGCTCTACCAACTGAGCTATTCGCGCACTG
>JAZRRO010000033.1:0-8468 GCA_045650805.1 Akkermansia sp.
CCCGCCCCCGCCGCACCCCGCGCGATAAGGACGAGGCCGAAAGCGACTCCAAAGTACCCTCTCGCTACTGGCCGCAGTATACTAAACCCAACAACGCTGGTCTGTGCGACCCGCAGCAACTGTACTCCACCGCAGAGCGCAACGATGTTGAGCGCACCCTGCGCGAGCTGAACGCGCACTCCAATTTCCGCATCTACGCCACCCTCTTCAAGGCCGGGCAGCAAATCCCCCACAATCTGAACGCCAACACGCTGGTGACGGTCTCTGCCCAGCCCTGCGAATACGCCGTGCTGGTGCACTACAAAACAGGCGACGTCCCCGAGCTGGAGCTGGGCTACCTGGAAATCAAACCGGATGATACCCAGCGGCATGAGTGGCTGACCAAGGCCCGCGAAGCTGCCGCCGCACACGGCGGGGGTATTGATGGGCTGCTGGCAGCCATTCGCAGCGTGCATGCCGGCATCTCCACCATCTCACCCACTTTCACCCCCATCACCCCGGAAACGGCGGCTCAGGTGGCGCTCATCCCCATCAAACTGACCAAGGAGAAAAAAGAACGTCCCCTCACCTCCCAGGAAAAGTTCGATAAACTGTGGGCAGAGTACGGCACCACACCCAATATCGTCATCGCCTGCATCTGTGCGGGCTGTGTCCTCATCGGCCTCCTGTGGTTCATCTTCCGCCGCAAGAGTGGCGTTTTGTATGCCAGCCAGCCGGATTTGCGCCTGGCCTCTCCCTACGGCGCCGGGGTCAGCCGCGTAGTGCGCTACCTGGAAGGCGCCGAAGCCAGCAAGGAAAAGCGCATCTTCTGATACGCAATGGGCATGCTGAATTTGGTGTTATTTTCTCACACTCACGGCAAGAGAAAGCCAGAATTCGTGTTATGGCTTGCAAGTTGAGTGATAGGGGAGTATACTCGCTGCCATGAGTTTTCTGTGGATATCTGCCGCGGCGCTGTCAGCAGCCGCCATGTATACCAACCCCCTGCCTCAAGAAGGGGACGCAGGCTACCGCCCCCACCCCCAACACCATTTCCGTCTGGTGGCGGAAAATGATTCCGGTTTCGGGCGAGATGGCAACTACACCAGCGGTGTGCGCCTGGACTACACGCAACGCCTGGCCAACGATGATGCCTGGGGCATGAGCATGACTCAAAACATCTATACCCCGGAGGTGCATACGGATGGCCGCGTACCGGGGCAGCAGGGCTACGCCGGGGCATACACCCTGGGTGCAGGCTACATCATGCGCGGCGAGCACGTGGGGTGCAGCACAGAATTGCAGTTGGGCGCCATTGGCAACCCCTCCATTGCCCGCGAGACACAGAATGGTCTGCACAAGATGTTTGACATCGAGCGCTGGGAAGGCTGGCAAGACCAGGTGCCCTCAGAAGCCGTGGTGCAGCTCACCTCCCGCCAGGATTTTCGTTTGGCCTTCCTAGAATACACCTCGGCCTCCGGCTGGCAGACAGATGCCATCGCCTACACCTGTGAGGACGTGGGCACCCTGATGGTGAGCGCCGGTGCCGGGTTCACCCTGCGCGTGGGGCGCAATCTGCCCGCAGCCATGGATGTAGTGGGCAACCAACGCGCTGCATTCGGCATCTCCACCATCAAGCGCCCGCAGTACTCGCGCGAGGAGCTTTCTTACTTCCTGCTGGTTTCTTGCTATGTGGCGTATGTCGCGCGCGACTTCGCCATTGATGGCGGGCTGACCCACCATTTCGAGCAAACATGCAGCCGCGTTCCCTGGCAGGTACAGACGCGCGTGGGCGTGGGTGCCTCGTACAAGGGGATTGATTACTTTGCCGGTATGCTGCTTTACAGCGACCGCTACCGCACCCAAGGCTGGGATGGCCGTGTGGGCACCTTCTCTATCACTTGGAATTGGTAAAAAGCCATGCTGCGCACCATCAAACTCACCCTCATGGTATTGGGCGCAGCCTGTGTGCTGCTGCTGGCCGGTGGATTCCCGCTGATGGGAGCACCCGAGGTGTACCGCAGTGGCGCCATGATGCTGCTGGGGCTGCTGGCAGCCACCCTGTGTGCGGTGGCAGGCTGGCGCTTGTCCACGGGAGAGCGTCTGCGCCTGGTGGGCGGGTTGATTGCCGTGTTTTTTGCCTGTGCCGGGGTGGTGACCGTGTGGAAATTTGGCAGCAGCGCGGTGGACATGGCGCGCTTGGGCGGTGCCATGTGGTTTGGCGCCGTTGGCATGGCCTGCACCGGGGTAGTCGGGCTGATTTTCACCGGTTTATTCGGTTATCTGGCCTGGCGCGCTATGCATACGCGGCTGTGGCTGGCCGGGGCGCATTGGGCGCTGGTGTTCATCGCCGCCGGGGCATATCTGGATTACTGTGGCGAGCTGCGCGTACCGGTACGCCTGGTGGCAGGACGCGCACCCGCCATCAGCAACGTGACCACGCCCGATGGTGTGCAACACCCGCTGGATTTCACCCTCACCGTGCAGGATTTTGAGCTGAACCGCTACGATACGCGCAGCTACTCCTTGCACGGCTATGAACAAGGCCGCTGGCAAAAGATTGCCACGCTGGAAGAAGCTGATGGCAAGCTGTTGCTGCCCGGTGGCAAGAGCCGCCCCGTGGCAGATTTGCGCACCGCGCCCGGCATGGCGCAGCCTTTCCTCCTCCTGCCCGGCGAACCCGCCCAAATCATCATGCAGGATGTCCCCCCCGTGCGGGAATACAAAGCCACCTGCAAGGTGGATACCCTCTACCGCGGACGCCCGGAGACACGCCAGGTCACCCTGCGGGTGAATGAGCCTCTCTCCTGCAAGGGCTGGGTGGTGTACCTCATGAACTACCGGGACACAGCCGCCGGCACCGAGGTGGAGCTGCTGATGCGCCAGGCCCCCGGTCGCCTGCTGACCCTGGCCGGCATGGTGGGTCTCATCCTCTGCACAGCATTCTGGTGCTGGAGCCGCCCCCGACAATCCTGACCCGCACACGATACACATGATTCTTTATCTGCTGACAAGTCTTGCCCTGCTCCTGTGCGTAGCCAGCGTGGTAGCCGCAGCGCGCTCCCACCCCATGGCACGGCGTCTGTTTCAAGCCGCCTGGGTGGTAGCCCTGGCTCTTTTGGTGGCCAATGCTGCGATGGCACAAGCCCTCCCCTTTGGCAACATGCGCCACGTGCTCTGCTTCTTCCCCCTGGTGCTGCTGCCCGCTGCCATGTGGGTGCGCCACCGCACCGGGCATGATTTGACGGCCCACTTTGCCGCAGCAGCTGCGTTGGCCCTCGTGGGGGCTCTCTGCATGCCCCTGCAAGCAGCTTGGCGCCAGATGCCCGCGCTGCAATCCCCCTGGTTTGCCCCCCACGTGACCAGCTATGTGCTGGCCTACGGGCTCATGGCTGTGGCAGTGGTGCCCGCCTGGCGGGCCCTGTGTGGCAAGGCAGAGCAACTGCCCGTGGCAGATGCCCTGGTGCGCCTGGCCCTCCCCTTCATGACCTTTGGCCTGTGGAGCGGCGCCCTGTGGGCCGATGCCGCCTGGGGCCGCTACTGGGCCTGGGACATCAAAGAAACCTGGGCTTTGCTCACCTGGCTCATCTACCTGGCCTACCTGCACCTGCCCGCCACCGCCGCATGGCGCACCGGCCGCAGCGCCCTCATCCTCTTGGGTTTCCTGGGTGTGCTCATCACTTTCTTTGTGGTCAACCTCCTGCCCGCCACCGGCTCCCTGCATACGTACAGCCTGTGAATAAGTTTCAGTTCTCTTAATAAAAAAACGCCTTTCTTCCCCCTTGCAGTCACAATGCCAGGGAGCCCGCTCGCCAGACTCTAACTTTTACTGACGAATCCTTGCGGCATATTCTTTTTCAATAACATGCGGCCACAATGCAACATACAAAAGCCGCATGAAACCCCCGCGCACAGCGCGCGAGCGAGCGCATACACGTACTATTTACTTGACATGAGACAGGGGGCTTCCTATACTCGCGTGGGCGTGTATAGCCGGATGACATGAAGGCTTTTGCTATGCAGGGAGCGCCTGGCAAGATGGGTTCATCCCCTGAAAAGGAGGACTCGCCGGGGGCAGATTGGCAAGGCACACGCTGCAGAAATTATACCATAACCCTTTTACAATGCTTCGTTTTTTTAAGAAAATAGCCGGGATATTCTCGTATGACATCGGGATAGATCTTGGCACAGCTAATACGCTGGTCTACATTAAGGACCAGGGTATTGTGCTGCGAGAGCCTTCAGTTGTTGCCATGAAAGGCGACAAAGTGAAAGCCGTGGGCGAGGAAGCCAAGCGCATGGTGGGCCGCACGCCCGGCAGCGTGGTGGCCATTCGTCCGCTCAAGGAAGGCGTCATCGCAGATTTCGAGGTAGCGGAGAACATGCTGCGCTACTTCATCAAGAAAGCGTGCCACCGCAGAAGCCTGCGTGGGCCGCGCATCCTCATTGCGCACCCCTCCGGCATCACCGAAGTGGAACGCCGCGCCATTGAGGAATCCGCTTACAATTCAGGAGCCATTCACGTGCAACTCATTGAAGAACCCATGGCTGCGGCCATAGGTGTGGGTCTGCCCGTGTCTGAGCCTCTGGGGAGTATGATTGTAGACATTGGTGGTGGCACCACAGAGGTGGCCATCATCTCGCTCTCAGGCATCGTGTACAGCCAATCTGAGAAGTGCGGCGGCGATGCTCTCGATGAAACCATCACCCGCCACATGCTGGCTGCCCACAATTTGCTGGTGGGCCCCCGCACGGCTGAAGATATCAAGATTCGCGTAGGCTCCGCCCACCCGCTGCAGCAGGAACTGCAGATGGAGGTGAAGGGGCGCGACCGCGGCACCGGTCTGCCCAAGACGGTAACCGTTCGCTCCGAAGAAATCCGCGAAGCTCTGCAAGATAAGCTTGATATCATCGTCAACGCCGTTCGCCAGACGCTCGACCACTGCCCGCCCGAACTTGCCAGCGACCTGTATGACCGCGGCATCACGGTAGCAGGCGGCGGCGCTCTGCTGCGCGGCCTGAGCGACCTGCTGCACGAACAGACCGGCCTGCCGATTATGATTTCGGAGGACCCGCTGAGCGCTGTGGCAGAGGGTACAGGTAAGTACTTGCAGGAGAACGACAACGTCTTCGACGAGAACTGATAGAGAGACATCCACATGCCGCCGATTTGCCCTGCTGACCGTGGGGCGCATGCGCACCCGGCACCGGCAAGGCAAACCCAGCGCGGCAGCACTCACCAGGCTGTACCGTGGCGAAGCATCGTGCCCACTCATGAGGCTATGATACATACACGCGCGTGTACACACCACAAGGCGAAGGCGAGTGCGTTGTGGAGCATGAAACAATCCCCAACCTAACCAGAAAACTTTGTCCATTATATCCAAAATGATTCATTCCGTGAAACGCCTTTTCGGGTTTGGCCAGTGCAACCCGAAGGAAGGCACGACCATTGTCATCAACTCCGAGAAACTGGAGCGCCGCGTTGCGCTGCTTGAGGACGGCGTCCTCGAGGAGTACAGCATTGAGCGCGAAGGAGAAGACAACATCGTGGGCGGCATCTTCAAGGGCCGCGTTAACAACATTGAACCCGGTCTCAAGGCTATGTTCGTAGACATCGGCTACGAAAAGAACGCCTTCCTGCACTTCTGGGATGCCCTGCCCCTGGCGCTGGACTCCTCGCTGGAAGAAATCCAGCGCGAAGGCCGCCCCCGCAAGCAGCAGCGCAAGATTACCAGCAAGGATATCCCGGAGATTTACCCCATCGGCTCCGAAATCATGGTGCAGGTGACCAAGGGCCCCATCTCCTCCAAAGGGCCGCGCGTGACCACCAACATCTCCCTGGCCGGGCGCTACATCGTGCTGATGCCTTTCACCGACCAGTTCGGTATCTCCCGCAAGATTGATGACCCCAAGGAACGCCAGCGCCTGCGCCAGATTGTGCAGAAGCTCAACGTGCCCGAGGGCATGGGCATCATCATGCGTACGGTGGCTCAGGGCCAGCGCTTCCGCCACTTTGTGCGCGATTTGGCCATGCTCCTGCAGCAGTGGCATGAGGTGGAAGAGAAGTTCGCCTCGCAGCCGGCTCCTGTCTCCGTCTACCGCGAACCCGACCTCATCGAGCGCACCGCTCGCGATTTCCTCACCGACAACGTGGACAATATCGTCTGCGACAATCTGGAGACCACCCAGCGCATGCAGGAAATCGCCGGCAAAATCTCCCGCCGCGCCAAGCGCCACATCCAGCACTACCCCTGCCGCCAGCCCATCTTCGAGGAACTGGGCGTGGAGAAGCAAATCAACGAGGCCTTCCAGCGCCAGGTGTTGCTGCCCTGCGGCGGCTATCTGGTGATTGATGAGACGGAAGCTCTCATCGCCATCGACATCAACACCGGCCGCAACAAAGGCAACAAGGACCTGGACAAAACCATCCTGGAGACCAACCTGGAATCTGCCCGCGAAATTGCCCGCCAGCTGCGCCTGCGCAACATCGGCGGCCTCGTGGTGGTGGACTTCATCGACATGCGCCACCGCAAGGACCAGCTCGCGGTGTACAAGGCGATGAAAGATGCCCTCAAGCGCGACAAGGCCAAGACCCAGGTGATGCAGATTACACCCATCGGCCTCATGGAAATGACCCGCCAGCGTATCAATGAATCCCTGCTGGACTATGTGAACGACCACTGCCCCTACTGCAACGGCCGCGGTCGCATCAAGAGCGTGATGACCATGAGCGTGGAAATCCAGCGCCAGCACAAAGCCACCATCCAGCGCTACCGCGATGCCGTGGGCGATATGATTGTGGTGGTGAACTCCGATGTGCTCTCCCGCTTCAAGAACGAGGACTCCAAACTCCTCGTGGAACTGGAGCGCCAGTGCGCCGGCCGCCTCATCTTCCGCAGCGATCCCTCCATCCACCGCGAGGCTTTCGCCATCCTGGACCCCGCCAACAACAACAAGGCGCTCTACCAGGTCAATATGTGACGCGCAAGCCACCCACACACCCTTTTCAACGAGCCCGTTTGGGCTCGTTTTTTTATTTTCTACCGCTAACAAGGCGTATTCCTGCAACAAAGCGGACTTTCACACCTCATCAGCCTATCTTTTTTCTTGACTTAACTATAGCTTTGGGCTAATGTGACATCACAGCCATGAAAGAGCGACGAATCGTAATCACTGGTATGGGGGCTCTGTCTCCCCTGGGTAACAGCGTGGAAGAGACCTGGGCCGGCATGAAAGCCGGGCGCTCAGGTATCACCCGCATTGAAAGCATCGACCCCAGCCCCTATCCTGCCCAAATTGCAGGTGAGGTCAGAAACTATGACCCCACTCCCTATTTCAAGAAGGACCCCAAGGCCGTGCGCCGTTGTGACCGCTTTGAACAGCTGGCCATGGGCGCTGCCGTGATGGCCATGGAAGATGCCAACCTCGACCCCGAAAAGGTAGATAAGAACCGCGTGGGCGTGATGATTGGCTCCGGCATCGGTGGCCTGGGCATTCACAGCGCCAACTGCGAGACGCTCGTCACCTCCGGTCCCCGCCGCGTGTCCCCCTTCTGCATCCCTTACATGATCACCAACATGGCCAGCGGCCTGCTCAGCATCGAGTACGGCTTCGGTGGCCCCAACATGAGCATCTCCACCGCATGTGCTACCTCCAACCACTGCATTGGTGAAGCCTGGCGCATCATGAAGTTCGGCGATGCCGATGTCATGATTTGCGGTGGCGCAGAAGCTGCTATCCTTCCCATCGGTATCGTGGGCTTCGCCAACATGAAGGCCCTCTCCACCCGCAATGATGACCCCGCCACGGCCTCCCGCCCCTATGATGTGGACCGCGATGGCTTCGTGATGAGCGAAGGCGCCGGTGTCATCGTGCTCGAAACGCTGGAGCACGCCCAGGCTCGCGGTGCCCGCATCCTGGCCGAATTGGTGGGCTACGGCCTCAGCGCTGATGCATACCACCTCACCTCCCCCGAGCTGGAAGGTGCCGGTGCCAGCCGATGCATGGAAATGGCCCTCAAGCACGCAGGCCTGCAGCCCACAGATGTGGACTACATCAACACCCACGGCACCTCTACCCCGCTGGGCGATATCTGCGAAACCAAGGCCATCAAGCGCACCTTCGGTGAATACGCCACCAATGGTCTCGTGGTCAGCTCCACCAAGTCTGTGACAGGCCACCTGTTGGGTGCTGCCGGTGGCATCGAACTGCTTGCCTGCGTCAAGGCCATTCAGGAGAACTTCATCCCCCCCACCGCCAACGTGTTCAACCAGGACCCCGAATGCGACCTGGACGTGTGCCCCAACGTAGGCCGCGAACACAAGGTGGACGTGGCGCTGAGCAACTCCTTCGGCTTCGGCGGCCACAACGCTTCCCTCATCGTGAAGCGCTTCGTCGAGTAATGACGCAGCCCCGATTTTCGTAACACTCTTTCAGCGGCGGTGAGGTCAGCGTACCCTGCCGCCGCAGCCCTTTCCCCCCATTCT
>JAZRRO010000034.1:0-19227 GCA_045650805.1 Akkermansia sp.
CTGTCGCTGACAAGTGGCGTGTACTACCTCGAAATCGCGGCCTATGACAATGGAGCAGGGCAGTACAACAGCACCTATGCGCTTGAGCTGGAGAAGGAAGAAAACGGCACAACCAAGCGCTTCACCATCGCCAATGCCTGAGCCTTAGCGTAGCCCACTCTCCATAAACAACAACCCGCACGCTGAGAGATGCTCTCCGTGCGGGTTTCTTTATGCGCGCAGCATATCGAGCAGCGCGGCCAGGGAATCTGCATGGTACTCCGCGCGGGATAGATTGGAGGTGCGCGTCATGCGGTTGGGAATGGCGCAGCAGGGGATGCCGGAGTTTTGCGCGGCGATGGTGCCGTTCTCCGAATCTTCGATGATGAGGCAATCCTGAGCCGGGAGCTGCAGGCAAGCCTGGGCCGCGTGAAAAAGAGCAGGGTTAGGCTTGACGGGGTAGCCATCTGTGCGGCAGAAGACGCCGACAAAGCGGTCATAGATATCCAGCTTGCGGAGCCAGCCTTCCACCCATCGGCGGGAGGAGGAGGAGGCTACCGTCATGCCGATGCCTTGCGCATCGCACCAATCCAACAGCTCTGCGGCGCCGGGCATTAGCCCGTTGCGTTCCAGTTCGGCTTCCAGCCGGGCCTGGCGAATCGGTGTCTCTACATCCCAATCATAGGTCTTGCCCGTGAGCTTTTCCAGATGAGCGGCAGGGTCCCAGTGGGAATAACCGGCTCCTAAACAAGGAGAGTAGGTTTCGATGGAGATTTCCTGCCCCTCGCGGGCGTAGAGCTCTACCCATGAGTTATAAATGGCCACCTCGGTATCGACGAGAACGCCATCGAAATCAAAGATAATACCGCGGGGGTGCATGCTCATGCTTTGCCGGAGAGTTTGGCCTTCAGCCATTCACGGAAGGTACGGTGAGCCAGATTCTTGCGGAAGAGGTAGATTGAAATACCGAGATAGAGGACATTGGGAATCCATGCGCTGATCCAAGCTTGGATGATACCGGCTTCACCCAGCGAGGGGAAGACGCGGTAAAGGAAGAGCATGAAGGCTGCCAACAGAACGGCGATACCGATGCCTTTCATGGTGCCACGGCGTTGGAATGTAATAGCGCTGGGTACAGCCATCAGCACCAATACCATGCAGGAGAAGATGCGCGCAATGCGCACATGCCATTCCGTGCGTTTGCGGAAGCGATCTTCGCGCGTGCCTGCACCGGAGGCAATGTATTCGTAGAGCGCAGAGGTGCCCATGGCATCAATACGGCCACTTGTGCCGGGGCTGATGATTTGGAAGGGCTTTTCTGCAAAATCGCACACAAGCTGCTCGTGATGCATATCGTCTTTGGGCTTTTCACCTGCGCGGGCCAGGTCGCGGATGTAGACGTTGTGCAGGGTCCAGGTGGAATCTTGTTTGTTCCAGGTGGCCGAATCTGCTGCGTATTGGCGGAGAAGCTTGCCGCGAGTCTTCGTGTCGAATTGCTCAATGATGACTTCTCGCATGGGGGCTCCGGGATTATCCATGGCGGCCGGTTTTTCGACGCGCCAGATGCGTGCGGAGGCATCACTGCGGTAGACGAGGGAGGGGGCAGAACCATCAGCCGTGCGCTCTTGCTTGAGAATCATTTGGCGGTAGAGAGAGCCATTGGGAGCCCAGTGGAAGCCGAAAATGCCGTAGACAATAGAGACCAGAGCCGAGATGAAGAAGATGGGCATGCAGATACGCAACAGGGAGCGACCGGATTGCAGCATGCCGGTGATTTCACAGGTGCCGGAGAGTTTGCTGAGACACCACAGGGTGCCCATGAGCAAGGTGTAGGGGAGAATCTGGTACAGGAACATGGGCAACTGAGAGCCGTAGAATGCCAGCGCCTGGGTGACGGGGTCATCAAAGCGCGTACGGAAACGCTCCATGTTGTCTGTAAAGTCTGCCAGAATGTAGATGAGCAGCAGGATGAGGGTACACATCAGGAAGTAGCTGATGAAGTTGCGGCTCATGTAGCGATCCATGGTGCCCATGAAGGCATAGATGACAGCGCCAATGAAGGGGATGAAGCAGAGCAGCGCCAGGAAAATGGGGCGGCAAAGCTGTTCGATGGGGTAGGTTTCGGGCATGCCCGGCACTTCCCATTCCATCTGTGCCAGTTCGCTGGGCACCAGGTACATGGCCAGCAGGGCTCCCAGTACCAGAAAGATGAGGGCGGGCATTGTTCTCTGTATCAGGCTTTTCACGTCAGGTAGTCTTTCTGTTGGGAGGTTGTGCTTGATGGTAGAACGAGAGAGATGAGAGAAAAATCAGCAGCCTTTTTCCAGACGCTCGGCCAGGTATTCCGGCAGGTTGTTTTGGCGGATGGCCTCCTGAGCTGCTGCGATGTTGTATTCCACGCGCCGCATGGTGATGGTGTTGTAGTCGGTGTCGTAGATGGCGTAGCAGGCGCGCGGGTCATGGTCTCGGGGTTGACCGACGGAACCGACATTGATGAAATACTTCAGCCCCGGGCGCGGAGCAAACTCCACATGCCCTTCCAGATACAGGGGATGCACGGCATCATAATCCTCTACGGCATGTCTGCCATCCCACATGAACACTTTGGGAATGTGCGTGTGCCCGTGGAAACAGAGATTGGAAAATTGTTTGGGGAAGTTGGTGGAAGCATCATTCGCGTTGATGATATAGTTCCACGCCTTGGGTTGCTCCAGACAGGAGTGGACGATGCTGAATGTGGTGGCGGCGGTGGGGCGCACGATGCGCATGTATTGCAGGCGTGTGAGCCAGGCAAGCTGCTCATCGTTCAGCTGGGCGCGGGTCCATTCCATAGCCATGCGTGCCATGGGGTTCATCTTGGTCATGCTGGCCGAGACAACTTCCTCATCGTGATTGCCCTTCACAATCGGGCAGTTTAATTTGCGTATATAGTCAAGACACTCAGCGGGATAGGCGTTATAGCCCACTACGTCTCCCAGGCACACAACATCTGTGCATTGCTGGTACTGACAATCCTCCATCACCGCTTGCAAGGCGTGAAGGTTGGCATGAATATCGCTGATAATGGCCGTTCTTGGCATGGCAACAGCACATTTATAGCACACAAACAACGTTGTTTCAAGATTAAATCGCCTAATTTACAGTCTTTCTTTCAGCTTTGTTGAATGTTAAAATGAGAAAACCCGTTGTCGGGAATGTCCGGCAACGGGTGAAGAAAAAGAGATGCGTTTAGGCAGTGGCGGATTGGCCCCGATGCAAGTCAAAAGGACATCAGAGACGCATCGTCTGAGCGAAAAGCAGCGTGTGACGCGTTTCGTGCTTGCGTGTGCGCGAGCGAGCGTGCTTAAATGTGGGGCGATATGAGTACTATTTACGACCAAATTACAGAAGGAATGAAGACCGCCATGCGAGCCAAGGACTCCGTGGCTTTGAGCGCCCTGCGTGGCCTCAAGACTGCTTTGCAGAATGCCCAGGTGGCCAAGGGGAATGTGCAGGAGCAGCTGCCCGAGAATGAGGCCCAGAATGTGGTGCGCAAGCAGATAAAGCAGCGCGAAGATTCCATTCGCATGTATACTGAGGCCGGTCGCCCTGAGTTGGTGGAAAAAGAAGAGGCGGAGATGAAAGTGCTTGCCGCCTTCCTGCCTGCCGAAATGACTGAGGCTGAAATCCTGCCGCTGTTGGAAGCTGTGATGGCCGAGCTTGGTGCCAGCACCAAGAAGGATATGGGCCGTGTGATGAAGGAGATGCAGGCCCGCACAGAGGGGCGAGCCCCGGGCAAGTTGCTCTCCGCTTTGGTTGGTTCTCGCCTTGCCTGAGCCATGTTTTGCGCCGTCATTGTAGCCGCCGGCAGTTCGCGACGTGCCGGTTTTGATAAGTTGGCCGCACCGCTGGGCGGGCAGCCTGTGCTCCTGCACAGCGTCAATGCGTTTGTGGCTGCCGGGTGTGCCGCTGTGGTGGTGGTGTGCCCGGAAGAACGCTGGCAAACCGTTGGCTTGGACACCGCTGATTACAAAGTGCCGGTGTTGCGGGTGGATGGCGGCGCAGAGCGCCAGGATTCCGTGCGAGCCGGTTTGGATGCCTTGCCCGAGGGTACACGCTGGGTGGCCGTGCATGATGGTGCACGCCCGCTCATCACCCCGGCAGGCATACGTGCATGCCTGGATGCCGCCGGCGAAACGGGGGCTGCAGCTTGTGCTCACCCCGTGGTGGACACGCTCAAGCGAGTCGACGCGCAGGGCTTGTCTCTGCCGGAAAAAGTGAGCCGAGATTTTCTGTGGGGCATGGAAACGCCGCAGATTTTCGACTACGCCATGCTGTTGCGTGCATACAATTGCGTGGCAGAGCAGGGACTTTGCGTCACCGATGAAGTATCTGCCGTGGAATCCGTCGGCGTGGCTACCCGTTTGGTGCAGGTTGGCCCCAATCTCAAGATTACCCACCCGGGAGATTTGGAACTGGCCGAGATTTTGTTGCAAAATCTTTCATGAGTTTACGCGGACAGGGCGTGTGGATTCTGGGTGCAGGCTTTTTGGGCTCTGCACTTGCCGCTGCTTGTCGCGCCGCCGGGGCGGATGTCCTGACGATTGATGTCGCGGCTCCTGCTGATGTGCGAGCAGATGCTGTGGATATCAAAGCATTGGCCGGTGGGGTGGGGCGGGTGGTGCCGCGTGTGGCGTTTTGCTGCCTCTCAACCCGTGGGGGAAGCTCCGAGGCGTACCGCCACGTGTATGAGGACAGCTTGCGCGCGTTGCTTTCTGCCGCTCCGGCCGTGCGCCCCATTTTCTGCTCATCTGTCTCGTTGTACCCGGATTTGGCCGGTGGGGTGGTGGATGAAGACACGCCTTTGCCGCTTGAGACCGAGCGCCAGGTCTGTTTGCACCGGGCAGAGCAGCTGGCTCTGTTGGCCGGGGGCGCCGTGGCTCGTCTGGCCCCGCTGTATGGGCCGACGCGTTGCGAATTGCTGCGCCGTCATTTGGCACACGAACCCCGCTTGCCCGGCACGGCTGAGCGCTGGCTGAATTATCTGCATGTGGAGGATGCGGTGCAGGCGCTCATGCAACTGGCGTTGGACGATGCCCGTGGGGTATTCAATCTGTGCAGCGAAAGTTTTCGCTTGGGTGAGGCCTATGCCTTGATGCAGGAATGCACCGGAATTCCGGCTGCTGAATCCTGCGCTGCACCCACCAAGCGCGGCAGCGCCGACAGACGCGTGGTGAGCCGCCGTTATTCCATGCCGCACCCGCAGTGCTTCCGTGATTTTGTGCTTCGGGAGCTGCTTGCACCCACCTTGCTCTGATGCGTGAGGATTATTACCAGCTGCTGGATGTGGGTGAACGCGCCACTCAGGATGAAATCAAGGCTGCGTATCGCCGCCAGGCGATGAAGTTTCATCCCGATCGCAACCCGGATAATGCCGCAGCAGAAGAACGCTTCGTACTCATTGCCGAGGCATACCGCACCCTGGGGGATGCCGATGCTCGTTACCAGTACGATGGCTGGTTGGAAAAGCAGCGCCGATACAGCAGCGCCCCGGAGCTGGCAGCCATGCCGCGGCATACGCGCATTTCTGCACGCCATGGCTATGCCCGGCGGGAGGAACGCCGCCGCCGCCGCGAGGAGCGTTCGGCGTATCGCCGCCCTCGCTACGTGCCAAAGGGCATCTTGCACAAGCGCGCATCCAAAATTTCGCCTACGCATTATCTCGTCTTCTATTTGATTTGTCTGGCTATTTTTGTGCCGTGGTTCCTGCGCTATCTGAATATGGATGCGCCCCCGCCCACCAAAGCTCCGCAGCACCAATTGCCCCCCGGCGAATCCCCGCTTGATCCGGAGACTCAGCGTGTGAATCTGGCTCGCTTTACCGAGCGTATCCTGACCGATGCGCACAAGGGCGATCCCTCCGCCCAATACCGCTATGGCACGATGCTGTTTCACGGATATGGCGGCATGCCGCAGAACCGCGAAGCCGCCATGGTGTGGTGGCGCAAGGCGGCAGAGCAGGGCTTCCGCCCGGCTCAGTTGGCACTCAAATCGGTGAAAGCTGATTAAGAGACCAAGAATCCTTAAAAGCTGCTTGCAATGTGCGCGCGTGCGTGGTAGAGTAAGCCCCGATGCTCTTTGAGAGAGAACCCCTGACACCGGAAGGACGCTTCCAGGTGCTGACGTCACTGTTTAATCGCGTGGCGGCTAAGTCTGCACACTCTCATGATAAAGGGCATGTGCCCCAGCCGGTGCTGGAGGCATACGGCGACCTCAATTCCCATATCCGTTACATCCTGGAGTCTGCCGGTAAGCACGCGCCCGACCGCGCCGCCCATGCGCGCCTGCGTAAGATTGAAAAACTGTTGGATGAGCTGCCGGAGAATATCATGCAGACGCTCCCCGCGGGGCCGCAGGAGAACTGGCTGCTGTTGTATCGCCGTTTGGTGGCTTTGTACGAACTGCTGGATGACCCCGATGTGGGCATGGATGCGGATGAGTTCGCCTCCATCGTGCAAAAAATGGTGCAGCTGGCAGATACCGTTGCCCGCGAATCTGCGGTGGAGGTGGGTGCCGCTTCCATGTTCACCCTGCTGCTCATGCAGATTCATCTGCACCGCTACGCCCCCCGCAAAAAACGAGTGACCCGGCGCAGAAAGACCAAGTCAACCAAAACAAAACGCTGATATTTCTTCAAATTATGCAACTTGATAAACGAAAAGTGGACGAGACTCGTAAGCTGTTCGAAGCTTCCCGTAAAGGCGAGCTTTGGACGCCGCGCAACATCATTTTGGCCATCGTTGCTGTGTTGTACCTGGTGTCTCCTATTGATTTTGTACCCGATTGGTTGTTCCCGCTCGTCGGCTGGCTGGATGATGCCGGTGTGCTGGCAGCTGTTGTATGCTGGATTTTGACACACCGCGGGCCTGCCAAGTCCTGACGGGTAGATTTCCCGTATTGCTCAGCACCGTGGGCTGTGCTACGATGACGGAGATGAAAAAATACTGCATTGTCCCCCTTGCCGCATGGCTTCTGACGGCTTGTGACCGCTCAGAACACAGCGATGAGCCCCGCACGCCGGATGAAATGTACGCCCGCGTGCAGGCGCTCCTGAAACCTCATGTGGAGGGTGAGCAATCGGACTTTGCCGGGGCTTTGCAGTGGCTTCATAAAGCCGCAGAAGCCGGGCATTTGCAAGCCCGGACAGATTTGGGCGGCATTTATCTGCAAGGCGGCAAAGGGGTGGAGCCCAACCCGCAGGAGGCGTTCCGCTGGTTCAGCAAAGCGGCGGAGCAGGGTAGCATGGAGGCCCTTGTTTACCTGGGCTCGATGCTGTGCAGTGGGCAGGGTTGCACCAAGGATGTGGCCAAAGCTCAGGAATACTTGAAAAAGGCGGCTGCAGCCGGTTTGCCGGAAGCTCAATACCGCTTGGGCATGCTTTTGTTGCAGGAAGCCGCTGGGGATTACCCCGCAGCGTTGGAGAATCTGCGCCTCGCAGCTGCCGGTAAAAGCCTGCACACAGCGGCGATGGCAGCCCGCGCATTGGGTAATATTTACGCTAAAGGTCATGCCGGTGTAGCCCAGGATATGCAGCAGGCTGCAGCCTGGTACAAACAAGCGGCGCGTGGAGGCGATGCACGCTCGCAGTTGGTGTATGCCATCATGTTGCTGGCAGGGGAAAATGTGCCCCGCGATGAAGAACAAGGCATGGCTCTGCTGCGCATGGCCGCCGGGCAGGATTACCCCCAGGCTATGGCTTTGCTCATCAATCTCCTGCGCAATAGCCCCCAGGCCGATCAATTTGAAGCTGAGGCCGCGGCTTGGTCCGAGCGCCTGGAAGCCCTCCGCAAGAAGACACCCCAGCCCACCGAGTAAATGCCGCCGTGGGGGCGTTTACTCCCAGTTTGTCATGCTGTAGAATCGGGCAATGCGGCGGGCCAGCTCGTGGCGCGTAAGGGCAAAGAGCGAAATCGTGCCGAATTTTTCGCACACGGCACCGGCAATGACGGTGGCGATGGCCACGCCGCGCTTCATGTCCTCCCAGGTGGGATTTCCGCCATGGAGACAGCCGGTGAGGTAGCCAGCAAGCGCGCCCATGTAGGAATCACCTGCGCCTGTGGGGTCCTTCGGGTGCTTGAGCGGGTAAGCCGGGCAGCGGAAGAGTCGGATATCGCCCTCCTCCGTGCGGTGAAACAGGGTGGAGCCAGCGCTGCCGTGCTTCACAATGGCATAGCGCGGGCCCGCCTCCAGCAATTTCTCACCTGCTTCCAGCGAATCATCCGTTTGTGCCCAGCATTGCGCCTCTTCATCGTTCATCAGCATCAAGTCCACCGTCTTCAGCAGCTCGGTGGCATACTCCGGTTCGCGTATCAGCCAGGATTTCATCGAGTCCGCCATGCGGAAGCACGCCTGCGGACATTGCTCCAGCATGCGGCATTGCAAACGCGGGGTCACATTGGTAGCCACGGCAATGCTGCATGCCTGCAACTCTGGGCTGAGCTGCATGTTCCAATGCTCCTGCACACCTTCGATGCGTTCCACCGTAGTGCGATTGTTCATGTCGTCCTCGTACTTACCGGTCCAGGCAAAGGTGCGGCCCCTTTCGCGGGCGACATGCTGCATGCTCACCCCGCGCACTTCCAGGGCCTTGGTCCAGGCATCGGGAAAATCATCTCCCACTACACCGACCATGTCCATCTTGTCCGTGACCAACCGCGCCGCCAGCGCCGCATAGGGGGCCGAGCCGCCCATCACCGAACTGACCTGCCCGCCGGGGGTGATAAGGGTGTCTATCGCGATAGTGCCGTAAATGAGTGCGCGTCCGTTCATAATGTGCCGTTTTCCAGAAGGGTAAGCAGTTCTTCCTCGCCAATGATGGGGATATTGAGCTTGGCGGCCTTGTCACGTTTGGAACCGCCACCTTCACCGGCCACCAGGTAGGTAGTGTTTTTGGTGACAGAGCCTGTGGCCTTGCCACCGGCTGCCGCAATGAGCTTTTCAAACTCCGGGCGCGGGCGGCTGAGCGCCCCCGTGAGCACAAAAGTCTTGCCGCTCAGCGCACCTGAGGCTTGTTGGTTCATGTTTTCCACATAGCCCTCTGCTGCGGGGTTAATTCCCAGTTGATGCAGCTTTTCCCGCACAGCCCGACCTGCCGCAGAGTCAAAATACGCCACAAGTTTGCGGGTGGAAACAGAGCCAATAGGGTTGGTGAACTTGAGTTTGTTGGCTCCGTCTTCTTCCAATTGAATATAGCCTCGTTGGGCGTAGATTTCGATACTGGCTGTCAACTCCACCTTCAAGGTTGCTTGTTGTTGCAGCAAATCCTCCTTATCCAGCCCCTTGTTGGCTCGGGCTTTGGGGTTGAGCGCGTTGTAGCGGTCAATGCCTTCTTCCAAGCGCACCAGGGTGTTCAGGAAATCACCCTCTTCCAGCTCCTCCAGATGCTTGTGGTATTTGGCTGTGGTGCGGGCCGTCACATTGCCAATCGTGGGGATGCCGAAGGCGGTGAGCCAGCGCTCCAGGGGGAGGGTTCGGGCTTTTTCCAGGGCGGCAAGGGCTTTGGCGGCATTTTTTTCGCCGAAGCGGCGGGGTTCCTCATCGGTGCCGAGGTTGAGGTTGCTGAGCTGCTCGTGGGTGAGGTCGAACAAATCCAGCGGGGTGGAGATGAGGCCGCGGTTCACGAGGGCTTCGGTCACGGTGCCGCCCAGGTTTTCGATATCCAGGGCTTCGCGGCGGCAGAAATAGGTGGTGCGCATGGCGGCCTGGGCAGGGCAGGTGAAGTTGGTGCAGCGCCAGGAGACTTGCCCTTCTTCCTGCGCGATGGGGGCACCGCAGCTGGGGCATACGCCGCCCACGGCATCATACAGGCTGTAGGGTTGAGCCTCCGCGGGGCGCTTGGCTGCCACCACATGCACCACGGCGGGGATAATTTCGCCGCTCTTTTCCATGAGCACCGTATCGCCGATGCGGATGTCCTTGCGCTCGATTTCATCCTGATTGTGCAGGGTGGCGCGGGAAACGGTGGTGCCGGAGAGTTGCACGGGCTCCAGCTCGGCCACGGGGGTGAGTACACCGGTGCGGCCCACCTGAATGGTGATGCCCAGCAGGCGGGTTTCCTTTTGCTCCGGCAGGTATTTGAACGCTGCTGCCCAACGGGGGGCACGGGCGGTGCTGCCCAGGGAATCGCGCAGCGCGAAATCATCCAGCTTGATGACGGCGCCATCGGTGCCATAGCCCAAATCACGGCGCAGCACATTCACTTGCTGCACAGCGGCGCGCACCGCTTCCAACGAGTCGACGGTGAGCACCGGTTGGTTGCGGGGGATGCCCAGGCGATCCAGCATGTCGGTGAAATCTGCTGTGGTGCGCAGGGCCGGGCCTTCGTATACGCCCAGACCATGGGCCAGAAAACGCAGGGGGCGGCGGGCCACTTCCTCGGCATCCAGCAGTTTGATGGTGCCGGCTGTGGCATTGCGCGGGTTGGCAAAGGCGGGCAGGCCATCGGCATCGCGCTCGGCATTCAGTTGGTCAAAATCTGCGGAGGGCATGTAGATTTCCCCGCGCACCTCCAGCAGCTCGGGGGCACCCGCAGGCAGGGTGAACGGCACGCTCTTGATGGTGCGTACATTGGCCGTGATGTCACCCCCCGTGCGGCCATCGCCGCGTGTGGCTGCGTATGCCAGCCTGCCCGCGCGGTAGAGCAGGGTCACAGCGCAGCCATCAATCTTGGGCTCCACGGTCACGCGTGTTTGCTCCCGGCCCAGACTGCGGCTCAGGCGCTCGTAAAACTCCACCAGCTCCGCATCGGTATCGCCCTCGCCCGGTTTGTGCTCGAAAATATCATCGATACTTTGCATGGGGGCAGGGTGGGTCACTTTGCGGAATCCCTCGCTCAGGTCATTGCCCACGCGTTGGGTGGGGGAATCCGGGGTAATGAACTCCGGGTGTTCGCGTTCCAGCTCCTCGATTTCGCGGTAGAGTTTATCGTATTCGGCATCGCTGATTTCCGGTGGCGCCTGGACGTAGTACAATTTATTATTGTGGCGCACCACGGCGCAGAGCTCTGCGTAGCGCTCGGCAGGGCCGGGTTGCTGCTGCTGTTTGGCAAAATCAAAGAGGTCCATATCGCTTGGCGGGTATCATAGCACACACGCGCCCGCGCGGTCAATGCCGCGCTTCGTCTGCATGCGTTATTTCCGGGGCAAACGTATTAAGCCAGATGAAACGTATATTGGTGTAAGCAAGCGAAAATCAATTTCAAATTTCACATTGAAAAAAATGATGCTGTCGCGCATAAAAAATAGGAGTTCCATCTGAGCTGACCGCCCCCCACCATGAATGCGATGCGCACACAATGTGTCGTTGTAGCTTTGCTTTGTGCCTGCCGGAAGTCAACAAGCCTCAATAAATTATAAATTTGAAATCTGAAATTTGAAATTACGTCAATATGTCATGATGTTCATGCGTTTGCCCTGACGTTATTTCCTTGAGTCCTCCCGGCAGCCGTGCTAAACTGCAAGGCATGAAAGCTCTTCTTATCAATGGTAGCCCCAACCCCAAGGGCAATACGTATCATGCGCTCACCATGGTGGCCGAATCTCTGAATGCCGCCGGTGTGGAAACGGAAATTGTGCAGATTGGAGCCACGGCAGTGCAGGGGTGCATCGGCTGTCGTCAGTGCCTCAAGACCGGCCGCTGCGGGATGAATGACAAGCTCTACAACCACATTTACGAGCAATTGGATGAGATTGATGCCATCGTGCTGGCCAGTCCCACCTACTTTGCCGGGCCCAATGGGTCGCTGTGCGCCCTGCTGGATCGCCTATACTACTCCGCCGGTTCCAAGCTGGCCTACAAGCCCGGTGCCACCATTGCCGTGGCTCGCCGCGGTGGTGCCAGCGCCACGCTTGATTGCCTCAACAAGTACATCACCTACAACAACCAACCGCTGGTGAGCTCCTTCTACTGGAACATGATATATGGCCTGAAACCCGGTGAGGTTCACATGGATGCCGAGGGAGCCCAAACCCTGCGCCACCTGGGCCGCAATCTCGCCTGGGTCATGCAGTGCATTGCCGCAGGTCCCGCTCACCCGCAACTGGAAGAGACCCGCGCCTGGACGCACTTCATCCGCTGATTGTATCTGACGTAAGTCAACTATCTTCAATAAATTGAAAATTTGAAATCTGAAATTTGAAATCACGCTAACATGTCATGATTCTCATGCGTTAGCCCCGGGTATGCCCCACATCTCCCTTGCCAAGAGCTGAGAAACGGGTATAATGTGGGGCGTTAACCTTATCTTATCATTTCATACCATGCCAGACGCACGCTTCCAGCCGCTGCCGGGATTCCGCGATTTTGCACCGCAGGAATACGCCCTCCGCAACTACCTTTTCACCACATGGCGGCGTGTGGCGCATCGTTACGGTTTTGTCGAGTGGGAAGCTCCCACCATCGAAGCCACAGAGCTTTATCTCAAGAAATCCGGTGGAGAACTGCCCACGCAGTTGTTCCGCTTCACCGACCAGGGCGAGCGCGATATCACCGTGCGCCCGGAGCTTACCGCCTCTCTGGGCCGCATTGCTGCTGCCTACCAGCGTGAGTACACCAAGCCCCTCAAGTGGTTTGAAATCGGCTCCTGCTTCCGCTATGAAAAGCCGCAGAAGGGCCGCCTCCGCGAGTTCGTGCAGTTCAATGCCGATATCCTGGGTGAATCCGGCGAGGGCTCCGATGCCGAGCTCATCTCCCTGGCCATCGATTGCATGCGCGAGTTCGGCTTCACCGCCGATGACTTTGTGGTGCGCGTGAGCGACCGCGAGGTGTGGCTGCGCTATGCCGCCGAGCACGGCGTGAGCGAGGAACGCACGCCCGATTTCCTGGCCGTCATCGATAAGCTGGAGCGCGACCGCCCCGAGGTGTGCCAGGAAAAGCTGGATGCCTTTGGCATGAAGCGCGAGGACCTCATGGCCTTCATTGCCAATCCCCCCGCCGGTTGCTCCCCCCGCTACGATGAAGTGCTGGCTGATTTGGAAGCCCGCGGCCTGGCCGAATACGTGAAGCTGGACCTCTCCGTGGTGCGTGGCCTGGCTTATTACACCGGCCTCGTGTTCGAGATTTTCGACAAGGGGCACAGCCTGCGTGCCGTGGCCGGTGGTGGCCGCTACAACGGCCTGGTGGCTACCCTCTCCAACAATGCGGTGGATATGCCCGCTACCGGCTTTGCCATGGGCGATGCCGTGATTGCTCACCTTATCGAGGCTTGCCCCGCCGCCCGCGCCCTGCGTGATGCCGCCACCAAGCCCGATGCTTGCGATGTCTGCCTGATTTTGGCTGCCCCCGAGAAGCGCCCCGAGATGCTCGCCCTGGCTGCCAGCCTGCGCGATGCCGGCGTTCGTGTGGATATCCCCCTCTCCCCCGCCAAGATGGGCAACCAGCTCAAGCGCGCAGAGAAAATCGGTGCTCGCTTCGCCGCCATCATCGGTGCAGAGTACCCCTCCATCGAGCTCAAGACGCTGGCTACCCGCGAATCCGTGAACACGGATATCGAGGGCCTGCTCACCGAGCTGGAAAACGAATAAACACCTCACCAACACACGAGTGGCGAAGCGTATCGGCTTGTCCCGAGCTTCGCCACTCGTTGTTTATCATCAAGCGCCGCTCCATGAAATATATTCCCTTTGCTTTGGTGGCCTCCTGCGTTGTCCTCTTTCTGGCCTACTGCCTGTGCTTTGATGATGTGGTGGAGTGGGATGTGCCCACCATCGAGCGGAATTGCTCCCTGTCGTGCCGCCATCTCGATATCGACAAAAGCTTTTTTGATATCGATTACAACATCCTCACCATTCATTTGAATCAGGAACCAAGCTCCGCCTTTTACGAATCCATCAAAGAACAAGGTTGGCAACCCTCGGGGGAATCTTACACCCACGGATTGTTCTCTCTCCGCTACGATTTTGAGGATAAGTGCATCATCATCAGATAAGCTGAAAAGCAGAATCTCACGCTTTGCGAGAACGGCTCTTTTCCCTCCCGTTCATTATCCATTCTCATTGCCCCAAAATACCTTGTTGTCTCCTACGCGTACCGCGTTCACATAGCGCGTGCGCAGCAGGGAACTGTCCCGGTGCCCCATTTCCAACTGCAACTCGGCGTAGGAGCGGAAATGGCTCAAATGATAGCTCGCAAAGGTGTGGCGCAGCACATCCGGTGTCCAGGGGTGGCTGCGGCGTTGCCAGCCTGCTTGTTGGCGCACGCTCCGCCAATGCAGTGCCCATTGCGGTGGGCAAATGCGGTATTCCGGGGATTGCTTTCGGTCGCGTAAAATGCAGGCCAGGGGTGGGTGAATGGTCACCAATCGCGCGCCACCTGTCTTGCTGTGCCGGGGCAGAATGCTGATGCAGCGCTCGCTCAGGTTCACCTGCGCCCAGTGCAGGCGCGCCACCTCGTGCGGGCGAATCCCCGCATACAGCATCATCCCCACCGCAGGCAGGCACTTGCCTCCTTCATACTCCAGCGCCGCTTGTAATAAACGTCTTATTTCTTCCGGTTCCAGGATGGCAATCGGTTGCTCCACCACTTGCGGTGCCTCCACCTGAGAGATGGGGTTCTCGCTGCACCACCCCCGCCGCCGCGCTGTGCTGAATACCCCGCTGAGTGTCAACCTCGCTTTCTGCCGCTGCCGTGGCGTGTCAAACGCCGCCTCGATGTACCCCGCGCACTCCTGCGGTGTCATGCTGCGCACCCGCCTCGCCGCCAAACCGGGGCAGCGCTTCATGAACCGCCGGGTAATGTAGCGGAAATCGCTCTGCGTCCTCGCTCGCCGGCCCGTCCGCGCCTCCAGAGCCGCTTCCACCGCCTTGGCAAAACTCACCGTCCGCTCCTGCCGCCGCAACTCCTCCTCCCCGGCGGCGATGCAGCGCATGGCTCGCTTCACTCGTCCTCGTCCAGCGCGTACCGCTACACTGGCAACTTGCGCTGCCTCCAATATCGGTAATCCCGTGCTTTTCAATACCTCCAATGCGGCTATCTCAGAATCTGTTATCTCTCTCATGTCTCGTGCGAATTCGGAATTCGTAAGTCAAGCATGAAAGAAACAATTAGACAAGAAAGTTTTGTGTAGGGCATGTAGAGAACGTAGGTGATAGAAAACTGACAAACTTCGTTTGTTGATTGTTCTTTATTTTCAATGGAATTGATATAGCATGCTACGAATTCCGAAAACGTATGATGCTCCGCATACGCTATGCACCCCGCAGCGCGTGGTGCTCGTGCACGCACAGCCGCTTTCCATCCCATGAAACTTCATCTCCCTGTTACTCTTCGCAAGTCTGTTCTGGCATGCATGGCTCTTTCTCTGGTCTGTACGCTGGGCAGTGGTGCTTCGGCCCTGGCCTCCGACCACATTCTGAGCTTTGATACTCTTAGCATCGACTATGAGGACGAGACTCCCATCCCGGATTTGAACAATGGCACGCTTCAGCTCGGCAGCGATATCGAATTGTCTCTCTCCGGTTGCGGCCAGGGCGATGGTAAGACTTATACGCTCATCACGGGCATTTCCGCGCTGCTGGATGCTGATGGAAATGAACTGGTGCTCGATGCCACCAACAATGCCATCTCCAACTACTTCGATACCACACAACCCGGTACCGGTTTCTGGGCTGATGCTTCTCTGCAGCTGACAGAAGATGGGGCCCTGCAGCTTGTGCGACATTCCGAAACGGTGAGCGATCCGGTCAAGATATGTACCCCTTCTATTACCTCACTTTCCCTTCAATATCATAAGGGGGGTGCATTTCTCACCAATGTGGCAAGTGATGAGATTGTGCTGCATGATAATGGCAGTGTGCTACTGAAGCGCGAATGGGGTACTGATGATTTGCTCGGCTACGTTGATTATCAGGTAGATTCAGCAGATCCCGGATACCATGTGTATCATCCTGAAGAGAACCCTGGTCTCCCAGCCATGCAAGGGAACCGCTTAATATCGTTGAATAATAATGGCAGGATTGAGTTCAGCGGGCATACCGTAATGCCTGAGGACCGCAAAGATGTCTACGGCAGCGCCATTTATGGTGCCGACTCCTGCAAAATAGAACTGAACAACAACAATGTTGTAGTATTCAGCGAAAATGCTACAACAGCACACCCGTCCTATTACGAAGCCTGCGGCGGTGCGATTTATGGAAGCACGATATCGCTGAACAACAACGGCAACGTGGAGTTCAGCGGGAATATGGCATCTGGCCCAGAGGCTTATGGCGGCGCGATTTATGGAAGTGGAGATATCACGCTGAGCAACAACGGCAGCGTGGTGTTTGAAGGGAACACGGCATCCTCCTCCGACGACTCCTACGGCGGCGCGATTTATGGCGGCTCTAGCAGCACGATAACGCTGAGCAACAACGGCAGAGTAGAGTTCAGCGGAAATACGGCTGATTCGGAAAATGGCTACGTCTTAGGCGGTGCGATTTATGGCAATAGCATATCGCTGAGCAACAACGGCAGCGTGACCTTCAGAGGGAATACGATTTCCTCTACCGGCCCCAGCTTTTGCGGGGGCGGCTCGATTTTTGGAAGCACGATAACGCTGAACAACAACGGGAGCGTGGAATTCAGCGGGAACTCGAGCAGCGACGACGGCGGCGCGATTTATGGAAGCACGATAGAGCTGATTAATAACAATAGTGTTGCTTTTAATGGAAACACGGCTTTGGGTGCCAATGAGTCCAATGCCTTCGGAGGTGCGATTCACTCATCCGTAATCATACTGAAAGATAACGGAAGCGTGGTGTTCGATGGGAACACGGCTTCCTGCATTACTGATGCTTACCATTGTGGTGCCTACGGCGGCGCGATTTATGGAAGCACGATAGAGCTGATTAATAACGGCAGTGTTGTTTTTAATGGAAACACGGCTTCCAGTAGCTACGATAGTGCCAGCGGCGGCGCGATTTTGGCGGATGGGAATTTGAGCATCTGCAACAATGATTCGGTGCTCTTTGAAAAGAATGTGGAGAAATCCGGCAGTACCTACCGCCTGCGCAGTATTTATGCCTATGGTGACAGTGATAGTGAGATTTCTCTTTCTGCCGCTGCCGGTAAGAGTATCGAGTTCCGCGATTCGGTGCATATAGGCTCTAGAAGCACCGTGAACCTGAATGCGGATTACACCGATGCTGCCGGTGTGGTACACAAGCAGGCTGGTGACATTCTCTTTACTGGCAAGTATACAGAGACTCACCTGAATGACCTGCTGGATGCTGCCGGGGCTGGACGCACCGCCACGGCGCAGGAAATCCTCAACTCCCGCACGAGCGAGGTGTACGCCATGACGAACCTGCATGGCGGCCGCCTGCGGGTGGAAGAGGGCGCTATCTACAAGGGCAATGGCATCACCGCCATGGAAGGTTCTGGTGCCACGGTGCGTGTGCAGAATGCTACGCTGAGCCACAGCGGTTATGACCTGACCTTCAATGCCGGTACCACGCTGGAACTGGCTGGGGCGAACAGCATTTCCGGTAATCTGAACCTTCTTGACGGGAGTACGCTGCATATTGATTTTGCCGGCAATGAGTTTACGACCAATCTGGATGGCTCCCCCCTCGCGCTGACGGGCGATGCTTTCCTGCGTCTTACCGGTGCTGGCAATGGCGATGGCAAGACCTACACCCTCTTCACCGGCGTTTCCGGCCTGCTGGATGCTCAGGGGAATGCCATTAGCCTGGATTCTTCAAACAATGCCATCTCCAACTACTTCGATACCACACAACCCGGTACCGGTTTCTGGGCTGATGCTTCTCTGCAGCTGACAGATGATGGAAATCTGCAGCTGGTGCGTCATAACCAGGCGGTTAAGGAAGCTGTAGAAATAACAGCCCGACAGACAGGTGGGGTGAATCGTCAGTACTATAAGGGAATAACAGTCGAAGATTTTACATATGGTTCCTTTGGTTCATATAATGAAGGCGGGGCTTTTCGTATTTATAATTACACTTCCAGTGATACCAACGGTGTATCCATGAATAACAATGGCTCCGTCATGTTTAACAACAACACCGTTTGTGGGCTCGGGGCTGATGGCGGGGCTGTATATACATATAATGGCTACATTACCATGAATAACAATGGCACCGTGATATTCAGCCAAAACAGGGCAATATCCGACAATGAATACGGACGTGCCTGGGGCGGTGCAATTCAATGCGAATGGGGAGACATCACGCTGAACGATAATGGCAGCGTTATATTCGCCGAGAATGAAGCCGTATCGTCTTATCACACTGCGGGTGGCGGAGCCATTGATATATGGGGTGGTAATCTTACAATAAATAACAACGGACTGGTAAGTTTCAAAAATAATTCAGCAGAAGTTATAAACTCTGGACACTCCCCTATGGGGGGCGCAATTTTTCAAGGATCAGGAGCATTCTATCTCTGTAATAATGGAAGAGTAGAGTTCACGGGTAATCAGGGCTCAGCTATATGGACTCAAGGAGATTTGTATGTTCATAATAATGGACAAGTACTCTTCGAAAAAAATGTTCAGGTGTCTTATGATGGTAGTTACCGCCTGCGCGGCATTTATTCCTATGGGGAAATAATTTCCCTGTCTGCTGGAGAAAAGCAAAGCATTGAGTTCCGGGATTCGGTTTACATTGGATCTGGTGCAATTGTGCAACTAAATGCTAACTATGAAAACGATAATGGAAAGGTTATCCACCAACAGGGCGATATTATTTTTACTGGAGCTTATACAGAAAAGCACCTGAATGAGTTGCTGGCTGATGCAGGAGAGAATCGTAAAGCAACAGCGGATGAAATTAGACTCTCCCGCACCTCGGAAGTATATACCATGACGAACCTGTATGGCGGCCACCTGCGGGTGGAAGATGGTGCTATCTACAAGGGCTATGGCATCACCGCCATGGAAGGCTCGGAATCGACCGTCCTCGTGAAGGATGCCACGCTGGACCATCAGGGGTATGAGCTGACCTTCAACGCAGGCACCACGCTGGAGCTGGTGGGCACAAACACCCTGGTGGGCCATGTGAACCTGCTCGAGGGTAGCACACTTGCTTTTTCATCGCCTGAGACCCTGGGCATGACCACGATTCAGGGTAATCTGACCATGGGCGAAGCACTTACGGTGTCGGGTATCGATACCTGGCAGGGAGAGAACAATATCTTGCTCTATGCGCAGGGAGATATTACTGGCTGGAATGCCGACAATATCACCATTCAAGGTGCAACGGCCAATACACTCAC
>JAZRRO010000035.1:0-28158 GCA_045650805.1 Akkermansia sp.
GGCCTCATGCTCACCACCGAATGCCTCATCACGGACCTCCCCGAGAAGAAGGGTTGCTCCTGCGGCGGCCACGGCGGCGCTGATGCCATGGGCGGCATGGGTGGTATGGGCGGCATGATGTAATCTGCCCCCTACCCCACATTATTCTACTCATAACCCGCGCCCGCTCGGGCGCAAAATTAGCAGCGGAGGGTTTCCCTCCGCTGCTTTCAATTTGAAAGTAATTCTTATGGCGCAAACACCGTATCGACTAATAAATGACAAAACTCCTAACATTAAAGGGGAGCTAACGCCTGAACAACGAGCTCATGTTGAAGAAGTTAAAAATTCGGCACTGGGGATTTTTTTTGAAGATTTCATGAAGAAGCAAAAAAGTTTCACTTTTTACCATTATACTTCATGGGAAAATTTCGTTAAAATTTGTGAAACACGAAAATTCAAACTGTCAAGGCTTGGATATAGCAATGATCCTTTTGAATTTATTCCACCTTTTGAGAGTACATCTGAAAAAAAGAAATGGGATAAATACCGAAATAATGTAACCTTTACCAGCATCAGCCTGAGTACCAAGATGTCATCGCCGCCCATGTGGGCGCATTATGCAAAAAACCATACAGGCGTTTGTATAGCCTTTTCGCTCCCATTAAAGAGGACTCTGAAGGATTCAGTAAAAGAGGTCTTTCATTTAGAATCAAATGTCACTTCCTTTATGTTTGGCGAATGCATTTTTGCTAAAATGATTTATTCTAACAACTCCCCGGCCATTAGTTACGATAGCAACATACCTCTCAAAGACAGATTCATAAAAGCGATTTATGAAGCTATGATATACAAAGCGGACGACTGGAAATATGAAAACGAATTTAAACTTTTTGTTAAGCCTGATTCACCATCAGAGGGGGCTGGAAATCTATACTATGCAGATATTGTCAAATATATTAGTGGTGTTATAATCGGTACTTCATGCCAACACAATACGAGGGAAGCTCAAAATTTATTGAAGCCCCTCAAACTTGGAAACGTAAAAGTTGTTAAAGCTCAAAAAGACACTATAAGGAAATGCATCAAATCGGATAGGTTTAAGGATACTGACGTCAATACCGTGGATGAATGGAATTGCTCGACCAGAGAATTCTATGATGCAGCAATAAAAAGAGGATTATTGCTTCCCCAAAAAAAGACAACATTCAGTGAACAGCAACACGGAATAACATGATTGTTTCATTTCTTCATTTTGAGAGCATCAAAAAGGAGTTGTTCAACTAATTCATCTACAGATAGTTTTGCCGTACTTGCCCATGTTGTAAGCACCGGCACAAGCTCGCTGGGCAAAGTGATACGCAATCCTCCAGAATGCCGTTCCATGAGTTCTTCAATGCGCGCCGCAAGTTGTAGGGAGAGAGAACGAGTACCAGCTAATACAGGACACAGAGCCTTGTAGTTCACATGCAACATTTCTGCCAGCTGCTTACGGGTGACGGAATGCTTTACTCTCCACTCTTCTATTTCAGACAAGGATGGCATACATGGAATACTATCCACAAACATGGAGCATTGCAAGCCAAAATCCACTTTTGTAGTAATTTTTATCCATTAAAATAGAACTTCACTCTTTACATTTTCTCACAATCAAGATAATATAGAGCCATCAATTCCTCTAATGTAGAATAACCATTTCAACAATGTCCACAAAGTAAGAAAGATGAAATACCACTACTGCCTCAAAAACTTTGAATGCGGCATAGAGCATGAATGCCGATACATGATGTTGGCCCTATATAAGGACGGAGAATTGATTTCGATTGAAAAAGTGCGAGAAGAAGAAGCTGATGGGCCTTTCGAATTTTGCCAAGACATACGCATGGGGAAACACTGTGCTTTCGATGTTTTGGCTGATCATATGGGTGAAGAAAAAGCAGCAGATTTGATTGAAGGATTTTGCTTCGAACCTTGCTGGGAGCAACCAGGCATCCCTCAAATTATTGACGGAGAAGCATACGATGACATGAAGTCTGTTTCTAATCATTGCTTTCAACAAAGCCATACAGCTCCACCAAATGGAATGGAATTAAGATTCCCTGCCCTAAACAGTTTTACCCTCTGGGATGAAGAGGGATTGCGTAGGTTCTCGAAAAGCTTTGGTGCTGGAGTGTAACTTACTAAAGCAACGCCAAATCTCTTATCTTCGAAGCATACAGTCGGCGGACATCTGGAGCATCTAATTCTTCGCGTCTGGCTTTGGCCATTTCCAGGAAATTATCTTCCATTTCTATTCCAAGGAAACGGCGGCTCAACAGCGAAGCAGCGATGCCTGTTGTACCACTTCCGCAGAACGGGTCGAGAATCCAGCCATTCTCAGGAACAGAAGCTAAAATGATGCGTGAAAGCAACGATAAGGGCTTCTGAGTGGGATGCTTCCCGCAGGATTTTTCCCAACGAGCAATGGCCGGCAGATGCCAAACGTCCGGCATCTGCTTGTTCCCATTCAACTTCTTCATCAGCTCATAGTTAAAATAATGGGGCTTCTTGGGACATTTCCGAGCCCAAATCACGAACTCTGAAGAATAAGTGAAGAAGCGACAAGATATGTTGGGGGGAGGATTCGTCTTAACCCATGTCACCACATTCAAAATCTTGAAGCCCAGAGCTTTCAGCGTATTAGCCACGCTAAAGACATTGTGATACGTTCCGGAAATCCAGATTGTACCATTGTCTTTTAGTTTTTCCCGGCACAAAGAGAGCCACTTCATATTGAAGTCATCAATTTGCTCTGGCGATGAAGCTTTGTCCCAATCACCCTTATCCACGCAAACAACTTCACCGGATTGATAGCTGATGCCACCATTACTCAGGAAATATGGGGGGTCTGCAAAAACGCAATCGAACTTAAAGTCAATTTCCGGGAGCAACGCCAGACAATCCCCTTGAAGAAGAGTAAAGTCGCGATTTGAGGACTTGTAAAAAGATTGAATCATTCCTCGATGGGAGATAAATCCAGATTAGGGATAATGGCTGTATTCGTGTAGTTCTTCTTGTAATAGAACGCCCGTCTTCTAGCTCTTATAGTACCGCCTCTACCATCTGGAGCGTCTGTTTTATCCTGATTATTTCTACCTTTCGTTTTGGGTTCAAGGTATTCCCCCATGCTGCAAGACAATTCATCAGCACGGCCTGTTTTAATATAGTTCTGAATCTCTTCCCAATCGTTCTTGAATATCCCATTTTGGACATCATCAGGGTGATCCAAGAAATAATCAACGATTACGTAATCATTTTGATTCAACGCCCTGCCATCTTTCTTTGCCAAATATACAACCCAAAATGTTAATGCGATTTTACCACGCAATTTAGCAGTTTCCCATGTTTCCTGGGCAACCTCGATGTAGTTTATCATCTGAATAGCCGTTGGTTCCTTCGCTTTAATCTCACCGTTCCTATTCTGCTGCAACGGAAGGATTTTGATTTCACAGCCAATTTCCGGGATATCTGCGCCATCGCGATTATTATTCTCAATACCGAGCAGTTTCTCCACGATAAGCCCCGATGCACCTTTGACCATGCGGCTACGTTCAATGTTCAATTCATCCTTAATTTGACCAATCGTCTTACCCTTTGAATGACTGATAATATCAAACAAAGGACGCATTTTCTCAAAAACCTTGCTACTAATCATAAGGCGCTGCTGTGATTGTATGGGTACATTGTATTTCTCTCAAGCCAGCTCGTTTCGCAGCTTGCTTACAAACTCACTTATGGTTGTCAAATTGTAAATGGACGGAATGGCGGCAAAAGCCTCCTGCAACTTGTTCTTTGCACTATGCCACCCCTGCCCATCAGTAATCCACACAAACTCAAACTTGGGCAAGCTGTTGACTTTGGGGGCAACATCAGTGTATGAACGAGCTGTTTCATTCAATTTGGAGCCACCACCGGAATAGAAATTCACTTCCATCAGATACACTTTTGAAGGTGTTGTAATGGCAAAATCAAACACTTTTTGGTCAACGCCCAGCACTTGTTCCAACGCCGGATATTTACGGGAAGAGACCTGCTCTTCATACGGGATACCAGCAGCAGAAAGGATATCAGCTACGCGTTTCTCCATAATGAAGCCACTGCGATTTTTGCGAGCATTGGAATCTAATCCTGTTTCAACACCAAAGACAAAATCAACTAAATCCTTAATCTTTTGCTGGCGGAACACATCTGCAAGGCCTGTTCCCTCAAGAAATTGCACCACCCCTTCCTCGCTCTCAAACAGGGAGTGAATAGGCTGTGCATTTTGAGCAGCATCTAGGAACAATTTGTTATCTTTCTTGCGAGTAGCTATCAGAATATCCATCACCTCGAACGCTTTTTTATCGCGTTCCCAAATCACATGCACAGCGTTGGCTATATCCGACTTACCAATCAAATAATTGAGCGTATTTAAGCTGAACGCAATTTCTGAAACATTTTCTCCTATTTTGGTAAAATCCGAATAGAAGTCCAGACCGGCGTTGGTTTCTTTCAGTTGAGAAAGAAAAGTTTGAAAACGTGTATCACTCATCACTTAAAAGTATTGAAAGTTCCAGTTCTTGCGATGACTCAGCCGCATACAGACAAGGACTTGGTCTTTTGAAGTTGCGTACCACAATCTCTGTCAATTTACCTCGTTTCGAAGGATTGGAATTGATACTGCGGCTTGCCCACACTCTATCTATGAAATACCTAGAATACAAAACATCAAAAAAAGCATCGGCTTCATTCTTTGCTTTGCAATCTGAGTTGCTCAACATAAAGTATGCGCCTGTTGCATCCAACTTATCACAGAAGTGCTTAAGACGAATCTGAGCCGCATCATTAAAATCCTCCTTGCTGTAGCTATTGAAGCTAGATGTATTACTGAGAGGCCGGTAAGGCGGGTCAAGGTAAAACAGAGTATTGCCTTGAATCCACTTGTATGTTTCCTCAAAATCACCCGTCAATATCTCCACATTCTGAAGGAGCTTGCTGTCGGCCAAAATAACCTCCTCGTTGCAGAAGGTGGGCTTCTTATAATCGCCAAATGGTACATTGAAACCACCATGGCGGTTCACGCGATACAAGCCATTGTAACAAGTGCGATTAATAAAAAAAAGAAGCGTTGTATTTTCAACCGCAGAAAGCGTTTTCGTGTTGAATTCATCGCGTTTGCGGTAATAAAAATCACTTTTTGCCTCTTGGTTTTCTAAACTATCGTACTCTTTCTGTATCTCTTTCAAGGAAGCTATCAACTGTTCCGGTTCATCGCGCACAGTCTTGTAGCAAGTTGTCAAATCGGGATTGATGTCGTTGATGACAGCTTTTTTGATGTTGGGGTAATGACTCAGCAAGTGAAAGAGCATTGCTCCGCCCCCCACAAACGGCTCAATGTAGGTCACATCGTCCCACGCACGGAAATTGACAGGCAACAATGTCTCCAACTGACTTATCAGCTGTCCTTTTCCTCCGACCCACTTAATGAACGGCTTTGCTGTCATGTTCCCAAAATAAATGAAAATGATATATTTTGATCACATGCTACCAAAAAAGGGCACCAAATCAAGCCAAAGCGGCGGCAACGGCTATTTTTCTCACATACCCGGGGCGCAGCCGAAGAGGGAGGCGTAGGTTTGGAGGGCGAAGGAGTCGGTCATGCCGGAGATGTAGTCGACCACATGAGCGAAGCGGGAGGCTTCGGTGGCGGAGTCATCATCGGAGGCGTGGAGGATGGGGCCGATTTTCTGGCCGAGCTCGCCGGAGGGAGTATGGACCCACTCCATGAAAAGCTCCATCAGGCGGCGGACGATGTTGAAGCCGGTGATTTCGACTTTGAGGACACTCTCGTGGGAGTAGATTTGGCGGAAGGAGAAGCGGCGCACCTCATTATAAGGCGTGGCGAGGGCGGAAGCATCCATAAGCCCCTGCTCGAGTTCTCCGTGCATGATGGCATCGTAATGGGCGCGGAGGGAATCTCGCAGGGCGGCAATGCAGCTGCCTACGGTGATGGCACGGGCCATGCGCAGGGCGGCGTGGCAACCACGGGCGGCCGCTTCATCGCGAATGGCGGCTTGCTTGTGTTCGGAGAGATCGCCAAGCTTGCAGAGCTGCTCCAGGGCCTGGTCATAGGAAAGAATGCGGGACACGTAGGCATCTTCCACATCGGCCACCAGGTAGCTCACATCGTCTGCAGCCTCCATGAGGAAGGCGAGCGGGTGACGAGCCCACACTCCCGGTGCCAGGGAGATGAGACCGCAGACCTCTGCCACGCGGGCAAAGGTGGGCACATCTTCCTCAGCCAAGCCGAACTTGCCCTTGGTGCCATAGCGCGTGAGCCCGGAGGCTTTAATCGCGGTGGCGCTGCAGGGATATTTGGAAAAAGCCCCGAGGGTGGCAAAGGTGAGGTCCAGCCCACAACCACGGATGGGGTCGCAGGTACGGGTGAGCAAACGGAAGCCTTGGGCGTTGCCCTCGAAACGGAATTGGCGCATGCAATCGGGCACGGACAGCCCTTTGCGCTCCATCTCTGCCACGGCGAGAGACACAGCTTCCTCGATGGCCTTTTCACCGGAATGGCCAAAGGGAGGATTGCCGATATCATGGGCGAGGCATGCCGTCGCCACAATATCAGTCATTTTGATGCCCTCTCTCAAGGAAAGCTCGCCACGTTCATCGGCAATGAATGCCATTTCCTCTGCGAGCGTTCGGCCCACGTTGGCCACTTCCAGACTATGTGTAAGACGGGTGCGCACGTAGTCATTGCGCCCCAGGGGGAACACCTGCGTCTTATCCTGCATGCGGCGAAAGGCGCTGGAATACAGCACACGCCCGTAATCCTGATTAAACGGAGAACGAGACGCATGATTCGCATCACTCAGACGAGTTGGACAAAGAAGCGATTTCCAAATCATAAGTAAGAAAAAGTTGGAAGTTGAACATTGGAAGTTGGAAGCATCACCCGTGGGCGATGCGGACGGTGCGGACGCAGCCCTCCCCCAGGGAGGTGTTGAGAGCGCGAATGATTTGCGGGCGCAGGCGCTGCAGCTCAAAACGCACAGCGGGGTGTGAGGTGCGCACAATGGCGGTCTTCTTATCAATGGAAATCAACTGCGCCTGGGTGGACAGGAAGGGTCCCACAGCCTTTTGCCAGGCGGAGCTGAGGATTTCGGGGGCAAAATCGCTTTCGCGGATGTCGAGTTTGGTCACCAGTTCCGCGAGGATGCTGTCCATATCCCGCAGATTGGCGCGCACGGGCAAACCGGGAGCGGCGCCAAAGAAATCGGCCAATGCCTGGGCGCGATGTTCTTCTGCGGCGGTTTGCACGCGCACGGGGCGCACAGAACCATCCGCAAAGGTCTCCTGACGGAACAGGGGGCGGGACTCCGCCGCCGGCAATGGAGCGGCCGCTTCTGCGGGCACCACAACCGTTGTCTTGCGTTTTCTGCGGGGAGCTGTAGCCATATAAAGAGAAGACCCGGTGGCGGTCAGGACACACCACCCGGGTCAACAAGTTTTGAGTGATTGCCGGCAGCTTTATTCGCCGTCGTCGCCGATGGCCTGCACGGGGCAGCCTTCCATGGCTTCCACGCAAAGAGCTACTTCAGCATCAGTCTCGGGCTGCTTGGAGACGTAGGACACGCCTTCGTCATCGTCGCGGGAGAAGAAATCGGGAGCGGAATCGCGGCAAAGGTCGCAGTCGATGCAGTTGCTGTCAACATAGAACTTGCCGGGAACATTCTTTTCAGTTTTTTCGTCGATATCAGCCATAATGTGTATGGGGTATTACTTGCCCACCCTTATTTTTTACTTATTTTTGCGAGAATGCAACCCTTTTTTGTTGCAACGGGGCATTTTTCAGTTCAAAATAGGGTCATGCAAGCACAGGACGAGCCCAAAAGCACAAAAACAAAGCCCCGATTCCGTATAAGCAACCTCATCTGGGGCGGCATTTTCGGAGTGATGTTGCTGGGATTGGCCGGATTTGGAGTCTACGTGTACCGCCATGTTCCTACCTCCGACTGGCGCGTGAGCCGAGTTGATACGCCATGGGGTGGAGCCGGCATCGAGGTGAAAGAAGTGGAGTCGTTCTGGCGCAGCTCTGCCGGCCATGCGCGCATGGAACTGCGCGCGGCATACTACCCTGTCATCCGTGTAAAGCTGGGCGCTTGCGAGGGGCGCGGCAATCTCATCATCCGCTTTGCAGATGCCACGGGCGTGCAAATGGGTGAGACGGTGTCTATTGCCTACAACAAGGGGGCATTCCAACCCAGCCGCGATACCAACGTACGCACCGAGGGGAATGTGGCCGAGGCCTACATTGAAACCGGCTTCTCCGCAGCTGATGATTTTCTGGTGCACAAGTTCACAGAATCGGCACCGTTGTGGCGCGTCTATGTGTTGAACCGCCCCGCCGGCACCTACGATGAACAATACATGGGCTACACAGCCATCTTGCCCGAGGAACAATAAACACACGATACGCACACAGCCAACATGAGCGATAAGCACACACAAGAAGCCCCTGCCTTGCCGACGCCCCCCACAACACGCCAATGGGCCTGGTACTGGCGAGCCCTGGTAAGCCTGCTGGGAGGCGCTGTGATGGCGCTGGCCTATGAGCCATACGATTTGAGCGAACTGGTGTGGGTGGGTCTGCTGCCGCTGCTGAGTGTGCTGTGGATAGGCAAAGTGAGCAAGAAAGCGGCATTTGCCTATGGTTGGCTGTATGGCATGGGGTGGTACTGCGTGAGTTTTTGGTGGATTCACAATGTGGGGCGCGTGTTCTACATTCCCCTGCCCGTGTTCCTGCTGGTGGCCTTTTTCCCGTTGATGATGGTGTATTCCTGCTTGCCGGGTCTGTGGGCGATGCTGGCCTCAAGCCTGCTGAAACCGGCATTGCAACCGGGACCGAACACAGATGGCATGAGCGCCGAAGCCCGCAAGCAGGCATGGCACAGCTGGTCTGTGGGGGATTTGCTCTCCACGGTGCGCAGTGCCATCGGCTGCGCTGCTCTCTGGGTGTGTATCGAGTGGCTGAGAGCCAACGGCACGCTGGGATTCAGCTGGAATAGCCTGGGTATGGCGCTCTACAATGGGCTCGCCTTTGCACAGTGGGCAGAGTTTGTGGGCACCGCAGCGCTTTCCTTCATTCCGGTGTTCACCGCAGTCATCCTCTGGGGTGCATTCCGCCGCAGCGTGATGCATTTCAAGGGGGCCGGCCGGGCCAATCGTCCGTGGGATTTCTATGGCTGCATTATCCTGCTGTTCCTGTTATTCTCCGGCGGCATGGCGTTGTCGGCCGCGAATTCTGCCAGCCGACTGACCAAAAAGCCGGGGGTGTATACCCTGCCGGTGATGGCCGTGCAGATAAATCAGGACCAAACAACGCGCATCCAGAATGGCGGGACCTACCTCTATGGCGTGTACCTGCGCGCCACCAAAAGTGCGTTCGACAGCATCCAGCAGGAAACAGCCAAGCTGGCTATGCAGCATCCCGAGGTAGGCATCACGCAGCGTCTGCCTCTCTGGGTTGTGTGGCCGGAAAGCGCTATGGCCAGCCCCATCTGGCGCAACACGGCCACCGGCACGCTGGAACCGGATGCCGCCACCTGCAACCTCTTCTTCAACGCTGAAGCAGGCCTGCCCAAGGTGCGCCAGTTGGTGCGTGAGATGGGAGGGCAGGATTTTGTCCTCTTCACCGGGGTGGATGAATGGCGACTGGAGCTCAACCCGCAGACGCAATGCCTGGAGCCGCATGGCATGTTCAATTCCATGGCCTGCATCACCGGCGGATTTGAAAGCATTTTCACCGTTTCCAAGCAGCACCTCATGCCCTTTGGCGAGTACATCCCCTTGGCCGATTCCATAGACTGGATTAACAAGACCTATACGGAAATCACCGGCACGCAGGTGGGAGATGGCATTCGCCCCGGTCAGGGGGATGAGCCCATGTCTGTGCCCGTGCCCGGCACGGATAAGACGATTGGTGTCATCCCGGCCATTTGCTATGAAGATACGGTGGGCCGCTTGCTGACCAAGTTTGTGCGTCCGGGGGCGCAAGTCATCGTCAACGTGAGCAATGATGGCTGGTTCCTGGATTCGGCCTGCGGTGTGCAGCAAGCTCGCAACGCGGCTTTCCGCTGCATTGAGCTGCGCCGCCCCATGGTGCGCGCCGCCAACATGGGCGTGTGCTGCTCTATCGCCCCCAATGGCGCCATGATTGATGCTTTGCTGGCCGCAGATGGCACACCCCACCTGCCCGGCTACAGCTACGCAGAGCTGCCCATCGACCCGCACGCCGGGCTCACGCTCTACGCACTCCTGGGAGACTGGGCCGTGGTTGTCTGCGCGCTGATAGTATTTGTGCTTTGTCTGCGCGCCATGCTGCGCCGCCGCAAGGCCTGATTAAGCAAAAAACAGATTAAAGAAGAACGGCACCACAGCGTCTTGCGCATGTGGTGCCGTTCGTATAAAGGGGCAAAAAGCCGGAGTATCAAGCATCATCCTCGGCGTCGAACTCATCGGATTCGACATCGAAGTCTTCGTCTTCGTACTTCTTGAACTTCTTGACACGCTGGTTGGCGGGCAGCGGAGAAAGCACCATGGTCACCGTGTTGCCGGCAAGCTTGGCGGCCTGGTCCACCTGGCCCATCGTCTTCATGTCTTCCACTACCTTAGCCATCACCTCCAGACCCAGCTGCTGGTGAGCATTCTCACGCCCGCGGAAGCGGAGCTGGAAGCGCACCTTGTGCCCGTGGTCCAGGAACTGCTCCGTACGGCTCATCTTGACATTGTAGTCATTCACGTCCGTACCGATGCGGAGCTTGATTTCCTTCATGCGCACCGTCTTGGCCTTGTTATTCTTCTGCAACTTGGCCTGCATGTACTTGTACTTACCGTAGTCGATGAGACGGCATACGGGGGGATCGGCATTGGGGGCTACCTCTACGAGGTCGAGGCCGATTTCCTTCGCCTTGGCAAGAGCATCGCGTGTAGCCATGACACCGAGCTGGTCACCCTTTGCGGTGACAACGCGGACGCGGGGAGCGCGAATTCTGTCATTGACGCGAATTTGCGGTGCTTTGTTGGACTGATCGCGACGATTGTTGCGATTGCCTTGGGGTGTGTTTTTCTGTGGGGCTGGCACTTGAGTGTGTATTGTTGTTTGTCTGGTGTGTTTCTAGGTAGTGAGCAGAGGGCACCGCCATGGGCACCCTCTGCTCAAAGGGGTTAAATCAGGCTTCCGTCTCCTTCTTCTCAGGGGTGAAAGCGGGGGCAATCAGGCGGGCATCGATTTCATGCTGCAAAGCAGTGATGAATTCATCCACCGTCATGGTGCCGACGACATCCAGCTCGCGGTGGCGGATGGAAACCTTGCCTTCTTCTGCTTCGCGCTGACCAACCACCACCATGTAGGGCACGCGGTCCAGGCGAGCATTGCGAATCTTGGCGCCAATCTTATCGGGGGCATCATCAAGCTTCACGCGCACAAACTTGGAAGCAAGTTTGGCACGCACCTGCTCGGCGAAGTCGGCCACCTTGTCGGAGATGGGCAACACGCGCACCTGCTCGGGGGCGAGCCAAGTGGGGAACTTGCCGGCAAAGTGCTCGATGAGCAAGCCGGTGAAGCGTTCCATGGAGCCGAAGGGGGCGCGGTGAATCATCACCGGGCGGTGGGGCTTGTTGTCTGCACCGGTGTAGGTGAGATCAAAGCGCTCAGGCAGGTTGTAGTCCACCTGCACGGTGCCCAGCTGCCAGTCGCGTCCAATCACGTCGCGCACGATGAAGTCAATCTTGGGACCATAGAATGCAGCTTCGTTCTCTGCTTCGATGAAGTCGAACCCGTTTTCGGTAAGCACCTCGCGCAGAGCCTGCTCGGAGAGCTTCCAGTTCTCCACCGTACCCACGTACTTGGGATCGGAGCAAGCCTTATCACGCAAGGAAAGGCGCACGCGATAATCGTTCATCTGGAGGGTACCGAGAATGTGCTTCACTATGCCGATGCACTGCTGCACTTCCTGCTTAATCTGGTCGGGGCGGCAGAAGATGTGAGCATCGTCCTGCGTGAAACCACGCACGCGGGTCATGCCACCCAGCTCGCCGCTCTGCTCCCAGCGGTATACAGTGCCGAACTCAGCCAAACGCACGGGCAAATCGCGATAGGAGTGCGGATCATTGGCGTAGATACGGATATGGTGCGGGCAGTTCATGGGCTTGAGCATGAAGCCGCTGATGGTCTTGGTGTCCAGAGCGTTGAACAAATCTGCACAGGAGGCATTTTCATCGCGCAGGCGCTTGAAATCATCCGGATCAGGGATGGGCGGGAACTGGCTTTCCTTGTAGTGTTCCCAGTGACCACTGGTCATGTACAAATCCAGCTTGCCGATGTTGGGGGTATACACCTGAGAATAGCCGATGCGGTCGAGTTCCTCGGTGATGAAATCCTGCAATTCGCGGCGGATGATAGCACCCTTGGGCTTCCAGAGGATGAGACCCTGCCCCACCATTTCATCAATGGCGAAGAGCCCCAGCTCACGGCCAAGGCGGCGATGATCGCGCTTCTTGGCTTCTTCCAGACGAGCCAAGTGCTCATCCAGCTGTGTGCGGTTGGGGAAACAGGTACCATAAATGCGCTGCAGACGGGGGCCATTGGCATCGCCCAAGTAGTAGGCAGAAGCCACGCTCATCACCTTGAATGCCTTGCAGTTGCCGGTACGGCCTACGTGAGGACCGGCGCAAAGGTCGGTGAACTCACCATTGCGGTAAATGGAAATTTCCTCCCCCTCGGGGATGCGGTTGAGCAAATCCACCTTGAACTTGGAGGGGACGGCACGGGGGCCGGAGGCACCCAGCTCACCACTTTGAGCCAGTTGCATAGCTTCATCGCGAGTGACGGTGATGCGCTCGAATGTCTGGTTTTCCTTGACGATTTTCTTCATCTCAGCCTCAATCTGCTCAAACTCGGCTGTGGAGATGTTGTGGTCAAGTTCAATATCATAGTAGAAGCCATTTTCCACAGCGGGACCGGCGGCAAGCTGAGCCTGGGGCCAGATACGGCAGATAGCTGCGGCGAGTACGTGCGCACAAGAGTGGCGCAGACGCTCCAAATCGCTGGCTTGATTTCGTTCTTCTAAAGTCTTGCGTTCTTTTTGTTCAGACATATCTTACTAAGTGAGCCTTTAATATCGCCCTTTCGAGCGGATTTTTCAAGCTTAATCAATGCCACCAAGTATTTTTTTCTACTTGAGACGCTGATTTACTTCTTTTTGCGTTTACGATAACCGGGTAAACCGCCATTCTGGGCACGGCGAAGGGTGCGGATGGAATTGGCCTGAATCTTAAGGCGACGCAGGGGATACGTTAACCTGTGAACAATACCAGACAATGTGTTGTAGCGATGCGGATTTTCTCTGCACGTATATGAAGCGCCGCACGCGGCATCCCCTGAGATATCAGATTTCTCATCACTCTGGCAAAACATCACCGGAAGAATGGCATAGATGGAAACACCCGGCATGACCGATACGTAGTCTCGGTAAAAAACATCGACCGCACGATATCGGGCAAGCCATTCCCACACATTGTCTTCCGTAGGCAGATGCGCCAACAGACGGTCATACATCGTCTCGGGTAAGAGATATGCATGCGTTGCCAAGGCACCTTCAATAGCCCAAACAGCACAATCTTCTCCTGTGATATGCTTGCGACCGTATGGGGTCGGGCGATTGAAACCCAAGTACAGCATGTAGTCACCCTTCAATTTCATGAGTGTCTCGCAAAGCAATTTTTCTGCACCCGCCACAGCATCATACGCTGCATCATCCTCCAAAATAAGGACATTGCGCCACCCTTTTTGACGAGCATGCTCAATGGCGCGACGATGAGACAACGCACACCCCGCCGTACCACCCCAAAATGGCGCACGAGTTCCCGTTTTTTCCGAGAACCAGGGGGCTTTTCCATAATCCGGTAACTGACGCCCGGCCACAGCCGACAAACGCTCCACTTTATCGGTCGGCAAATAACGCCCATTCTGCTCCATGAATGAAGTGTAGCGTTGAAGGCTGGTATCCATGTTGATGACAAGAATACCATCAATCAAGCTCCAGCACGTCTCAGGCGTTGGTGCGTCCATAATCATCATTAAATCGCTCAATGTCCTCCTCGGAGAGATAATCCCCCATTTGAACCTCAATCAAAGCCAGGGGTTGATTACTCTCATTGCTCAGGCGGTGCATGCTGCGGCAAGGAATGATTGTGGACTCACCCACGCGAAGATGCGTCACCGCGCCTTCACAAAAGACCGTTGCCACACCTTCCGTCACAATCCAACGCTCAGTTCGGTGCTGATGCCGCTGCAGAGAGATGCGGCCCCCAGGGCGGAGAAAAAGCTTCTTAACCACCACGTGGGATTGCAAGTCGAGCACTTGCCACTCGCCCCATGGTCGTTCGCCTCGTTCACCAACCGTATAAGTAGTGTACGACTCACTCATTTTTGCAAAGTCGTACGAATGCTTGTTGTCGAACGCTCAGGCAACCCTTGGTGAGGAATGCGAGAACTCGTGACGTAACGAATGCCCTTTGCTTCCACAAAAGCTCGTTTTTCATCACTAGTACCATCGCCGTTCACAAAGAAGATATCAGGCTTGACCTCATCCAGCAAGGGAGCAAAGTCCAAAATCTTTCCGGTATCCGGGCCAATATATACCTTTTTCACGAAACGAATCGCTTCTAACATATACTTACGTTCTTGCTCAGTATACATTGTCTTGCGGTTCTTGAGCTGCCACACGGTTTCATCAGAACCGAGCGACACATACACATCGCCATAGCTGGCAGCTTCTTCCAAAAAAGCAATGTGGCCGCTATGCAGCACATCAAAGCAACCGGATACAAAAACTTTAGGCATAACAGTAATCAATTAAGGCTATCATTAATGAATCACACCTGCTGCACGCAAGCGCTCAAGATATTTGGGTTCCCACGGCACCTGCTCATCCTTACCGAACGTCCGGCAATACGGTTCAACAGGATACAAATCTTCACATGAAGCTAATGCAGCTTCGCGATCTGCCTCTGTCTCGTACAGATAAAGAGCATACCCACCATGACCACCGCCACAGTACTTGTGTGCCAGAGAATTACCTATACGATCTAGCGGATGCATACCCTCATCCAACTGCAGCTGATAGCTGAGTTGCACGGCCACGGCAAGCACCGTAACATCTTGCTGCAAGACACCCAGACGAGCAACACGTGCCGCTTTGGCTATCTTGTTGAAATTGCGATTCAACGATGCCAAGCCGGGGGTATCGTGCTTAATACGCGTATCGTACACAGCCATCTTACCCTTCAGGAAAGCACCCGTGTTTTTAAAATCAAGCTCAGGTCGGGGACCCGACTTCCACACGCAGGCGCCGGTTTCTGCAATGACGGCGGGGTCTTGCCAGCCCACACCCAAGCCCAATTCCGAGCGAACGGGATCCCAGCCATTCAGAACACTCCAGCCACCGCTGCCGCCCAGACCGGCACCTTGACGATAATTCCACTCTTTGAGTGAAACCGTGGGGGAAATGGAGCAATTCACGATATATTCACCGGGGATTGCATTTTCCGGTACATCAATCCAGCCGCCAGCAAAGTCCACACGCAAAGGAGCATGAGCGGGAGCCTTGATACGATCTACCACCTGTGAGCTGGTTGTTTGGTAGCCCTCAGGCATATTCTTCTCCAATACAACAAACTCCACACCGCATTCCTTGCACAATTTGCGCTTGGCTTCGGCGTACAAGTCATCCGTTGTCACAGCAAGCACATCGGGTTTGCACTGAAGGAATGCAGACTTGAAAGACAAATCTTTATCCTCATCGGTGGAAAGCACCACCTCGTCAATCAAATCGATGGCATTAAGCAATGCCAGCTTGTCTGTATCTTCCAAAACGGATTTCTTGTCATATAACCGCCAAAGCAAGTCTGCAGGCGGGAAAGATACAATCAAATAATCGCCAAGAGCTCGAGCATCACGAAAAAATTGAATATGCCCGGCGTGCAGGACATTAAATGAACCAGAAACAAAAACTTTTTTCATATCTGAGGAGTAAGTCACGAGAGAGAAAGCCTTGCCAATCCCCGGCAAGATTATTCACAAAACCACCAATTTATTTTTCCAAGCCAATCCAACGGAAGAACATGCGAGCCGGGTGCAAACGAAGCAAACGCTGACCAAGCTCACCCTGCATGGCTTGCTGACGCAACCAAGGCAAGAACACAAGCGTAAGCAATTGTGCCACCAAGTAACGTCCAACACTTTGAGGAGAATTGCTCTGCGGAGCAGGTTGAGGAACAGGCTTCTTGCTACGGCGAAGAAGGCTCAGAACCCCAACGGCAGCAGCACCGGCAGCTGCCACAACAGAATACTTCACCACCTTGCTGGAAAGCGGAACAAGAGACAAACAGCGCTCCACCCCTTTCCCTGCAGATTCAGCAGCGTTAATCATCTTGAGGCGCGCAACAGAAGAGCGCATCAAGATTTCTTGTTTTCTTTGAGCATTAGCCGGATACATTGCACATCATCCTTAAGTTCCTGCATCGTAGCGGGGGCCACAGGGCCGGGCTTGCATTTCAACCCGCACCACAGTGCCACACCACCCAGCAGGGCGTTAATAAAACAAACAACGGCCACTGCCCACGGCCAGCCCAACCACGAGCTGAGCAGCACACAGGCAAAGGCACAAAAGACCGCATAGGCGCACAGCAGAAGGAATACACCTACCACCAGTGCTGCTATGCGGCGAGCCTGTTTCTCACCGTACTCTTTCATCTCCATCCGGAACAGCTCTAACAGAGCTTCCAGGTGGTTCGACGTCTGCAACAACACCTCTCTCACATCAGTCAACACCGTACCTCCCTGCTGCTGCAAGGAGGTCAATTTATTTTCTGAATCCCGAGAGAAAAGAGACATCGCCTGAGAAAGAAAACGATTGAGAATCAATTTTTACTTAGCGGCGAGAAGAGCCGAGAAGCAAACCAATGATAACACCCACGCCCAGAGCACCGAGCATGCTGCCGGTGGGATTTTCCTTCACATAAGCTTCGCTTGCCTTGTGGATATCGCGAGCACGGTTGCAAGTCACGTCCCAACCTTCGTTAAGCTGATGGCGCATATCTTCCGTGTAGTTGCGCACATTCTCCATCTGAGCGACGGTAGCACGACGAATCTTCTCATACTGCTCACGGGCAAAATCCTGTGCAGCGGCGAGGCGATTCTGAGAATCAGCGGTGGGAGCGGGAGACACGTTGTCTGTTTTAGCTTCGTTTTCCATAATTGTCTTCGTGGTTTAAGAGTTTCTTCTCGCAATGCACACCATGTGCACTTTGCCTTATTGACAGAATATAACCACATCTTCGCTCAAAAATCAAGCAAACTTCAGCAAAATGACGAATTTTCCTGCTTCATGCGCGAATTTTATGGCATAAAGCACAAATGCCTTGCAAGTCGTCTGTAAAATTGCTAATATTTCACGGCTTAAACAATAATGAAAGCGATTCTTGCATTAGAAGACGGAACGATATTTGAAGGCAGCGCTTTTGGCGCATGCAGCACTATCACTGGCGAGGTATGCTTTAATACCGCTGTTATGGGTTACCAGGAAATCATGACTGACCCCTCCTACAGCGGGCAGATTCTGGCCATGACCTATCCTCTCATCGGCAACTACGGCATTTGCGAAGGAGACTGCGAGAGTGAGCGCCCCCAAATCAGCGGGCTTGTCGTAGTGGAATACGCCCGTCTGCACTCCAGCTGGCGCGCCAAGATGCCCATGGAAGATTGGATGAAGAAGCACAACATCCCCGGTATCGCCGGTGTGGACACGCGCAAGCTTGCCACCCTGCTCCGCAACACCGGCGCTCAACGTGCATGCCTCACCTCTGAGCTGAATGCAGAAGAAGCCGTTGCGGCAGCCCGCGCCGCAGCCCCCATGCTCGGATGCGACAAAGTTTCCGCCATCTCCACCCCCACCACGTACAAGTGGGAAGGCGAATCCCGTGACTGGAAGCTCCCCAACAAGACTGCCGGCGACATGACCAACTATGCCGACATCGCACCTGCCAAGTACAAAGCAGTAGCATACGACTTCGGCATCAAGCGCAGCGTGCTTCGAGCTCTGCGTCGCGATGGTTTCGATGTGACCGTAGTAAACGCCCACACACCTGCCGCAGACGTACTGGCCATGGAACCCGATGCCGTGTTCCTCTCCTCCGGTCCCGGCGACCCCGCAGCGCTCGGCAACATTGCCGCCGAAATCAAGCACCTCCTCGGCAAGGTACCGGTCTTTGGTCTGAGCCTTGGCCAGCAGATTCTCGGCATGGCATTGGGCGCAACCACATGCAAGCTCAAGTTCGGCCACCACGGCTGCAACACCCCCGTCAAGGATCACAAGAGCGGCCAGGTCATCATCACCACGCAGAATGTGGATTACGCCATCGATGCAGCCACCTTGACTGCCGATGTGGAAATCACCCACACCAACCTCAATGACGACACGGTTGAAGGCATCTGTCACAAGACCCTCCCCGCCATGGGCGTGCAGTTCCACCCGGCCCCTGTTCCCACCTGTGCCAAGGATGAGCCCTGCTTCTTCGGCGCTTTCGTACAGATGGTAGAAGACTTCAAAGCCGGCAAATACGCCAACTAATCTTAACATACGCATCAACAAGCAATCATGAACACACTCGTCATCGGTTCCCAGTGGGGTGATGAAGGCAAAGGCAAAGTCATCGACTTCCTCACCGAAACCGCCGATTATGTCGTGCGCAGCCAGGGCGGCAGCAATGCCGGCCACACGGTTATCGCCAACGGCAAGAAGTACATCCTTCACCTTGTGCCTTCCGGCATCCTCTGGCCGGGCAAGGTAAACGTCATTGGCAACGGTGTTGTCATCAACCCCACCTCTCTGGTGGAAGAAATGACCTACCTGCGCGATTTGGGTGTCTCCATCACCCCGGAGAATCTCATCATCTCCGATCGAGCACACGTGGTGCTGCCCATCCACAAGGAAATCGATGCCGCCCAGGAAGAAGCCCTCGGCGAACACAAGATTGGCACCACCAAGCAGGGCATTGGCCCCACCTATTCCGACAAGGCTCGCCGCATCGGCATCCGCATGATTGACCTTGCAGACCCGGAACGTCTGCAGAAGGTGCTGGAAGCCCGCATCGAAACCGCCAATGATGAATTGGCTCGCCTTGGCTGGCCCAAAGCCGATCCCAAGGTGACCATGGATGCCGTGATTGCCGCAGCCAATGTGCTGCGTCCCCACATCACCAACACCATCCCTGCCGTCAACAAGGCTATCAAGGCCGGTAAGACCGTTCTTTTCGAAGGTGCACAGGGCGCCATGCTCGACATCGACTTCGGCACCTATCCCTTCGTCACCAGCTCCAACACGAGCGCCGGTGGCTGCTGCACCGGTTCCGGCGTAGCCCCCACGCGCATTGATAAGATTATCGGCGTGTGCAAGGCCTACACCACCCGCGTGGGTGCCGGTCCCATGGTGACTGAGGATGATGAAATCGGCGATTACCTGCATGGCCTTGGCCGTGAGTTCGGCGCTACTACCGGGCGTCCCCGCCGTTGCGGCTGGGCAGACGGCGTCGTGCTCCGCTACTCCGCCATGTTCAATGGTTTCGACGAAATGGCCATGACCAACCTCGATGGTCTGGACGAATGCGACAACATCAAGATTTGCACGGGCTACCGCTGTGGCGACGAAATCCTAGAGTACCCCCCTGCTCTCATGGACGATTGGGCTAAATGCGAACCGGTATACGAAATCGTTCCCGGCTGGAAGCAGGACATCTCCAAGTGCACCACCTGGGATGAACTGCCCGAAGCATGCAAAGCTTATGTCAAGCGTTTCGGCGAAATCATCGGCTGCCCCGTGGGCACCGTGGGCGTCGGCCCCGACCGCGAGCAGACAATTGCTGTGCCGCACTGATTTCTGCACCGGACCTGAAGATTTCAGCACCTTGTTCCTCACCGGGAACAAGGTGCTTTTTCGCGCCCTCTCCACCAAAATAAAGACAACAAACAAAAACACAAAATATCATCATTTTGGTAGTTGACTGAAAGCCGACTTGTGGTATAGTGTGAGCTAAGGCTGCAAGATAACCCAGCCTGTGATTAAAAGTGGACGACGATATTATTTGCACGCAAAAGATTATTGCTGATCGCAAGACATTCTTTATTGACTTGAAGAGCAATGCACGAGGCCGAGTGGTAAGAATCACAGAAAAGGTGAGCTCAAACCGAGACCGCATCATGGTTCCTGCGGAAATTCTTGATGATTTCATTGAAGCGCTCCAAGACATCCGCCAGGCCAATCTGGAAAACTGAAAGTGGCAATGCCTGGCAGAAAAAGGCAAGCGGACAGATGACACAAGCGGTTAGATATAATCTACATCACTGTTTATGAGTTGATTAGCATCAATAGCAGACAAAACGGGTAGACTTTAGGCTGGACAAGTGACTTTAAATAAGCTTAAATAAACCCGACACTGCGGCAGAGTCGCTTGTACTATTTTCAAAAGAAGAAGACGTTATGAGGAAGATAAAGGTATTAAAATTGGGCTGGGAGTTTCCTCCACTAATCAATGGTGGTTTGGGTGTTGCATGCATGGGTATCTCCAAAGCTCTTTCCAAAAAGGTAGATTTGTCGGTCATTGTTCCCAAGGCCAAGAAAGGTCTTGAGTATGATGGTTTCGGTCTGATGGGCATCAACAACCTGGAATACCAGGAAATGGAAACTCTGGAAGAAGGCTACACCTACGAAAGCTTTTCCGTGGTAGGCAAAGCCCCGGTGAATCTCGACCCCTACGCCAGCGTGGAGGGCACCCCGGGCACCATCACCTTTACCAAGGAAGGTAAGCTCCTGTTTTCCAAGGTACACAAGGCTGATTTGGACTTGTTTACCGGTAAGGAAGACCTGTATGCCGGTGATTTGGCACGCAAGGTGATTGAGTTCTCCAAGATTTGCGCCGTGATGGCTCGCAACTATGACTTCGACATCGTGCATGCCCATGACTGGATGACCTACTTGGCCGGTGTAGAAGTAAAGAAAGCTACAGGCAAACCGCTGGTGGTGCACCTGCACGCCTCTCAGTTCGACCGCGCAGGCGCCGATGCCCGCGGTTGGATTTACGATATTGAAAAATATGGCATGGAGCATGCCGATGCTGTGATTCCTGTGTCCAAATACACAGGCACGGTGGCTGCCGGCCACTACGGCATCGACCCCGCCAAGATTTTCCCTGTACACAACGGCGCAGATCCGGTGGAAGTCTTCCACAGCAAGAAGAAGTTCCCGGAGAAGCTCGTGCTCTTTCTGGGCCGCCTGACGGCACAGAAAGGCCCGGAATTCTTCCTGCAAATCGCCGCCAAGGTGCTGGAGCAGACGGACAATGTGCGTTTCGTGATGGCCGGCACAGGTGAAAAGCTGCGCCAGTTGATAGAAACCGGGGCCTTCCATGGTGTGGGCGACAAGTTCCACTTCACCGGTTTCCTCAACAAGCAAAAAGTCAATGAGCTGCTTTCCATGACGGACGTGTACTGCATGCCGTCCGTATCAGAGCCGTTTGGTCTCTCTGCTCTGGAAGCAGCACAGTTCAACATTCCCGCCGTCATCTCCAAGCAGAGTGGTGTGGCAGAAGTCATGAAGGGCGCACTGAAAGCCGACTTCTGGGATGTGAACATGATGGCAAGCCACATTGTAAACCTCATCACCGATGAAGAGCTTTACAACAAGGTTGTGGAACAGAGTGCACAAGACATCAAGAACTCCAACTGGGATACGGCAGCGGATAAGATGATTCGCGTGTATCACCACGTTCTCGGTTGGTAACCCCCTAGCCCAACAACTTTCAAGATGAATATCACCCTCACCTTTTATGCGCATCAGCCGAATCGACTGATACCCTACGATTTCTTCAAAATCGGTGAGCATGCTTTCTATGAAGATGACGAGCTCAACGGCCGCGTGCTGAGCGAGGTGGCAGAGCGCTGCTACCTGCCGGCCAACCGCCTGATGAAGCAACTCATCGAACTGACTGATGGCAAGTTCAAGTTCGCATTGGCGCTTTCCGGTGTCATTCTGGAGCAAGCCCGCTACCATCGTCCGGATTTGATTGAATCATTCCGCGAGCTGGCAGAGACCGGCTGCGTGGAGTTCTTGGCCATGCCCTACTACGCTTCCTTGGCTTCGCTGTATTCCACCGGCGAATTTGCTGAGCAGGTGAACGAACACGTCGAGCTCATTGAAGAACTCTTCGGGCAGCGTCCCAAAGTGCTGTGGAACACCGGCATGCTGTATTCCAACGCCGTGGCCGCTCAGGCATACGATTTGGGCTTCACCGGTATCATGGCAGATGGCAGCAGCCGCCTGATGTCCAACCGCCACACAAATGACCTGCAGTGCGCCCCGCTCATTGCCAAGACAAAGACGCTCATCCGCAACCGCCATCTCTCCAATGACCTGGCCAACCGCCGCACCGATCCCAGCTGGAGCGAGTACCCGCTCTCTCCCTATACCTTTGCAGATTGGCTCACGCAGCAGGAGGGTCAGGTGGTCAATATCTCCATGGACTACGAGACGCTGGGCGAGCGCCAGCCTGACTCCTCGGGCGTGTTCGAATTCTGGCGCTCCATGATTATGGCTGCCACCTTCAATGGCAATGTCTTCATGACTCCCAGCGAAGCCGTGGAAACCTTCGACTCCACCGGCACATTGGATTGCCCCAGCCCTGCAACGTGCTCCACCTACGGAACCACCACCCAATGGAACGGCAATGTGATGCAGCAGGAAGCTCTCAAGAAAATCTATGATTTGGAATCCGCTGTCAAGGCCAGCGAAGACCGCGACATGATTCACGTGTGGCGCAAGCTGCAAAGTGCGGACCACTTCCACTACATGGAAAAGAGCAACGGCTTCACCCCCTACCCCTCGCCCTACGATGCGTACATTTACTACATGAACGCACTGGCAGATTTGCAGGTGCGAGTGAAAAGACAGGCTGAGCTGATTCACAAGGCATACAAGGCAACACTTGCCTGAGCCAACGCTCCGTGATTTTGCGAACCTCCGCTGTTGAAAAGCAGCGGAGGTTCTTTGTATGTCATCCCCCGCACAGAGCATGTAAAGTGCTGGATTTATGCACAAAAATAGTGTAGATTATGTCTGCCATGACTACTCATAGCATTACAACATCTCTTATTATACTGGCAGGGAGCGCCATGCTGGCCTATGCACAAACGCCCGCCCCTGCCGCTCCGGCACCTCAGGAAGCCAGCATCGCTGCAGAAGCCTTGCAACCGCTTCAGCAAGACCCACAACTGCATGCCGGTAAGCTGGAGAATGGTCTTTCTTACATGATTCGCCCCACGGCAGAGCCTGCGGGCCGCGCCAGCATCCGTTTGTTTGTTGAAAATGGCTCTCTGGATGAAAGTGAGGCCACAAGCGGCGTATCCCACTTCCTGGAGCACTTGGTCTTCAACGGCAGCCGCCACTACAAGCGCGGCGAGCTGATTCCCCAGATGCAAAAGCTTGGTCTGGGCTTTGGCGGCGATGCCAATGCTTACACCTCACTGCTGCACACGGTGTTCATGCTTGATTTGCCGAATCTGAAAGAAGAAACGGTTGATTTTGCCCTGACCATCACGCGAGACTTTGCAGATGGCGCAACATTGGAAGACGAAGCAATCGACAAGGAACGTGGCATTGTCATCAGCGAGCTGAAATCCCGCGACTCTGAACAAAATCGCACGATGGTCAGCCTTCTGCGCCAGATGACGGAGGGCTCTCGCGTGGCCGATTTCATGCCCATCGGGCGCGAGGAAGTCATCCGAAACATTTCGTATGACGACGTACGCCATTTCTACAAGACCCGCTATGTGCCGGAACGCATGACCGTAATTATCACCGGTGATGTCAGTGTAGAGCAAGCAGAAGCCTGGGTGAAGAAGTATTTTGGCGACATGGCCAAGCAAGAAGCGTTGCCGCGCCCTGCTCTGGGCACATTGACGGACAATCCCACGCGCGAGCTGCTCATTTCCAACAAGGAACAAGCGCACACCAATATCTTTGTCACTGTTCCCTATGCATGGGAAAGCAAGGCTGACACCCTCGAGAAGCGCGTCGACGATTACCCGCTCCAGCTGGCATTCGCCATGTTTGACCGCCGCATGGAACGCATTTTGCGCCGTGCCGACGCGCCCTTCCAAGCTGCCGGCATGGACAAGAGCCCTGTTTTCCGAGTATCCGAGCCGTTTTCTCTGAGCGCATCCGCAGCCCCCGAGAAATGGGAAGAAGCGCTCACAGCCGCCATCTGCGAGCTGCGCAAGGCGATTCAATACGGCTTCAGCAAAGAGGAAATGCAGGAAGCCATCAGCACACACCTGGGGCATCTGGATCACGCAGCAAAAACGTGGAGCACCGTTTCCGCCAGCAACATGGCCTCTGCCCTCGTAGACTGCATCGACGAGAAGAAAGTGCTCACCACCCCGGAAGAAGACTTCCGCGTGCTCACGCAAGCCGTGGCAAAGCTTTCTGCCAATCCGGATTTGTGCCGCGAAGCTCTGGAGAAAAACTTCCGCGCCGACCAGGTCAAGCTGACCATGTCCGGCACCTTGCCTGAGGGCATCAGCGAAGCCAAGCTGCGCGAGGTGTTCGACAAAGCCATGCAGCTTCCCATCGAAAAGCCGGAAGACACCAAAGCAGCTCCCTTTGCCTATGATAACATTGGTGAAGAAGGCAGCGTAGTCTCCCGCGAAAGCCTGGATGACCTCGGTGTGACCATGATTCGTCTCTCCAACGGCATCAAAGTCAACCTTAAGCCGGTAGACTTCCAGAAAGGCAGCATCCATGTTTCCGCTGCGGTAGATGGTGGTTTCATGCAATACGGCGACCACAAGCCCGGTCTCGGCCAGATGTTGAGCGCCGTCATGAACCAAGGTGGCTTGGAAGCCCACTCGGCCGATGAGCTGGAAAGCCTGATGGCCGGCAAACAAGTAGGCGTAGGCTTCGGTGCCTCCCAGGACCGCTTCACCTTCAGTGGCCCCACCAATGAAAAGAATCTGGAGCTGCAATGCAAACTGATTGCTGCCAACATTCTGCACCCCGGCTACCGCACCGATGGCGAAACAGTACTGCGCCGCCGTCTGGATACGCTCTACACCAAGCTGGACACCACCCCTGATGGTGCCTACAGCATGCAGATGCCGCGAGCCATCTTCGGCAATGATACCCGCTTCATCTACCCCACTCGCGAGCAAATGGATGCCGTGAGCACGGCAGATGTGAAGCCCACGCTTGAGCAAGCACTGAAAACCGGTGCCATGGAAGTCACCATCGTGGGCGATTTCAAGGTGGACGATGTCTTGCCCATCATCACCCGCACCTTTGGCGCCATGCCCCAGCGCAATGCAGAGTTTGCCCCCATTCCGGAAGAATCCCGCAATGTGGCCTTCCAACCCTGGGGGCAGCGCACCTTCCTGAAGTATGATACAGAGCTGGACAAAACACTGGTGACACAGATTCGTCCCGCGGGCGATGGTCGCGATTATCGCCGCAACCGCCGTCTCCAAGTCTTGGCCTCCATCGTACGCGAGAAGTTGTTTGATGGTTTGCGCGCCGTGTTGGGTGAGAGCTACTCCCCGCGCGTACAGCTGATTCTGAATCAGGATTTTAACAACGCAGCCTACATTTCCTCGACAAGCGCCGGTATCATCGGCAACCGTACGAAAGTATCCGCTGCCATGGAATCCATCTGCAATGGCATTGGCCAGGGGAACATCACGGATGAAGAGGTAGAATGTTCGCTTCGCCCCATCATCACGGCTACGGAAAAGAATCTGCGCACCACCAGCTACTGGCTCAACAATATGGCCAAGCTGCAGAGCGACAGCCGACAGGTTGCCATGGTCCGAGATTTGATGGACGATTTGCGCTCCATCACCGCAGATGAGATTCGCGAACTGGCCAAGGAAGTGTACGGCAAGGACAACGCAACCTTCTTCTTCACTGTACCTGCCAGCTATCAGGAAGAGCAGCCTGCACCCGAGCCCACAAATGGAATCCACGGGGAAGAATATACCGTGCTCATCTCCGAAGCCACCGCCGCCCTGCCCGAGTGGAAGAAGGTGGCAGACACGCTCGTTGCAAAATATCCCGGGGCCACGCTCCGCATCCTGCCCAAATTGGACCAGGCCGAATGCGAAAAAGCCCTGCGCGAAACAGAGGCCCGCTATGCCGCTTACGTGGCAAGACCGGAAGAAATTGGCCGCGAAATCATCAACCATTTCCACCGAGCAGCTCGCCGCGTGGATGATGATTTGTGGGGCGACTGCATGTGGGGCATCGTGACAGGCAACAGCGCTGCCGATGCCCAGCGCATCGCAGATGCCAAGGAGCCTTTGGTCATCAAGCGTTTGCTTGGCACTACCAACGTGCATTATGCAGCGTTTGAACACAGCTGCTGCATTACGGACTGGCACGGGTCTCCCATCCTGGAGCAAAACGGATACCAGGAACCCACATCTACCACCATCGACCCCAACTCCCCTCAGGGGAAAGAAGGTATGCAGGTTGTGTTCGGGCATCAACTGTCCAAGGAATCCCCGGAGCTCATCGTCTCTGCCAGCCATGCCACGCAGTACAACCTTGAAATGCCCTTTGGCCGCGGGTTGATTCTTCCGGACGGCAAGCGCTTCTACATGCTGCCGCCTGCGCAATTCCCGCATTTCCACGCAGCACTCGGTGCAGCCATGCGTGGCGATAAGACAGCCATGCCGCAATTGGCAGAGAAGCTGAATCTCAAGAGCATCGAGCCCGACACCACCACCCGCGTGTGGCTGGCCGCAGGCAACTGCCTGTTCGGTGATGCAAACTACAGCGACCAAAGCATGGTTGTGACCGCGCTTTCCGGCTATGGTTGCAATCAGGTTGTGGGCTACACCGTACCCTCCTGGTATGGCGAAGGCGGTTGGGGTACGCTCTCCATGTTTGTGAGCAACACCACCGGCACCACCTTGGCAGAAGCATGGTTCCTGAACAATCAGTTCCTGCTGCAAAAGACCAAAGAAGTTGATGAACACCTGCTGAAAGCCGAGTTCAATGATGGTGAATTAACATATCGCTTGCAAATGAGCATCAACCGCAGCGGCGCCAAGCTTACCCCGCAAAACGCCCGCAATGCGGTGGGTCTTGTTCATGACCGTGATACGGTAGCCTTGTACGGCGATCCCGCCTGGCCCGCCTCGGTAGACAGCAGCCACGCCCCTGCCCCCTACTCTATCGAATGGAAGAGCGACAACAGCTTCATTATCACCGCCAATAGTGATACAAAAGGCCGTTGCGCTGTGTGGTTCCCCCATGCAGGCATTGCCAAGGGCTGCACCTCTTGCGATGTTGAGGGTAGCATCTTCACAGATGACTTTGTGCTCTTCCCGACGCTGGAAATGAAGAAGGGCGAGCAGAAAACTGTCCAGTTCAAATAAAGCGAACAGACAGCCGCATTTTCAGGGCTCCATCAACGCTTCGGTACGCCGGAGTATGTGATGGAGCCTCCTTCTTTCCCGGCTCCGGGGCCCAGCTCGACCAGATAATCTGCGGCTGAAAGGATTGATTGGTTGTGCTCAACACACAAAATCGTGTGCCCCGCATCCCTCAATCGGAATAAAGCTTGCAGCAGCAAGTCCACCTCGGCAAAATGCAAGCCTGTGCTGGGTTCATCCAGCACAAACAATATCTTTTCCACCCCGCGGCTCCCGCGCTTCGGGGCAGCCTTGGCCAGGTGTGTGGCGATGCGAATGCGCTGCGATTCGCCACCGGACAGCGTTGTCACGGCTCTGTCCAGCGGCAAATACCCCAGCCCCAAATCATGCATGGCCTGCAATATGGCACGTGCCCCGGGAATGGGAGCAAAGAACTCCAGCGCTTCATCCACCGTCTGAGCCAAGGCTTGAGCAATGGATTTGCCGCGCCACGTCACTTCGAGAGTCTCGCGATTGTAACGCGCCCCATGGCACGCATCGCAAGGGGTATACAAATCCGCAAGGAAGTTCATATCCACCTGCAACACACCCGTGCCGGAGCAGCGCTCGCAGCG
>JAZRRO010000036.1:0-29304 GCA_045650805.1 Akkermansia sp.
CGGCATTGCCACGCAGTATGGCACCACGGTGGAGGCTCTGAAAGCTGCCAACCCCAAGTCTGCCCAGAAGAATATGCTCTTCAGCGGCACCACGCTGACAGTACCCGTGGCTGCGGATTCGGCCCATGCCCAGGCGGCTGCACCTGCCGCTCCCGAAGCTGCCGCAGAGTCTGCACCCAAGATGCATACCGTGAAGCGTGGTGAAACCTTGGGTGGCATTGCCCGCCGCCACAACATGCCGCTGCAAAAACTGCTCAAAATCAACAACCTGACCGAGAAGGATGCTCGCCGCATCCGTGCCGGTATGGAGCTGAAAGTCAGCGAATAAAGCATTCTCAGCATGTCGACGCGCCTCAGCATCATAGTCATATGGCTGTGCTTCATCATCTTGCTCATTCTGGGCATTGTGATGGTGGCCAGCACCGGCTTGTGTGCTGCGGTGCCGCATGGTGAGGACCCGACCATGTTCCTGAAAAAGCAAGCTGCGTTCGGCTTGCTGGGCCTGGTGGGTGCGCTCTTTCTGAGCACGGTGGATTACCACAAATATCGCGCATGGGTGAAACCCATGTGGTGGTTTGTTTGCGTGCTGCTTATCATGTGTTATCTCCCCGGCGTGGGCCTCACGATTAATGGTGAGCGGCGTTGGGTCAATCTGGGCATCACCTTTCAGCCCAGTGAGCTTTCCAAAATCGTGCTGATGATATGCATGGCTCATTGGTACACGCTGTACCGAGAGCAGGCCGGCACCTTCTGGAAAGGCTTTGCCATCCCCGGTGGGTGCATTTTTGCTGTGCAGCTGTTGCTGATTTTGTTTGAGAAAGACATGGGCACCGCTGCGGCTCTTGCCATGTCCGGCTTTTGTATCATGTACGTGGCCGGTGCGCGTGGGTGGCTCATGGGGATAGCCTTGTTGGTGGGTGCTCTTGTGCTGTATTGGATGGCTACCGGCAGTGCCAACCGTATGGAGCGTATTGATGCCTGGCTGGACCCACAGGCCTATAGTCAGGGGGCAGGACGACAGCAATGGATATCCATATTGGCCTTTGCACGTGGTGGCCTCATCGGTGTGGGGCTGGGTGATGGCATTGAAAAGTACGGCAATCTGCCCTTTGCGCATACGGACTTTATCTTTGCTGAGGTGGGTGAGGAATGGGGCTTGGTGGGCACATTGGGTGTCTTGCTTTTGTTCACGATGTTGACCATGTCCGCCATTGTGATGGCGCTGCGCACGAGCGATACCTTCGGGCGTTTGCTGGCCACGGGCGTGGTGTGCACAATCTTCTGGCCGGCCGTTCTCAACATGGCCGTGGTGACATCATTGTTGCCCAACACGGGCTTGCCGCTCCCCCTCATCAGCTATGGTGGTACGAACCTGGTGTTCACCATTGCATCCATTGGTATCCTGACCAGTGTGCAGCGGTTCACACCCACCATCCGCCAGAGCTGCATGCCCACCCGCAGACTTAAGCAAAACCCCCGATTATGAGCACAAAACCTCTCCGCGTTGTCATTGCCTGTGGCGGCACAGGTGGCCATCTTTTTCCCGGTATTGCCGTGGCCCAGCAGCTGCGCGCCATGGGGCATGAACCCACCCTCCTCATCTCCCGCAAAGATGTGGATGCCGAAGCTTCCCGCAAGTACGGTGACCTGAACTTCCACACCGTGCAGGCCATTGCCAAGCCGCCCACTTTCTCCCTGCGCATGCCCGGCTTCCTGTGGAAGCTGGCTCGCACGTATTTTGCTTGCAAGAGCATCATACGCCGCGAAAAGGCCGATGCCGTCATCGGCATGGGTGGCTTTACCTCCCTGCCGCCGGTGCGCGCAGGCCACAAGCTGGGGCTGCGTACCTTTGTGCATGATTCCAACGCCATGCCCGGCCGTGCCAACCGCATGACAGCACGCTGGTGCACCAAGGTGCTGCTGGGGCTGGGCGAGGCCGCCAAATACTTCCCCGGCAGCGATTGCGTGGTGGTGGGCACTCCCGTGCGCGAGGAGCTGCTGCAGCTGCCCTCCCGTGCCGAGGCTCGCGCCCGTATGGGCTTGCCTGCAGAAGGCCCCGTCATGCTGGTCACAGGTGGCTCCCAGGGGGCTCGCAATCTCAACACGCTCATTGTGGAGGCCGCCAAGGCCGATACAGGTGTGCACTACCTCATCATTGCCGGCAAGCAAGACCAGCCCCGCGTGGCTGAGCTGGCCGCCGGGGCTGCCAATATCACCGTGCTGGGCTTCTGTGCCGATATGCCGGCTGCCTATGCTGCGGCAGATGGTGTGATTGCCCGCGCCGGTGCCTCCACCCTCACTGAGCTGTCCATGATTGGCAAGGCAACTTTCCTGATTCCCTTCCCCTTTGCTGCGGATGATCACCAGACGCACAATGCCCGCGTGTTTGTCTCCCAGGGTGCTGCTGATATGTGTGCCCAGAGCGATTTGACACCCGAGCGCATTCGCGCCTTTGTGCACGAGGTGGTACTGGATGATACCCGCCGCAGCGCCATGGAAGCCGCCATGCGCTCTCTTGCCCGCCCGGATGCTGCCGAGTGCATCGCCCGCGCCATTGCCGCAGAATGATGCCAGATTGCATCCATGTAAGCATCCGCGAGCAGCGCCTCACTTATGGTGCGTTCTCTGCCCCTGTCTCCACCGGTGCGGCCGGTGTGGGCTCACAGGAGGGCAGTGGCCGCACCCCCTTGGGGCGCTTTTGCATTTGCTCCAAACACGGAGAGAACGCTCCGCTTCACACCGTCTTTGTATCGCGTCTCCCCGTCGGGGTATATACCGAAGCCCTGCGGGGGCAGGATGTCGTCCTTACCCGCATCTTTTGCCTGGATGGGCTGGAGCCCGCCAACGCCAACACCCGAGCCCGCTACATCTACATCCACGGCACCCCCGAAGTGGAAAAACTGGGCACCCCTGCATCGCATGGTTGCATCCGCCTTTCCCCGCAGGATGCCGCCGCTCTTTTCAATCTCGTCCCGCTGGGGACGGAGGTATTCATCGAGGAGTAAAAAAATCCCCTCTTGCGCGGGGTGCGGAGAGGGGAGGAAGATAGGGAAGGAGGGCTTGTTACTTTTTGTATTTGGGCGACATGCCCCATTTGTTGGTGCCGGGTACGGAATCTGTGCAGAGCCAGACCAGCATCCAGATGCCACCGATGAGACTAATCAGGGGGATGAGCGATAAAAGAGTGAACAGTACGTACCACCAGCCACTGCGCCCTATATCGTGAAAGCGGCGTACAGCGGAGCCGATGCCAGGGATGAAGCCTGTTAATATCATGATGATATAGCACACCCATGTGAGTGTGGTGTACATAGCAAAGGGATTGTCCAGCTGGCTGTAGCTGACGCTCCAATCCATGCTGTAGAAGTACAGGATGGTTAACGGAAGCATCAGTAGGCCCCAGCCAAGCCCACCCAACCAATATTCGCGGCGGGTGGAGCGAGAACCCCAGCTTGTCCAGCCTTTGACATATAATTCCTTTGTCAAGGTGAACATGCCAGCTGTGTTCGGATCATAGTTTTCATTCATAGTACTCTTATTCTATATGAAATAACAAGGGGTGTCAATGAAATGATACAAAGGCGTAAAAATCCCCTCTCGCGCAGGGAGCGGAGAGGGGAGGAGGGGGATAAAGCCGATGTGTGGGGGAATCAGAAGTTCCAGCGCACGGCGGTGGTGTATTCCCAGCCGTTGTAGCAATCCGAGCCGCCGGAGCGGGCGGTGGTGTACTCTGCGCCGAACATGATTTTGGCCGCATTCTTGTTGATGGCAGAGGCGTACAGATCCACACCGAAGTAGAAGGTGTGCAGGCTGTCTGCCCAAGTGGGAGCGTTGGTCTGCACGCCGATGTAGCGGTCGCTACCCAGCTTGCAGGCCTTGTCACCGGTCATGCCGGTGTAGCGGAAGACAAGGTCCACGCGGGGAGAGATGGAGTAGACGGGCTGGAGCTGCAGACCAATGTTGTTGGAGCCGTTGCCGTCAATCTGCTCGAAGCTGGCCACCAGGTTGGAGATGAAGAGCAACTTGCCACGCTTGTACTCGTGAGAGATGGATACGGCATCCCTGAAGCCGAAGCCATAGCAGTTGGCGCCCTTGTTGTGCTGGTCATTGTAGGCGTTGTTGAAGTCATGCATGTATTCGGCACCGATGGTCTGGTAGCCATCTTCCGTGACGGCAAACTTGTGCTTGGCCCCCAGCGTGGTGAAGCATTTGTCTTCCCAACCGAACTCGCCCTTGAGGCCTCGGCCGTCGCGGTACACATCGCGGTGGGACAGGGTCTTGCTGTTGCAGGCGCGGTCATTGGCCATCAACTGCCAGTAGAAGCTATTCAGCTTGTCGGGGGTATCGTAGGTGAACTCCACACCCCAGTTGGTGTCCAGGCCGTACTGGTTGGAGAGAGCCGAGCGCTCGATGGTGTAGATGGCGGCGTTGGACATGTTGTAGTCATACGTGAACTTGGGGGAGAACTTACCCACGCGCACGGCCAGGCCATCGACGGAGTTGAACTTCTGCTTCACCCAGGCATCGTAGATGCCGGCGTAGGTGAAGTTGCGCTTGGTGCGGCCACCGGTGTATGTGCTGCGGGTGGGCAGGCCACCGATGCGGCCGATGAAGTGAAGCTGGGTGTTGCTGCGGGTGTGCACATCAATACCGAGCCAGGAGCGGCGGAATTCCTGGTTGAAGGGGCTGGCGCCCTTCTTGAGGTGCAGACCGTTGCTGCCATTGGGCTGCACGGAGGCCATCTGGAACTGCTCGCGCCAGGAGAGGTTGACCTTCTTCACGAAGGTATCGGGGTTTTCGTAGATAATCAGGGCTTTCTTGACGGCATCTGTCCAGTCTTTCTTCTTGGCAGGTGCATCAGCAGCGGTGGCCACGGTGGCAGCGCAGAGGGCGCCCAGCAGGGCAAATGTGTGGAGTTTCATGTAATGGATAATATGGGTGTATACTTGTTGCCCGCCCGGGGAGCCGGGCGGGCAGGGGAGAAATCAGCGGAGCTTCTTGAAGAGCGTCTCGTTGTCCAGCACCGCCATGTATTCGGTGTGGTCCAACCCGGCATCAAGAATGTAGAGGGTGAGGAGCTTCTTCACGATGGAGAGCAGGCGTTCCTGCTGCCAGGGCTTTTCGATGTAGTTGTCGATGTGGCCGTCATTGATGGCGTTGATGGTATCGGCGTGGGTGGCCTGGCCGGTGAGCAGCACCTTGCGGGTCTTGCTGAAGCGGCGGTCGGCGGGGATTTGCCCCAGCAAATCCGTGCCGTTGCCACCGGGCATCACCTGGTCGGAGATGATGATGGCCACGTGGTCGCCATCGTCATCAATCTGGTTGATGAGCTCCATGCAGTCTTCCACGCTGGAGGCTTCCTCCAGGCGGACATGAGGGGTGAGAGGACGGAGGTCTCTCATGACGGAATCCAGCACTTCCTGCTGGTCGTCTACGCAGATAATGTTAATCGTTTCCATGAATTTGAGTGGTAGGTATGTTAATGGTGAAAGTGGTGTCGCCATCGGAGCTGGTGAGTTCGATGGTGCCGTTGTAACTATCGACCACACGGCGCACGATGGAGAGGCCGAGGCCCAGCCCGAAATCCAGGCCGAGCTTTTTGGTGGTGAAGTTGGGTTGGAAGATTTTCTCGTGAATCTCCTCCGGGATGGCGGGCCCATTGTTGGAGATGGACACGCGGATGTAGTCTGTCGGCAGCAGCGTGAGGCCTTCGGCGTGGCTGATGCCGGTGGCAATGCGGATGGTGGGCTCGGGTGTTTGCCCTTGCTCCATGGCATCGCATGCGTTCTTGATGATATTCGTCCAGACCTGGACAAGTTCTGTAATATCCGCCGTGATGGGCGGTGTGGGGTGAACTTCAGTGAGCACGGTCACGTGCTTGAGCTTGTTGCCCAGCAGGTTCATGGCATCGCTCAGGGATTGCGTCACATCCACGCCCTCCTGGCGGGTGGAGTTGCCACCACCCAGCAGCTTGACGGCGCGCACAATACCCGTAGCGTGTCGGGCGGCCACTTGCATGTCTCGCAGGTCATGCCCCAGCTCCCAGAAGCGGTAGTTGGTGCGCACGTGTTTGACGAATTCCGGGCCGAACTTGACCAGTGTCTCAGTATCGGGGATGATGTGGGCCAGCACCTTGGCGGCTTCCTGCGGCATGTTGAGCTCGCGCTCATACTTGCGGGCGCGCTTGCGCAGGTCGCTGGCGGAGATAAAGCTTTCGTCCTCGTAGCCGTAGCGGAAGAGCTTGGCGTTGTACTTGTCTTCCTCGGCCAGGAATTCGGCCATGTGCTCGGCTACAAATTCGGTGCGGCGGGTGATGACACCCACGGCGTTGTTGAGCTCGTGTGCAATGCCGGCTGAGAGCTGCGCCAGGGTGGAGGCCATCTCTGCCCGTTGCAACAGGCGCTGAGCTTCTTCCTTTTCCGTGGCGTGGCTGAACATGCGGATGTTGCGCGCGGCCAGTTCGTGTATGAGCACGGGGATGAACTGATGCTCCAGCGAGCCGTATGTGGCCTCATCTACCGGCTGCGTGGTGTCATCGATGTAGGCCAGCTTGGTGTCCTCCACCGCCACAATATCGTTGGAGCTGTGGTAGGCGCGGGAGAAGAAAGCCTGCACGCATACGTATGAGCCGGGGCCCGCGCGGAACACCTCATGCTTGCGGCTCACGCTTTCAGTCGGCAAATCTGCATCCTGGAATTTTTCCGCTTCGCGGTAGGCCACCAGCGCACCCTCCAGGATGAGGTAGAGGCGGTGGCATTCCTCACCCTGCCCCACCAGCATCTCGCCTTTGGAGATGCTGATGGTGCGCCCGGGGTCGCTGAAGTAGACGCTGTTGAGGCGTCCCAGCGGTTCTGTGATGTGTTCGGGCAGCATGTTGGCAGGTTTTTAAGTGAGGAGTTTTGCTGTGTGGCTTAGTTGAAGAAGCCGATGGCACCCAGCAGGGACATGAGGCCAATGGTGATGGCAAGACCCAGCAGGCACAGGATGGTGCCGGAGATGGCCATACCCTTCTGCTCCACGTGGCCGGTGGCGTATGCCATGGCGTTGGGGGGCGTGGAGATGGGCAGAGCCATACCCAGAGAGGAGGCGAACGCGATGGTCACCAGCAGGCCGATGGCGCCGGGGGCATCCATCTGGCTGGCAGACATCATGCCGGCTGCCACAGAGGCCATGATGGGCATGAGCAGAGCGGCCGTGGCCGTGTGGCTCATGAAGGTGGCCATGAAGAGGCAGATGAGACTGGAGCCCACCAGCAGCATCAGGGAATCCCAGGAGGCGAAGGGAATGGAGTTGATCATGTCCTTGGCCAGGTTGGTCTCGCTGAGGGCCACACCGAGGGCGAAGCCACCGGCTACGAGCCACAGCACGTCCCAGCTCATGGCGCGCAGGTCCTTCTTGGTGATAACACCCGTCACGGAGAAGACAGCGATGGGGATGATAGCCACGCTGTTGGCATCAAGACCGTGGTATTCCTTGGGAATCACCCACAGCAGGATGGTGACGATGAAGGTGATGTACACGATGATGGCCTTGGGCGTGGTCAGGAACTTGCCCTTCATTTCCTTGGCCAGGTCCAGAGACTTCTGGCTGATGGGGAACATCTTGATGAGCACAAGCCAGCCCACAATCAGCATGATGATGACGAAGGGTACACCGAACATCATCCACTTACCGAAGGTGATGTTGAGGCCCATTTCCTGCATGAACTTCAGGGCAATGGCGTTGGGGGGCGTACCGATGGGGGTGCCGATACCACCCACGTTGGCGCCGATGGGAATGCAGAGGGCAAAGGCTGCGCGGCCGCGGTCCTCCGGCTTGAAGAGAGCCAGCACCGGGGTGAGCAGGGCGAGCATCATGGCGGCGGTGGCCGTGTTGCTCATGAACATGGAGAAGAGAGCCGTCACGCTCATCAGACCCAGCAGCACATACTTCGGGTTGGTGCCGAAGGGCTTGAGCAGCACGCGGGCCAGGTTGATGTCCAGACGATACTTGGTGGCGGCATCAGCCAGGAAGAAACCACCGAGGAAAAGAATGATGATGGGGTCTGCAAAGGTGGCAAAAATGCTCTTCTGCTGGGTCAGGTTCACCATCTCCATCTTGCCGATGCGCTGGCTCACTTCGCCATCATACAGCTTGCCGGAGGCAGCCAGGAGCGCAGCCTTGGTGTCTGCATCGGCCTTGCCGCTGGTCACGGGCTTCAGGATTTCGGTGGCGATGGTGTTGCGCACAACCGTGGGGTTGATGCTGGCAGCCTTTTTCAGGCTGGCGACCACGGCTTCCTGCGTAGCTTTCACCGTTTCAGCATTGGCGGTGGGGCCATAGGCATCTGCCACGATGGCCTGCACTTCCTTGGAGTCGAACTTGTCTACCTTCAGGAAGTTCAGCGAGGTGTTGGACGTACCCAACAGCGCCAGGGTAATGACCATGACGGAGGTGGTCCAAATCGGAATGACTTCCAGAATCCACATGAGTGCTGCAAAGACGAACAGCGCAATCACGCGGGTCTGTATGGCATTAATCGGCAAGCCCCATTCTTCAAAGGGCATGAAAAGCATGCTGCCGCTGAGCAGTAGCACGACTAACAACTTGATGATTGTTTTCTGAGCTTGAGTCATAGCAGTTTCAGTTGTGTTCTCAGCATATACCGGGCGCAAGGCTCGTAGCCTACTCGCGCGAGTGCGTGCGAGAACGGGCTTTATGCTGCCCCTTACTCTACTATATTCTCTCCCTTTTAGCAAGTTTTACTTCCACATTCTTCCGCCTGAATTACAAAAAAATCAGCGTATTTTTGCTGAAGAATGAAAAGAAGGTCGATCGGATGATTTATTCCGACATTTATTCCGACATGGGGGGCTGTTATATGGAACAGAAGCTATGTTCTGCTCATGCTCGCAAGAAAAACAGCGGTATTCGTGTGGGAATACCGCTGCGGAAAGGGATGGATTCGCGTGGCTCAGGCCATTTCGATGAGGAGCTGGGCCAGTACCGTCATCAGAATCAGGGCGATGGGGTAGGCCGTGGAGTAGGCGATGACCGGAGCTTGGCTTTCCGTCTGCGCGGTGATGGCACCGAGTGCCGGGGTGGAGGTCTGCGAGCCGCAGATGCAGCCCAGTGTTTCGCCCAAGCCCATGCGCAGCACGCAGCGGGCTACCACATAGCCGATGAAGAGGGGCAGCATGGTGATGACCGCACCGATGAAGAACATGGAGAAGCCTTGTTCGCTGAGGGTGGCTACCAGTTTCTCACCACCTTTGATGCCGGCACCGGCCAGGAAAAGCATGAGCCCTAAATCCATGACCAACACGCGCGTGGCACGCGGCATGTAGCCGGCAATGGGGCCAATCTTGCCAAAGTGCCCCAAAATCAGCGCTACCACCAGCGGGCCGCCGGCCATACCCAGGGAGAAACCCTTGCTGCCCTCGCCGAAACTGAAGTTCACGCAGCCCAGCAAGATGCCCAGCGTGAGCCCGCCCATGAGGGAGAGCATATCTGCCGTGTTGATGGCGGTGCTGCGGTGTCCGCACTCTTTCTTGAAGACGGCGATGGCATCCGGGGTGCCCACTACGCGCAGTACATCGTTGCGGATGATTTCAGTATCGCCCGTGGGGACGAAAGTGTTGCCCAGTCGGGTGATACGGGAGATGGTGATGCCGTAGTGCCCCATGGTATCGAGCTCGCGCAGGGTTTTATTGGTCATGCCGGGGGCCAGGACGATGAGCTCGGCATCTTCATCCTGGCAGATGAGAGCCTTGGTGCCCCCCTCGGCCACGTGGCCAAGCAGGGCAGCATCGTGCTCCAGTTGCTGGCGCTCGCCCACCATCAGCACTTCATCTTGCAGCTGCAGTGTGTCGGAGGGTTGCAGCGGGCGCAGCACACCATCGCGCAGGATGCGGGTGATGCGGCAGTTCATGTGGCTGAGCTTGGCGATGTCTTCCGGGTGTTTGTTCATCATCTCCGGGTTGGTGCATACCACGCTGCGGGCGATGATGGCGTGTGCCTCGTCCTTGCTCTTGGTCTCACCTTTGCTCAAATCTTTGTTCAGGATGCGCGGCAGCAGCTGCACAAACAGCACAATGCCTATCACCCCGAACGGGTAGGCCAGACCATAGCCAATGTTGATGACGGATTCATTCAAACCCGCTGCTTTGGCTGCATCCAGCGCAGCTGCCAGGGCCGGGGTGCTGGTGCAGGCTCCGGCAAACAAGCCCGCGCCAATGACTAAATCAATGCCCATCAGGCGGCACATGCCCCAAGTCGTCAGCCAGCCGGCAAACACAATCACACTGGCCAGTATCAGTAAGTTCTTGCCCTGGCTTTTCAGCGAGGAGAAGAAGCGGTTGCCCACGCCCAACCCCACGCAGTAAACAAACAGTGCGGTGCCCAGTTCCGACACACCTGCCGGGATGGTCAGTTTGTAGTGCCCGGCCACCATGGCCACAAACAACACCCCCGCGCTGCCGAAGGAGATGCCCTTGATGCTGATGTTGCCCAATGCTAATCCGGAGAAGAGGATGCAGAATAAAACAAATGCCGGGTTGCTCAGTACAGTATCCATGATGGTGCGTTCGCGCTTGCGCAGAGCGCCTTATACTCTTATCTGCCCTTTCTGTCAAGATTAGGTGCTGTCTTGTTCTATTGTCTCAAGGCATGAGGAAGATAAGGAAAAGCCAGGATGGTTGAGTGTTTAATGTTATTCGTTCAAAAATTTTCGAACTTCTTTATCAAAATCGGAATCAATAATTTGTGTGCGGTTAAAGATATCATACTCGCTTTCTGCTTTGTTGTCCGCCTGTTTTTTTGTGATTCGCCCGTTGTTTGGGAGAATGTTGTATCGCCGGAATGAGAGAAACGCATTGACGCTTTCTGAGAATTGCGCCATGGTGAAGCTGTTTTCTTGTTCAATGAGGTCTTCTATGTAGTCAAAATACCCTGACACAGCTCGCTCTAATCGACGAATTTCTTTTTCAGAAAGATAATTTTTAGCGATGGTGACATCGGATTTTAAGACGCGACCTTCAGGTGCATGTTTCCATGTGAGGAGCCCCATGTTTTCTCTGGTGTGGTCTGCACTGTCCCAAATGATTTCGGCTGCCGTTTTTCCTGTGATGGCGTAGTGGAATTTATTTTGGACCATGGAATAAAAATGGCGCGTTTCAGTTGCATTTTTATCATAGTCGATGCAGCATTCAGCAAAGATATCAGTGATTTGTTGCCAAATGCGGCGTTCGCTTGTACGGATGGAGCGAACGCGTTCAAGAAGTTCTCGGAAATAATCTTTTCTGAAAGCCGTTTCGCCTTGTTTTAGGCGTTCGTCATCCATGACAAATCCCTTGCGTATATATTCATTGAGTGTTTTAGTTGCCCACTGGCGGAACTTTGTGGCTTTTCGTGAATTGACACGGTATCCTACTGAAATAATCGCATCCAGATTGTAAAAAATGATATCTTCTTTTACTTCTCCGCGGAATCCTCTGTTGACGACTATTGCATTTTTTGCAATAGTCGCAGATTCAGTTAATTCTTCTTCTTCGTAAATCTTTTTAAGATGACGGTTTACGGTGGATACTGATATGTCAAAAAGTTCTCCTATTGCCTTTTGTGTGGCCCAGAGCATTTCATCTTTCACATATACTTGAACCTGCCCTTGAGCATCGGGGGTGTTGTAAAGAATAAAGGGAATGGGAGTACTCATGGTGGAGAGTTATATGTATCTTCAAGGAGTTTATCATTGGAGAAACTGTGCTGTCAAGGCGTCTGTGAGCAATGTTCAGGTCAAACGCATGCGCGAGATGAGGTAATAGGCGAAGGGGATGAAGAGGATGCCGACGCAGGTGGCCGCGAGCATGCCGCCAATCACGCAGATGCCCACAGTCTGGCGTGCTTCGGCACCGGCACCCGTGGCCAGGGCCAGGGGGACGCAACCGAGGATGAAGGCAAAGCTGGTCATGAGGATGGGGCGAAGACGCACGCGCGCACCCGCAAGAGTAGCTTGGAGCAGGGGTAATCCTTCTTTGAGACGATCCTCGGCAAACTCCACCACCAGAATGGCATTTTTGGCCGCCAAGCCAATGAGCATGATGAGGCCAATCTCTGCGTAGAGGTTGAGCTGCATGCCCCCCACCAGCAGCGCCAGCACAGCCCCCAGCAGCGCAATGGGTACGGAGAGGAATACCGCCAGCGGCAGCACCCAACTTTCGTAGAGCGAGGCCATCAGCAGGTACGCAAACACCGCCGAGAGGGCGAAGATGCTGCCCAGCCCGATTTGGCGGGCGCTCAGCGCCTCCTGATAGCTCATGCCGGAATAATCATAGCCCATATCACCGGGCATGCTGGTGCGGAAGGTGCGCGCGATGGCGTCCATGACCTGGTTGCCGGAGCAACCGGGTGCCGCAGCGATGTTGAGCATGGCGGCCCCGTACATATTGTGGCGGATGAGGAAATCCGGGCCGGTGGTATGGCGGATATCCACCAGCACATTGAGGGGCACTTGGGCTCCGTTGGCCCCGGGCAGGTAGAATTCGCTCATCTGGTCAATCGTCATGCGGTCGGCGGCTTCGGCCTGCATGTAGACACTGTATTGGTAGCCGTAAATGTTGAAATAATTGAGCATCTGGCTGCCCAGGAAGGTCTGGAGGGTGCTGTAGGCATCTTCCGGGTTCACGCCCAGGGTGATGGCTTTGTCCGCATCAAAGTGCAGGTAGTATTGCGGGGTGTTGTCGGCCATGAGATTTTGCACCCCGGCCACTTCGGGGCATTGTTGCAGCGCCAGGATGAAGGCTTGCGTCTGCTCATTGAGGTAGCTTTCGCCGCGGCCGGAGCGGTCTTCCAGCATAAGGGTGATATCCGATGTGGCGCCGATGCCGGGGATGGGCGGCGGGGTGATGGTGAATGCCAGCCCGCCGGTAGCCTGGGCGTTGAGCTTTTGCTGGAGGGTGCGCGCCAGCGCCGTGGCATTTTGAGTGTCGGGGTTGCGCTGGCTCCAAGGTGCCAAATCCACAAAGAAGAAGGCATTGTTGGGGCTTTGCACACCGGTGAGCAGGTTGAAGCCGCCCACCATCACCACGCCCTCGATACCCGGTACGGCCAGCATCTCGCGCACCACTTGCTGCCCCGCTTGCTCGGTGACTTGCAGGGAGGCTCCTGCCGGCATTTGCAGCGAGGTGAAGAAGTAGCCCTCATCCTCCTGCGGCAGGAAAGCGGCGGGGATGTGCCGGGCTGCGGGCAGGATGCAGAGCGCCAGTGCCACCAAGGCCATGCCGGTGAAGAATCCATGGCGTATCATGCCGCCGGAGACGCGTGCATAGCGGTTGCGCAGCCGTTGCAGCCCGCGGTTGAAGCCGGCCCCGGCGCGGGAGAACCACCCCTGAGCGGCTTGGGCCGGGCGCAGCAGCAACGCGGCCATGGCCGGGCTGAGACTCAGCGCGCAGAAGGCGGATAAGAGGATGGATACGCCGATGGTGACGGCAAATTGCGTGAAAAGCCGCCCGGTGATGCCCGGCAGCAGCATGCAGGGGAAGAATACTGCCGCCAGCACCAGCGCCGTGGTCATCACGGGGCCTGCCACCTCGCGCATGGCATTCAGGGTGGCTTGCACGCGCTCTTCTCCCTTGTCCAGGTGGGTCTGCACGGCTTCCACCACCACAATGGCATCATCCACCACCAGGCCGATGGCCAGCACCAGCCCCATGAGGCACACGGTGTTAATCTCCAGCCCGAAGAGCGGGAAGAACAGGAACGTGCCGATGATGCTTACCGGTACCGCAGCCAGCGGGATGATGGTGGCACGCCAGCCTTGCAGGAACACGAAGACCACCAGCATCACCAGCACCAGGGCAATGAGCAGCGTCTCCAGAATCTCTTCAATGCCCAGCTGCACGCTTTCCGTGGTGTTCAGCGCCATTTTCAGCTCCAGTCCCGGTGCCAGATTCAGCGCGCGAAGTGTTGCTTCTGCGGCGCGTACCGTTTCCAGTGCGTTGCTGCCGGGGCTTTGGTAGATGGCGAGGATGGCGCAGTCCTCTCCATTGTAGGTTGAGCGCATGGAGTAGGTCTCCGCCCCCAGTTCCACACGGGCCACATCTTTCAAACGCACGGTGGAATCAGCTGTGGCGCGCAGGATGATGTTGCCGAATTCCTCGGGGGTGGAGAGACGGCCTGAGCTGCGCACGGTGTAGGTTGTTTCCTGGCCCGGCAGGGCAGGCTGTGCCCCCACCTTGCCGATGGGGTTCACGCGGTTTTGCGATTGCACAGCATTCTGCACCTGCGCCACGGTGATACCCAGTGCGGCCATTTTGGCCGGTTGCAGCCAGATGCGCATGGCGTACTCACCGGCCCCGAATACCTGCACATTGCCCACCCCCGGCGTGCGGAGCAGAGGATTCACCAGGTTGATGTAGGCGTAATTAGCCATCCAGGTGCTGTCATAATCGTCGTCATTGGAGCGCAAGACATACAGCAGCACCGGCGAGCCATTCTGCGTGCGGATGGTGATGCCTGTCTCCTGCACCTCGGCCGGCAGCTGGGCGGTGGATTGTGCATAGCGCAGGTAGGCCAGCACCTGGTCCATATCCGGGTTGCTGCCCACATCAAAGAGGATTTGCAGGTTCATGCTCCCTTCGTTGGTGGAGGTACTGGTCATGTATTCCATGCCCTCCACCCCGCTCATCTGCTGTTCGATGGGGGCGGCCACGGAATCCACCACGGTGAAGCAATCGGCCCCGGGGTAGGTGGCCATGATGCTCACCTGCGTGGGCACAATGTTGGGGTATTGTGCAACCGGGAGAGACAATGCGGTGATAAGGCCGCCCAAGGTCAGCATGATGGCGATACAAATCGCCACCACGGGTCTGCGTATGAAAAAGGTGTACATGGCTCACCTGTGCAGACAGGTGATGCCGTGCCCGGAGTTGAATATCTGCTGGACTTTCAGCGGTGCAGGTACTCTTGTGCCTGGGCATTGCCGCGTGCGGCCGCGTGGTGAATCCACTCCACCGCTTTGGCGTAGCCCTGATCGGCCGCGGCTTTGTACCAGCGCACGGCTTCATCCAAATCTTTGGGGACACCGATGCCGCGGTCAAAGAACGTGCCCAGCAGGGTTTGAGCCTTGGCATCGCCCTGTTCCGCCGCGGCCAACCACCAGCGGGTGGCTTCTTTGGCATCCTTGCTCACCCCATAGCCCTGTGCATAGCAGGCACCCAGATTAAATTGAGCCTTGGCGTAGCCTTGCTCTGCGGCGGCGCGGTACCAGCGCACCGCTTCTTTCAAATCTTTCTCCACCCCGGTCCCTTCGACATAACAGCCACCTATGTTGCATTGGGCGGTGGGGGAGCCTTGCTCTGCCGCGGCGCGCCACCACCGGGCTGCCGCAGCCGCATTTTTCACCACACCGATGCCACCGGCGTAGCAATCCCCCAGACGCAGCTGTGCCCCCACATGACCGGATTCTGCCGCGGCCTGATACCAGCGCACGGCTTCGGCGTGGTTCTGCGGCATGCCCAAACCGGCCTCGCAGCACACACCCATGGTGTAGCGGGCTTCGGTGTTGCCTTGTTCGGCAGAGCGTTGTTCGCAGCGCAGTGTTTCGGCCAGTATTTCGCGCCCGGCCGGGTCGATGCCCTGGGCAGCAGCCTTGTGGAACCACTTGGCCGCCACGGCTATATCCTTGGGTACACCCCAACCATGGGCGTAGCACAGAGCCAGATTATACTGGGCGGCGGCGTGTCCCTGTTGGGCGGCTTTCTGGTACCAATGAGCAGATGCCGCTGCATTTTGTTCCACCCCTGTTCCCTGTTGGTAGCACACGCCCAGGTTGTTTTGCGCGGCGGCGTGGCCTTGCTCTGCCGCGGCTTTGTACCAGCGCACGGCTTCTTCCTGCTGTTGCTCGACGCCTTGCCCCGTTTGGTAGCTCAGCCCCAGATTGTATTGAGCTGTGGCGTTACCTTGCGTGGCGGCTTCCAGATACTGCGGTTGGGCTGTGGCGGTATCACTCGCCCAACTCAGGCTTCCCAGACTCAGCATGAACATTGTAGCGCGTATGGATGTTTTCATAGGCAATATCAGGCAAACTCCGCCATTGAGCCATGCTACATCAAACGAAAGCGGAGAGTCAAGTAAGAAATGAGTAAGGCGCCGTTCACAGGAGTATTTCATGGTACAATGTGCTTGAGTCCGCAGCATGCTGTGTTATAATAGGGGGTGAAACTATGAAAAAGATACGCATAGGGTTGATTGGTCGCATTGTCATTGCAATGGTGGCAGGCGGAGCATTGGGTGCATGGATGCCGGAGTGGGGTGTGCGCGGATTTGTGACCTTTAATGGCTTATTCAGCCAATACCTGGGCTTTTTGATACCGCTGCTCATCGTGGGGTTGGTGGCACCGGCGATAGCAGAGATGGGGCGTGGTGCCGGCAAAATGCTGTTGATGACGATGGCGCTGGCATACGCCGCCACCATTGTATCCGGGCTGGCTTCGTATGGTGTATCGGTGGGTGTGTTTCCGGGGGTGATAGAGCCTGGGAGCTTCTCCGGAGCGGCAGAGAAGGGGGCAGAGTTGCAACCTTATTTCACCGTTGCGATTCCCCCGCTGATGGAGGTGATGACGGCTCTTGTCTTTGCCTTCATGCTGGGGCTGGGGATGGCGTGCATACCGGGAGATGCCCTGCGGAATGTTTGCCGGGATTTTCGCCAGATTGTGGGTAAGACCATCGAGCGCACCATCATCCCGCTGCTGCCCTTGTTTATTTTTGGTATTGTGTTGGTGATGTCCTACACGGGGCAGGCCTGGGCGGTGTTGTCGGTCTTTATCAAGATTATCGGTATTATTTTTGTGCTGCATGTGGCGGTGCTGCTGTTGCAGTACACGATAGCAGGCGTGATAGTGCACAAGAATCCGTTTGTGTTGCTGTGGGGGATGCTGCCGGCGTATGTGACGGCTCTGGGCACTCAGTCATCTGCTGCCACCATTCCGGTGACCTTGCGACAGGCGCAACACATCGGTGTGCGGCAGGAAGTGGCCGGTTTTGTGGTGCCGCTGTGCGCCACGATTCACCTCTCGGGCAGCACGCTCAAGATTGTGGCCTGCGCTATTGCCATCATGCTGATGCAGGGGACACCCGTGGCATTTGGACCGATGGTGGGCTTTATCCTGATGCTGGGTGTGGTGATGGTGGCGGGTCCGGGTGTGCCCCGAGGGGCTATCATGGCGGCGCAGGGGGTGCTGCAATCCATGCTGCGCTTTGGCGAGGCGGAGCTGGCGCACATGATTGCGCTCTATATCACGATGGACAATTTCGGTACCGCCTGCAATGTGACAGGTGATGGTGCCTTGGCGCTCATCATCAACCGCTTCGCCGGAAAAACGCTGCCCCCGCAGGAGGGTACATAAGCTGCGGCTGACTGCGCCCAACATGCAAGAAATTCGTGCTGCGGCGGGCGAATTGCCTCGCCCTGCACGAAGCTTTCGCTTGCAGGGGGCGCGTTTTCATGCTATGCTGGGGCAGAGAGTATTGCATGTGTGCTCGTTATAAAGGGAATTCCGACTACGATGACCGCGCCGATTATGCGCCGCGGGAGGAGGACGTGTACGCGCAGCAGCGCCCGCGTACCGCGCGTCCGCGCCACCATGCCTCTCCGCCCCCGCGCCACGGATACGTGGAGCAGGATGACCCCTTGCAGCAGCGGGAAGCCGGTGCGCGCGGGTTTTACACCATCGAGCCGGATGATACCTTTGGCACACCCGGTCCGCGCCGTGAATACACCCGCAGGCTGGATGAGCACAACCCCTGGGAGGATTTTCGCGAGCCGCCGCGCAAGGGGATGACCGTGTGGCGCGGTATCTGGCTCATGGTGAGCTTCCCCTTCCGCTTCATTATTTTTGTGACGCGGCGTTTGCCCAAGTTGGTGCTCTGGCCGATGCGCCTGCTCATCAGTTTCTCCTTTGTAGGCATCTTTTTTGCGGCGGTGCTGGCAGTTATCTATGGCATCAAGGCCGGGCGCTACGACATCACCCAGGTGATGCGCATGCCGGAGCGCACCATTGTGCTGGACCGCAAAGGCACGGAAATTGGCACCTTGCACGGGGAAAATCGCCGCAGTATCACCAATCTGGAGGCCGAGGTGCCGCAGTATTTCATTGATGCGCTCATCATGCAGGAAGACCGCTCCTTCTGGAAGCATGGCGGCGTGGATTTGCGCGGTATTTTGCGAGCCGTGGCGCAGGTGTTCAAGCATCACCGCACCACGCAGGGTGCTTCCACCCTCACCATGCAGCTCGCCAAGAATACCTACAACCACCGCGAGCGTAATTTTGACGCCAAACTCACTGAAATGGCGCTCGCCCGCCGTATCGAGGCGACTTACGATAAGAAAACCATCCTCACCAGCTACATCAACCGCGTGTTCTGGGGCCACACCTTCCTGGGGCTCAAACAGGCAGCCTATGGCTACTTCAACAAGCAGCCGCGCGATCTCACCATCGGCGAGGCGGCTATGCTGGCCGGTATTGTGTGTAGTCCGAATGAGTTTTCTCCCTACCGCAGCTTGTCTTCGGCCAAGATTCAGCGCGACAAGGTGCTCAAACTGCTCTATGAGCATGGCTACATCACCCGCAATCAATATGAAAGCGCGCTGGCAGAGGCGATTGTGACCAACAAGCCCGAGCGCCGAGGAAATGATAACTACGCGCTGGACCTTATCCGCAGCGAGGTGGACCACATCCTCCAGATGTTGGATACGCAGGAGCGCCGCGTGAAGGAGGAAGCCGTGTATTCTGGTGGCTTGGTGGTGCGCACCACGCTGGATGTGGATTTGCAGGATGCGGTGATGCAGGAAATCAACACCCGCTTGGTGCAGATGCTGGAAAGCCGCCCCCGCTACCCGCACCAGACCCGCGCCCAATTCCAGAAGAGCATCGCCAACCTCTCCCGCGAGGAAGCCGACCGCGCCCGCCCTCAATATGTGCAGGCCGCCTGCGTGGTGATTGATAATGCCACCGGGGCGTTGCTCTCTGTGGTGGGTGGACGAGACAGCACGGAATCCCGCCTGAACCGCGCTGTGCAGAGCCGCCGCCAGGTGGGGTCCCTCTTCAAGCCGATTGTGTATTCCACCTTCTTTGAGCGCGGGGGTAGCCCCAATACGCTCATCTCGGATAACCGCCTGCAGCCCGGCGAAATCCAGGGCGCCAAGCGGTGGAATCCTTCCAATGCCGATGGCCGCTTCACCGGGCCGCACCCCGCTGGTTGGGGCTTGCTGAAGAGCCGCAACACGATGTCGGTGCGCGTGGGTAACCGCGCCGGGTTGCAAAATGTGGTGAATGTGGCGCAGATGGCCGGTTTTCCCCGCCCCGCTCGCACCCCCGGGCCCACGATTTATCTGGGCACCTGGGAGGCTTCTCCCCTGGAGGTGGCAGGGGCTTATACCGCCTTTGCCAATGGTGGCGTGCGCCCCACACCTTATATTATTGAGAGTATCACCGATACCTCCGGACGCGTGCTTTGGCAGACCCAGCTTTCGGCCCGCCGCATTTTCTCTAAGCGCACAGCACAGGCCACTTCCTCCATCCTGCAGCAAATTACCAAGCCCGGCGGCACGGCCGGCAGCATGCAGCGCCTGGGCTTCACCGCCCCCTGTGGCGGCAAAACAGGTACCACCAATGCCTATAAAAACGCCTGGTTCTGCGGCTTTACCTCGGACCTGACCGCGGCGGTATGGGTGGGATTTGACCGCCCGCGCACCATTGCCGATAAGGCCTACGGCGGCACGCTGGCGCTCCCGTTGTGGGTGGGTGCCATGCAGCGCGCTGCTGCTCTGGGCTACCCGATGGGCCCCATCCGCACCACACCTGCCGGCGCCCGCCGCACGGGGATGCGTCTCTGCCGCGAATCCGGGCACCTGGCACACTCCGGTTGTGAGTACCAGGGCAAGGCCTATACCGAAACCATGGCAGATTTTTCCAAGCCCCGTCCCCTCTGCAGCAAACATGATGAGCTGGCCGAGGACCCCACCGCTTTCCCTGACGATGATACGGCTGTGGACCCCCACGATATGCCGGATGATGACATTGCAGAAGACCCCGAAGCTACGCCTGATATCGACGATACGGCGGAAGAAGTTTAATCGCCCCCCCCCATACCGCACATGTTTTCCGTACCTGAACACGCCCTGACTGTTGTAGAAAGATTAGAGCAATATGGCTATGAGGCCTATGTGGTGGGGGGCTGTGTGCGCGATTCTCTGCTGGGGCGCACCCCCAAGGACTGGGATGTCTGCACCAATGCCCTGCCGGAGGAGGTGCTGCGCGTGTTCCGCCGCTTTCATGTCATCAAAACCGGGCTCAAGCATGGCACCGTCACCGTGATGGTGAACCGCGAGCCCGTGGAGGTGACCACTTACCGCATCGATGGCGAATACACCGATAACCGCCACCCTGACCAGGTGCAGTTTGTCTCCCAGGTGGAGGCCGACCTTGCCCGCCGCGATTTTACCATCAACGCCATGGCCTACAGCCCCACCCGCGGGCTGGTGGATGCTTTCGGCGGGCAGGAGGACCTGGCCGCCCGCCAAATCCGCTGCGTGGGTGAGCCTGATGCCCGCTTCAATGAAGATGGCCTGCGCCTGATGCGTGCGCTGCGCTTTGCGGCGCGGTACAATTTTGATATCGAGCGCGAAACGGCCTATGCCATTCACCGCAACCGCCACCTGCTGGAAAACGTGAGCGCTGAGCGCATATTTTCCGAGCTGAAAGGCATCCTCGTGGGGGAAGGGGTGCTGGGGATGATGCTGGCCTTCCCGGATGTGTTCACCACCATTATCCCGGAGCTGCAGCCTACCTTGGGGTTCGACCAGCACAGCCCCCACCACCTTTACGATGTGTGGACGCACACCGCCTACGCCGTGCAGTACCTCCCGCCGGATGAAACGCTGCGCCTGGCCATGCTGCTGCATGATATCGCCAAGCCCGAGACCTTCACCCTGGATGAGAGCGGCAAGGGCCACTTCCACGGCCACCCCCGGCGCGGTGCAGATATTGCCCGCGGCGTGTTGGAGCGCCTCCGCAGCGACAACGCCACGCTGTCATCCGTGTGCACGCTCATCACCGAGCATGATAATCACTTCCCCACCACTATCCCCGGTATGCGCCGCTGCATCGGCCGCCTGGGGGAGGAGATGATTCGCCACCTCTTCGAGATGAAAAAGGCCGATATGGCCGCGCAATCTGCCCACGAACGGCCGGAAAAAAGAGCCGTCTTGCGGGAAGCTGCCCTCCTGCTGGAGGATACGCTGGATGCCGGCTCGCTTTTTTCGCTCAAGGATTTGCGCATCAATGGCAAGGATTTGATGCAGATGGGTGTGCCCCAGGGTCCGGATATCAAACGCATCCTTTCTGCCTTGCTGGAAGAAGTGCAGGATGATGCCCTGGAGAATACTCCCGAGGCACTCCATGCCCGCGCCTCCATGCTCTTGCGCTGATGGGGCATTTTCTTGGCTCTTACACCTTTTGGCGTAGCCCAAAAATTACCTCACTTTACGCCGCCCGTGCAATAGGTGGCGTAAAGTGAGGAATGAGAACGTTTTTTGCGCAAGCGTGCGCGTGGCTGTTTACCACTCGGTGATATCGCGGCCCTGGGCATCATCGAATGTGCCACAGAAGATGCGGATGATATCAATAATCTGCCAGATGAGCAGACCGCCACATGTCAGCAGCTGGATGATACCGGAAATGAGTTTGCCAGTGTAAATACGATGCAAACCGCCAAAACCCACAAAAAAGAGACAGAATGCCAGAATGAGGGTGACGGTGCGGGAACGAGGAGATGCGGTGTTGGTGCTGGTCATGCCGACAGTTTAGCACCTTTGCTGCTTCTTTGTCAAGAGGTGGTGTGGCGGTGCATGGGCTGTTATCCGCAGCCCGGGATGCCCCAATGCCAACGCCTGAAAAATGGCCCGATGTGGCTATGCTTCTTTTCTGTGTATTCTTTGTGTATTTTCTCGCTTTTCCTTCTTGACAAGCGGGGGCTATTTGCTATGCTTACAACATGACAGTTCGAGGCAGAGCTGTGTCTACCTGTCTCTACTCGCTACAAGACCCCTTCAATTATTACGTCCATGAAATTACACCTCCCCTCAAAACTTCGTAATGCTGTGCTTGCATGCATGACCGCCATGGCTGGCATCGCAGCAACCTGCGCCACCGGTACGTTCCTTGCCGGGGCGTTTGTTGTATCACAAGCTCAGGCTGAAGATATTACAGATCTCCAAGAATGGAATGGTTCACGAGATAATGACCATGTCGGTACCTATGTGATTAAGGGGCCGGATGGTTGCGTGTCCATCAACGCCTTCAATGATAAGGGCGAATCTTTGGGTAAGGAGGCCAACGCCGGTAACAACGGCGGTGCTTCTTACAAGATTGGTACGTCGATGACGGTGGAAGAGGGTGGTCAGCTCTGGATTAACCTTTCCAATGCTATTGCCAACTCCGGCACGGACCCCGGCAAACAAATTGCCGGTGAGCTGACGCTGCAGGGTATAGCTCCCGGTGAGGATACGATTTTGAATGCAACTTACTGGCTGCAGAATGCCAACGTAGTGTTCAAGAATGGTTCCTACAATTTTGAGGATATTTTGGTAGTGGACGGTTACGGCAGCATCTTCTCCGATGACGCCGGTTCTCAGGGCTTTGTCAACTTGTCCAGCTCTGATGATACTGCTGTGTTGAACCTGATTCCCAATAAGATTTATGGTAAGAATATCAGCTACCTGCTGAACTTCAATGATAAGAAGACCGGGGATCGCTTCAAGGCTTTCAATGGTACCCTTATCATCAACAACCCGTTTGATGACGGTGTGCAGAACGACAACCCGTGGGAAATGGTGCGTTTGGAAATCACGAATGCACGCGTGGTGGGCACAGAAGGGGCAGGCGCTCGCTACGTTCTGAACGGTAGCCAGACGGCGTTGTACTTGAAGACCGGCGGTATTACTGTCCCGACGGTGGAATCTCATGGTGGTATCATTCGCAGCTGCACCAATGCTTCTCAGGTGCACCAGGTGATTAACACTTTGGATGTAACGGAAGGTTATGCTTCTTTCTGGATGGATGGCGGCTCCGTTGCCTGGGATATTGATCACCTTACGGGTGATAGCGATGTATACCTCCACAATGGTGCTGAAGGTTACAAGCCGACGGTGATTTATCTGAATGAGGATAACGTGACCGATCCCGAAGGTACAACGGTGGGCTTCACCGGCACACTGGCGTTGGGCGACTATTCGAAAAATGGTGTTGATCCTACGGAACAGTATGGTGTTTACCAGGACTACGTGCAGGTCAACGCTACCAAGGCTTTGGCAGAAGCTAATTTGAGACTGATCGGTGATGCTCAGAAACTGGCTATGTCCAGCGAAGATGGGAATGTCGTTCTGAACAATGACAGCGACCCCTGGCGCGAAAACTTTGCCGTAGCTGCCCTGAACGCATCTGATGTGTACGTTGGTACGCTGGAAGGCTCCATGCTCAGCGTGATTCTTTCCGGTCAGGCTCCCACGTATGGTACAGCCGATAATCCCTCCACCACCATTCTGCCCGAGACGGCTGCTGGTACGGTGACATTGCACGTGGGTGCCGTTGCTCAGGCTGAAGACTCTCCCTACGTGTTCCGCGGTGAAATCCTTCGCAATGTGGACATTACGAAGGAAGGTGTGGGTACGCAGATTGTGTACAATCTGGAGAATGACCCCACACGTTTCATCCGCGTGACCGAAGGTGTGCTGGAGCTGGGCTCTGTGGGTGATTTCCGCCGCGTGATTGTGGATCGCGGTGCCCGCGCAGAAATTGGTCTGACCGTTGATTCTGAGGTGCATACATGGGGTACCTTGGGTGATTTCACCTACTTCCAGGCCAAGGATAATGGCATCGATGTGACCGACACCACCAAGGTGCAGGGTAACATTGTGTTGAGCGATAAGATTTATGGCCGCGAATACACTGGCGACTGGGAAGAGGAAACCATCACGGTGATTTCGTTGGATGCCTCCAGCTACAAGGGTGATTCTTTGACGCTGGTGGATGCTGATTTGGCGGTGTTCAACCCGAAGACGGGCACGGCTGCTGATTTTGGCAACGTCAAGACCATCACGGTGACGGAATCCTCCTCTCTTGTATCCTCTTCTCCCTTGCACCATTCCGGTTTGATGCGTGACCCCGGCATCGTTGTGGACGCCGATATCCAGATGCAGGGTGATTTGTCGCTGATGGCTTATGGCTCTCTGGGCCGCAGCAGCAGCACGGGTGAGGTGGATTTCACAGCATTCAATACAACTTACACCGGTGCCATTTCTTATGTGCCTACGGTAAATGTGAATGGTGATATCGTCTCGGTTGAAGAGACTACGAGCGTCATTACCAAGGATGGTTATGGTCAGGTGACACTGGCAGGTGATATGTCTGACTATGGTCATGCTCTCAACATTACTGATGGTACGCTGACGCTGAGCGGCAGCAATGGTAAGGATAAAGCCTTCTCCACGCTTTATTCTCGTGTGCGCGGCAAGGCCGTGTTGGAATTGACAGACGGCGCCAACGTGACGATGGATCGATTCTACACCAGTACTTACAAGATTGAGGCCCGTACGCACTGCTTGATGGACATCGACATTGAGGCAGGTTCTACCCTGAGCCTGACCGGTGTGAATAAGACCCTCAACGATAATTCCAATGATAAGGAAGCCACATACATGAATGCTACATTCCTGGTGGCCGCCGGTACGAATACGACCATTAACATTGATGGTACGTTCAACATGCTGCGTTCTTCCTGGCTTACCGTGACTCCCCTTGAAACCCGTTACGAAGACGTGGGTAAGAAGGAGATTAACGTGAATGCCGGCGGTGTGTTCAATGCCAAGGGTGTATGGCTGCAATCCTACTCCACCAGCGAGAATACCACCCTGACCATCAATATTAAGGATGGCGGTACGCTGAACTTGGGTGAAGATGGCCTTGGCCACGTTGCCCTCAATGGTAAGGGCAATAGCCATGGCCCGAATGTCAACAACCTCGTGGTGAACTTTGAAGATGGTGCCACGCTCGGTATTGTGAACGATGCCGTGTCTTGGAGTTCCGAACGTGAAATTACCCTTGATGGTGTGCTGACGGTGAATACCCAGGGTTATGTGGTAGATGAATCCAGCACCCTCAATGGTAATGCCAAGACGATTTCGTTGGGCGATATTACCACCCTGATTGATACGGAAAAAGAATGTGGTATCGTCAAGGTTGGTGCCGGTACGCTGGCTGTAGGTGGTAAGTCCATCCTGAACGACGTGCTGGTGAAAGATGGTTACCTGACCATCAACGCTACCAAGGACAAATATCGTATCGATATCAACAACCTGAAGACCGAAGACAGCGGTGCGCTTCTGTTTGACTTGGCACACGCCACCAACGTGGCTGAGCACCAGACCGGTGCTGCTCTGGGGCAGATGCACGTGAACCTGACCGGCGTGGTGGACGGCACTGTCAATGTGACGGTGAAGGCCCTCGCAGGTGAGGAAGCCAACGGCAAGACCTACTGCATCTTCACCAACGCTGCTCCCGATGCAGACTCCGTGAAGCTGACGGCTTTGGTGGATGATGGTTGGTATGCTATTTACGAGCTGGGTGAGAAGGCTGACGTGACCAGCGGCTATGTGACGCTGACCTACGATGCCACCAAGCTTCTGGGCAATGACAAGGTACTGACCTGGGCTACCGCCGACGGCGATTCCAACTTCTGGGCCAACAGCACAGAGGCCAACTGGCAGGATGATTCCACGGAAGGTACGCGCCGCTTCACCAATGGCTCTTGCGTTGAATTCACCCAGGCGGGTGAGACGGTGACGCTGCTGGGTGATGTTGAAGTGGCTGACCACGATGGCCACGCAGCCATGGTGGTGGGCACAACCGGCTATGATTTCACCGGTACCGGTTCTATCACCAGTGAAGATGGTCATCTGGTGGTTGAGGATGGTGTACACGTGACGTTCTCCAACAGCGGTAATGTGACCTTTGGTGGTGGTGTTACCTTGGGTAGCGGCTCTACCATTCGCCTGGAATACCTCAATGAAGATTCCTCCAACTGGAATGCTCTGATTACGGGTGAAGGTATCCTGGAAATTGCTACCGGTGGTACTCGCACCCAGGTGCTCGATCAGGTCATGGGCGATTCCATTGGCGCTATCAGCTTGGACAACAATACCACCTTGGCTCTTGTCAACCTCTTCTCCGAGGCTGAAGCTGCTAAATTGGCTCAGGCCGGTATGCTGTATGTGAACGAAGGTTCCCGTCTCTATGTGAACAACGGCATGTACACCGATCTCTTCGATGCCGGTGACAAGCTCTACCTGGCCGGTGCCGGTACGCTGACGGATGAAGAATCTTCCTCCGCTGCTCTTGCTGCCGTTAACCCGACAGCTATTCACGCTGATATTATCCTGTCCAAGGATGCTACCGTATACACTGAAACCGGCGCAACCATTTACGCCGATGGTGCCTACAACTCCATGGGTTTCACCCTGTCTTTGGAGGGTAGCGGTTCGTTCCAGCTGAGTGAGGCTGACTCCTCCACCCATGGCTATGGTGATATTGCCATTGGACAGCATTCTCAGTTGAACATGGACTTCTCTGATGCTGACAGTGAGATTCTGTACAACCACATCACTATGTCCATGGGCGCTGTCATTGGCACGCGCAGCGATGTGACACTCTCCGGTGGTATTGATACAATGGTGAACAATACGTTCATCATCGACAGAGACTCCACCCTGACGATTGATTCCACCGTGACGGGTTCGTCCTCCTCCCGCATCTCCCTGATGAATCGTTCCGGGTTCGGTTCAGCCGTTTGCACGCTGGCTACGGACAATGATGATTTCGTTGGTACTTGGGATGTGGGTACTTATGTCAGCCTGCGTCTGGATTCGGCTTACGCTGCACAGAAGGCCACCATCAACGGTGCATACGTTGGCAGCTCTGAATTGGTGCTGGGTGATACAGGTGCCGGCAATCCCGACCGCCATTTCGTGGCAGGTGTTAGCGGTGAGTTGTTTGTGACGAGCGCTGATCCGACTGAGGGTAAGACCTTGGAAATCATCGGTGACGATGTGTACTCCTGCTACGGTATGCTGGATTCCAACGTGTCCATCGTGCAGAATGGCCGTGGTGCTCAGTATTTCACTTCCTACGACAGCTTTGCCAGCGATTATCAGGGCAATATCACCGTCAAGAACGGCTTGCTGCAGTTCCGCTACGCTCCCGATTCTTACGATACCATCACCATCGCCACCGATGATGCCCAGCTGGGCTTCGGCTACAACCTGACCTCTACGGGTGAGTACCGCGCTACGGATTTGATGGTGTCTACCGGTCAGACCCTTCTGATTTCCGAGACTGGCGCTGCTCTGAACGCCAACCTGGCACCCGTGTCCGGTGGCCAGATTACCCTGGGTGCCGACAAGACCGGTGCTTACTGGGAAGCCAAGGGTGGCTTGAGCATGTTCGGCCAGTCCGTGAAGCTCGACACGTCTGACAAGGGCGCTTTGACGGTGAACCTGTCTCCCTTCCTGCAGGAAGGTGATTACGTGGAACTCTTCACTCACGTGGGTACCTTGGTTATCGATGGCGTTGCTGCCAACTTCAAGGAAGAGCTGGGTTATCTGGAAGATTACTTCGTATGCGATGATATCAACCTGGCCCGCACCAAGCTGGAGCTGACGGCTGAAGGTACCGTGCGCATCAAGCTCATCAACAACTCCGACGGTATGTACTACCAGTACGCCGGTGGTGACAATGGTGAATGGAACTCCTCCGACGCCAACTGGGCTCGCAAGGATGACGAGACTGGCCGCTACACCTACGAGGTGAGTGCCGCCTACTTCACCAACGATGACAATGCCACTGTGCGCGTGACAGAAGACGTGGAAGCCCGCGAAATGGCTGTCAAGAATGGTAAGTACACCTTCGAGCTGGAAGATGGCAACGATGTGAGCATTGACGGCCGTTACTACGAAATGGCTGATGCTACCGCTACCTTCGAGCTGAACTCTCTGGACACGGTGGATGCCGATGGCAACCCCATCTCTGAAGGTTCTGTGCTGACCATTGGTTCCGGCATGGGCGACATCGACTCTACCGTCGTGAAGAACGCTGACGGCAGCACGGCCAACCGCCTGGTGTTGGGTGGCACGACCAGCATGAGCGGCGATGCCCGCTTTGAGGATATCGACCTCTTCCTGGATGGCGACAAGAGCGCTCTGAATCTGGGCAGCACGAAGGCTACCAGCCTGCAGGGCCTGAGCGGTGATGCCGGCAGCATCACGGCCGATGGCGGCAAGCTGACGATTACCAACGAGACGGATGGCGTGTTTGTGGGCAAGTTCCTTGCAGCAAACGATGACACGGCAGCCGGTGCCAATACGCTCATCATTGAGCAGGGCGACCCCGCCAAGAGCCAGAACTTCTCCAACGTGACGACGGATAGCAGCTGGAATCTCATCAACAACGGCACGCTGACCTTCACCCCCACCGCTGGCAGCACGCTGCACAGCCTGACGCTGGGTGCAAACTCCGTGACCGACCTCGCTATCGATACCGATGCTGATCAGATGCTGGGCCTGACCTCTCTGATTGTGGAAGAAGGCGCCAAGATTACGCTCAACAGCGTGGGCAATGCTCCCATCATGAGCGGTGAAGATACCCCCGGCATGAGCTACGCGGTCATCGGCTCCTTTGCAGATGATGGCAGCCTGCAGCTGGGTGATAATGGCGAGCTGGAAATCGAGTTGGGCAGCGGTACTGCCTTCCTGATGATTGACAAGGAACAGCCCATCACCTTGAATGCCGTGTGGAACGAAGAAACCGGCTACTATGATGTGGTGCTGAAGGCTACTGTGGATGATGCCAACAAGTTTGCTCCCTTCGCCAAGGAAGAAGGCAATGCCGCTGCTGGTGCAGACATGCTCTGGACGCCCGAGACGATGCAGTACATCGGCGAGGAATCCAATGGTGACCTGGCTCAGGCCTTCAACGCTATGTCTGCTCTCACCACGAGCACCTCGCCCGATGGTAAGCAGATTCAGGAAGCCCTGGCCGCTGTGGCCGGTAGCAGCACGGCTGGGCTTGGCTCCGCCTTCTCCGCTGATGAGGAACGCCAGCTCAAGGCTATCCGCAACCGCACCACCACCAAGGGTGTCAGCCACTGCGAAGACAACGAAAACATGCCCTACTACAATGCCTGGATCAATGCCTAAGGCAACCACCGCGAGCTCAGCGC
>JAZRRO010000037.1:0-21045 GCA_045650805.1 Akkermansia sp.
AGGGTGTAGGTCTTGCCGTCAGCTACGGGGGCAGCGGGCTCTGCGGGCTTGGTGTCAGCCTTTTTGGGGGCGGGTTTCTTCTTGCCCTTGGCCTGGGGGCGCTTCTGCTGGGCAGGAGCGGGGGCCGGTGCGAGCTCGCCCTTGGGGTACCAGATGGAGTTGTCGGCGGTGACGACGATGAAGCCTTGCTCCAGCAGCCAAATCATGTCATTGGTGTAGGGGGCATGTGCTTCGGTGGCTTCCTCTGTGCCGCCGGGTACGCCGGAAAGTTCGGCAAACATGGCTTCTACCTTCTTGCCGGAGTTGGCCTTGCACCACTCGACGATGGAGACCATGCGGTCTGCCAGCACGGTGTCTGCGGGGATGGTGCGTACGCGGCTGGGGCCGGTGAAGTGCTTGCCCTGCCACTTGTAGATGGGCATGTGGTGGCGAGCCAGACCATGGCAGAGGTTCGGAATGAGCATCTGCGGAGAGCGACGTGTCTTATCCGACAGGATAGCCTGGTGTGCGGCCAAGCCGGGGGAGAGAACCTTGCGCGGTGTGGCGCCGTTGATGAAGACTTTGTCGGTAGTTTCGTAGACAGTGGTGTAGGCATTGGCCAGGAAGTCGGCCTCGACGGCACGGGCATCTTCCAGCGTGGTGTCTGCGGCGCCCTCGCGGGTGGGCTTCCACACGGTCTTGTACTTGGCCTGCTCCAGCCAGGCGGCTACGGCTTCTTCATCCTTGTTGAGGGTGATGCGGTTCTTGAACGCATCCAGCGGCATGTTGGCGTACTTGCTGCGGTAGAGGTTCATGAGCGCAGCCTGGTAGCCATGCCAGTTCACGGGGCCGATGACCTCGTTGCCCATGGTGCAGGTGGCAATGGCGGTGAAGGTGCCCTTGGGAGCTTCGGTTTCGATTTGCTCGGTGGTGTAGAGATCGGCAAACCAAGGGGCATCCCACAGGTAGGCCACGGCTTCTGCCTCGGTGAGCCAGCAAGCACCATCGCCCTTGGTGGAGTGAATGAGGGTGCTGCCGCCTTCCTGCTTCATGAAGACCAAATCATAGCGGTCCTTGGCTGCCATGACCACGCGAGCCAAATCCAGCAGGGAGTGGGCGCGCTTCTGCTTCTGAATTTCCTTGGTGAAGACTTCCAGGATGGTGTTGCAGGGGCGCAGCTCGACGCGGTAGCCTTCTGCCGGCTGGGGCAGTTCGCGCTGCGGCTCGCGGCGGCGATCACGATCTCGGCCTTTCTGGTCGCGCGGCTTGCCGGCGTTGTCGCGGCGGTCGCGGTTGAACGGTCTCTCGCTGCCACCTTGGCGGCGTGCGGGTTTGCGTTCGCCCTTCGGCTCGCGGGTGAAACTAGTCGGAATCTTTACGCTGGATTCCGCGCCCTTTCTGGCCCAAGCCGGGCCGAACTGAAAACCCGTCAATTCTTCAAGATTGATGGGCTGATTGCCTCCCTGGATGTTTTCGTCCATAGTATATAATTGTCGTCTCTGTCCTAAGCCTACCTTGATTTTTGCGGCTTTGCAATCTTTTTTTGCGCCCCAACCCTTGATTTTACGCAGAAATTTGCGATTCCGGGGCATGAAATGGGGATTGGTGTGCAGAATAGAGCTAGATTGTTGACAGAGGGGGCTTAATATGTTAATCTCTCCGCAAGAACAACCCCTTGGCTCAACGATGCGTATTTTTTCTTTCTTGCTGGCGGCTTTATTTGCTGTGACGGTTGCTGTATCCGGGCAGACTTTTGCTCAGGATGAGAATACCGATACCGATGCTCAGAAAGGCAAGGGGAAGAAGGAAACACGCGCCCAGAAAGCGGCCAAAAAGAAGGCTGTGCGCGATGCTAAGAAGAGCGGCGTGAAGATGACCGCAGAGGAAAAAGCCGCTATCGAAGCCAAGGCCGCTGAGGAGGCTCTGTTGGAGGAGTACAAGAGCGGCAAGAAGCACGATTTTGAAAAGGAATTTGAGGCGCTGAGCCAGGCTGCTGCCATTTTGGCTGAGCTGCCGCCCGATGATGAAAAGGAGGCTGCCAAGGCTGCCAAGAAAATCGGGGCGCTGTTCCACCCGCTGCCCATCCCCCTGGGGGGCGACCAGAAAGAGCTGGAGATGTGGGCCACCTTCCAGAATAAGGTCAATTTGCAGATGGAACGCCTGATGAATAAGCCGTATTTCGAGTCCTCCGGTCTGCAAGAGGCCTGGACCTACGCTACGGATCCTTTCTCCCGCCGCCGCGCGGATAAAACGCATTGATGCAATGCACAACGAAAAAAACGGCAGCCCATCTGGACTGCCGTTTTTTTGTGAAATGAAAGGGTCGGAAGACGATAAAAATCAGTCTTGCAGGTCTTCGGCGGGGGCGGCGCTTTGGTACCAGGCATCGGGGATGCGCTGGGGGCGTCCCTGCGGCATTTGCACCAGAGCCAGACATTGGCGTACTTTGACGCAGACTTGCTGGCCATCATCTCGGCGCACTTCAAAGACGCACCAGAAGCGGGATTTTTCCACCTTTTCAATCCAGGCGTGTATTTGAATTTTATCGCCCATGAAGGCGGGGCGTTTGTAGTGTACCTCGTGGCTCACCAGCACTAGGTGGCGATTCTCGCGGATGAGGCCGATGAAGTCGATGCCGAGCTCCGGGGCCATCTTGGTTCGGCATTCTTCCACCCAGCGCAGGTAGGCCAGGTTGTGTACCACGCCACCGCAGTCGGTGTCGTAGTACATGACATCGTAGTTGAGGACGAATTGAGGATTTTTCATCGTAGTGTCAGAAAAAAGCGGGAATGGGGGCAAGCCCCAATCCCGCTTTCAAGATGTTAGATAAACGGGATTACTTGAGCTTGAGCACATCCACCACGGCGGAGGTGATTTCCTTCATGTCATCCATCTGGAGCTCACCCATGTGGGCGATGCGGAAGGTCTTGTCCTTGAGACCACCGTAGCCGTTGCCCAGCTGCATGTTGCGCTCGGCCAGAGCCTTGTTGAGCTCGGGGATGGAAATCATCTCATCGCAGCCCTTGGGGTGGGAATCGATGACGGTGAGGGTCTTGGAGAGGTAGTTGCGGTTGGGGTAGACGCGGAAGTATTCATCTGCCCAGGCGCGTACGTATTCAGCCATCTGCTCGTGGCGAGCGAAGCGGTTTTCGATGCCTTCGACCTCCACAATTTTCTGCAGCTGCTTGTCCAGCGCGTACATGAGGGAGAGGCAGGGGGTGGAGGTGTACTGGTAGTTCTTCTTATCGATGAAGTCCCAGATGGTGCGCAGGTCGAAGTACAGACCGCGGTTCTTCACCTCGGCGGTGCGGTCATAGGCTTTCTTGCTCATGGCGCAGATAGCCAGACCGGGGGGCAGGGCCAGGGCTTTCTGGGTGGAGGTGATGAGCACGTCAATCCCCAGCTTGTCGGTCTCAATCTTGGAGCCGGCTGCGGAGGAAACGGCATCGACACACCAGATCACATCCGGGTATTTCTTCATCACCTCGGCGATTTCTTCCACCGGGTTCTGGATGCCGGAGGAGGTTTCATTGTGAGTGACGGTGATGAGGTCATACTTGCCGGTGGCGAGGGCCTGATCCACCATTTCAGCGGTAGTGGGCTCGCCCATGGTGCTGGAGAACTTATCTGCCGGGACGCCGTTGGCTTCAGCCATCTTGTACCACTTGTCGCCGAAAGCGCCGATGGAGAATACGGCAGCACGCTTGGCGGTGCAGGAGCGGATGGCGCCTTCCATCAGGCCGGAGCCGGAGGAGGTGGAAAGCAGGATGCGGTTTTCCGTAAAGAGTACCTTCTGCATGTTGTCCGAAATGCGCTTCTGGATTTCGGAGGCCTTTTTGGAGCGGTGTCCAATCATGGGCAGGCTCATTTCCTGAAGGATGTCTTCCGACACAACGGTCGGACCCGGTATGAACAATTTGATAGCCATGGTGGGTGTAGTTTTGTGAACTCTGGCATTCTAGCACAAGTTCTGTGCAAAATGCCAGCATAAAGTGACTATGTGACAAAGAAGAGTATTGCAAAGTAGCGTTTGTGTGGGTAGAATAACCGCGTATGAATCTCATCTGTCGCATTGCGCCCCTGGCTCTGGCTGTGGCTCCCTGTGTGTTGCCCCCGGCTGTGTATGCTCAAGACGCTGCTGCTTCCAAGCCGAATCGCATCGTGAACCGCGTTGCGGCAACGGTGAATGGGCGTCCGGTGACGTCCAGCGAAGTTCGCGCACGTCTGGCTCCTTACATTCGTGAGTTGATGATGCTGTACCCCCGCCAGGGTCCCCGTTTCTCGGCTGAGCTGATTAAGGCTAAGAAGGCTGTGATGCAGGAATTGATTGAGCGCGAGCTGGTGCTGAGTGAATTTGAGACCAAGGGCTATCAGATGCCCGAATCGGTGATTGATGAAGAAATCAGCCGCCGCGTACTCATGCAGTTCAATGGCGACCGCGATGCGTTGCTGGACAATCTGCGCAAGAGCGGTATGACCTACAGCGAGTTCCGCGAATCCGTGCGCAAGGAAACAACGGTGGCCGCCATGCGCAGCAGCCGCTATGACCGCGGTATTCCTCCCACCCCCGATGAAATCCGTGAGGAGTACAATGCCACCAAGCATGAGTACCGCAACATTGCCCAGGACTCCATCCAGTACGATAAGATTTTCATCCCCGCCATGGCAGAGGACCCCAACGTCACGCCCGAGGATTTGTACGTGATGGCCACAGAGCTCAAGAAGCGCCTGGACAAGAAGGAAATCACCTTTGCTGATGCTGCTCGCGAGTATTCCCGCGATATGCATGCGCAGGATGGTGGCGCTTGGCCCAGCATCAAGCGCTGCGATTTGTCGGTGGATTTCGCCAACATTGTTTTCAGTCTGGACCCCGGCAAGATTGTGGGCCCACTGCTGGACCCCGCCGGTTTCACCATCGTGCGCGTGCGTAGTAAGAAATTGGCTCCGGCTCCCCCCCTCAGCAACCCCGAGGTGAAGGAAAAGGTAGACGATGCCGTGCGCCGCAAGCAGAGCGAGGCCCGCTACCGCCAGTGGGTGGACCGCCTGCGCGACAAGGCCATTATCCGCACCTTCATCTGATTGCGCCTACAACAGATTTATGCCGGCACCAACCCTTACTCGGGTTGGTGCTTTTTTGTGGGGTGGGGGAGAGCATATACGATTGGCGGAGACGTAACGAAGCGCCCGCATGTATTTGAGTAGTTGCAGAAGGGGTATAACTCTGCGCCTGTATGCAGTAAGCTTAAAAGGATAAGTGGAGCGCAGCAAAAAGGCGGCACGCTGTTGCAGCGTGCCGCCGGTGGGAAAGGGGGTGTGTAGCCTTATCAGCGCTTTTTGCCCGTCTTCTTGGGCTCAGCAGGGGTGAGGGAAATCTTGAAAGCCTTGTCGGGCGTTTCCTTCCAGCTTTCGCAGGTCATGTCGCCATTGATTTTGCCATCCTGTGTCAGGTTGAGGATGAGCACACCATCCTTGGCGTCAAACACCTCTGCGGTGGGCTGATCGGGGTCATACTGACCGTCGAAGATGTTGATATCGATGCGGGCGGAGCCATCTTCGTTCTTGGCGAGGGGGCAGCGGCCATCGATGTCCATGCAGGCTTCCGGCAGCTTGGTGTCGTACAGTTTGCCGATGAACTGGATGGAGTCCTCGAACTTGACTGTGGCATCAATCTGGATGGAGATGGTGCCAAAGCGGTTGTCGCGGGTCCACTCGCCGGAGTACAACTTGCCCTCTGCAATGGCGGTGGTGATACTGTTGAGCCATGCTTCCTTTTCTGCAGCTGCGGCCTGGGCCTGTTCCTCGGCCTTGCGGGCTTCTTCTTCGCGGCGGGTCTGGGCTTCGACCATGCGAGCGCGGGCGGCATCTTCGCGACCCTGAATGTAGGGAGCGGCTTCTGCGTTGAACGCTGCAATCTTTTCAGCGATGAGGTTCTTCTGGTTCTGCTCGAAGTCAGCCGTCATGACTGCGGCACCCTGGGGCAGGGCAGACTCAGGGGTACGGGAGGCCATCTCAATCAGAGCGGATGTATCCAGCACGATGTCGGTGATATCCCAGTTGCCGTTGTTCATCTTGGCCTTGAGGGAGCCGGTGAGTGTGACGGTTGTATCAGCCGGAGTGGTGACAACGTACACGGCAGATTCGGAGAGGTCCTTGAGCTCGTTGGCCAGGGCCTGAAGCTTTTCGGGCAGGGGGGTGGCGGCGCGATCGGCATCGGTGATGAAATCGGTGGGGGCGCCAACCTGCATCAGGTAATGAGCCTCGGGCAGCATGGCAGCCGCGGCATTTTCATTGATAGCCTTGCGCTCTTCGTTGAAGTGCTCGGGAGCGTTCTGAGAGGTGAACAGATTCTCCTTGATGGTAACGGGAAGATTGATGGTGACGGTGAAAGACTCATCCGGATTAGGCGTGAGCTCGATAGCCAGCTCCCCGGGGGTGGCAAAACCGAAGTCTGCGAGCTGAGCCTGCACAGCGGGTGCCACTGTTTCCACGGTGGGTTCGGCGGGCTTGGCTGGCTCGGGTGCGGGTTGGGGCTCAGGCTGAGGCTCGGGCTGCTGAGCAGACTGCTGCTGTTCGGCAGGCTTGGTAGCGGGGTCCTCTTCGTAGCATGAGGGAAGAGCCACCAGCGTGGTGGCCATGAGCAAAGCGGACGGAATCAGACGTGTCTTCATAGCGTGGCTAAATCGCGGCATTCCCGTGCACCGGGCATACCTATGCGCGCGTATTCTGCCCCTTTTTGCTTCATTTGTCAAGCTTTCAGCTTGAGTTTGAAGCCAAATGAGGGTGAAAAATCAGCTTTTTGCGGGCGCACGTCTGTTTTTCAGCCGTTTTTGGGGGGCAACATCAGTTTTGTTCCTCGTCCTTGTCTTTGGGCTGAGGCTTGATGAAGCTCCATTCCGAAACGCTGGGGAATGAGGGCAGGGCCACGGTGCCAAGGCGGGCACGCAGCAGGAACCAAAGCTTGCGGAAATTGTTCACGCTGTAGCGGCGCTCGTAGATGCGGTACTCATCATCGCGCATTTTTTCCAAGATGGTGTGGTAAATCAGGCTCATGGCCTGGGCGGGGATGAGCGCATTGCGGTCTTCGACAGAGAGCAGCTGGTAGTATTCATCGGCCTCGCCGAAGAATTTTTCTGCGAGGGCAGCTTCGTATGCCAGCAGCTGTTTCAAGCGGTAGTTATAGCGTTGCTCGCGGATGTCATCGCGGGTGACCCCGAAGAGCTCCATATCCTCTGCCGGCAAGTAGAAACGGCCGTATTTGCGGCAGTCTTCGGCCACATCGCGGAGGATGTTGACGAGCTGCAGGGCATAGCCCAGAGCAATGGCATAGTCCTTGGCCGCGGGAGAGGCGCCCATGACGTGTGCACTGGTGATGCCTACACAGGAAGCCACCTTGTAGGCGTATGCCAGCAGGTCTTTGCGGGTAGCCGGTTGTTGGGGGTCGATGTCGCCGCGGCACCCGGCGATGAGCTCCATCATGGGTGCGGTGTCCAGCTGCACTTCCTGCACCAGCTTCTGCACTTCTTCCTCGATGCCGGGGGTGGCTTCGGCGCGCAGGGAGATGATGTCTTCCCAGCGGTCCAGGGCGGCGTGGCGTTCATCGGGTGTCATGCCCGGTTCATCCACAATGTCATCGACAATGCGGCAGAATGCATAAAATTGAGCCATGTGGACGCGTTTTTCCACAGGGAGGTCCATGAGAGTGAACGCCAGGTTGGATTTGGCGTTGCGTGTGATGGTATCGGATTCAGCCATGAGAGTAGGGAAGGTGTTGTTTAGTGAATGTTGCCCCAGTGAGAGGTGAAGGGCCAGAGGGTGAAGGCAGCAGGGCCAATGATGTTGAATTGGCGCACGGGACCCCAGTAGCGGGAGTCAAGAGAGTTGTCTGTATTGTCGCCCAAGGCGATGTATTCGCGCAGGTTGGGCTGTTCCTGAGAGGCGCGCAACACGATACTGCGGCCGGTCATCAGGAAGCCGCTGGGGTAAGCGCGTGTGTTGAGTGCCTTGTAGCCACCTGCGTTGAACGGCGGCTGCCCTGCGGCTACAGCGCGGATGGTGTTTTCCTGTGCGGGAGCGCCGTTGATGAGCAGATTCGGGTTTTCGATGCTCACCGTATCCCCCGGCAAGCCACACAGGCGTTTGATGTAGTGCGTGCCGCTGCTCTGGTCCTCGATGCTGCGGGAGGTCTTGCCGCTGGTGTTGATGCCACGAGTATCGAACACGAATGTTTCGCCGCGTTCCGGGTTGCGGAAGTGGTAGGCCATGCGGTTCACGATGACCATATCACCGGCATCCACGCGGGCTTTCATGATGGTTTCGCCGGCGCGGTACGGGGTGAATTGGAGCCCCATCGGGGTGTCAATCATCTTACCTTGCTCCCGCAGGTATTGCATGACGGTGCCTTGCGCAGCAGGAATGCTCAGCGTGCTGCGGTCATCGAAGGTGAGAATCGTTTCGGTGAACAACAGCCATTTCTGCTGCTGGTGCATGGAGACAATGCGCTTGTCTGTATCGGCCACTTCATCGATGTAGGAGCTGCCCAGCGTGAGGGTGTTCCACCAGCGTACCGGGGCAGAGGGAATCTCCTCGATGGGGTGAACGATGATGCCGTTGAGCGAGGGCTGCATGGACCCGGTGGGGATGCGGAACGGCTGCGCGTAGTAAGTGCGAATCCCCAGAAACACCACCATGATGATGAAAAAGGATTCCACCAGCTCTGCCACGCCATTGCGCTTGAACCCGGGCATGGGCTCGCACACGGTGTTGATGGCCAGGGTGATGTTTTCGACGTCGGCCTTTTTCCAGTCGCGCAGGGCGGTGCGCATGTTGCGCAAGAAGTTTTCCAGCTCGGCGAGCTTGTCTTCTTTGATGCTCGGACGGAAGTGGTTGATATAGCGGCGGAGCGCAGTAGCGGTTTCGATGCCGTTGCGGCGCCAGCCGGGGGTGAACCAGGCAAAGCAGGAATCAATGATGGCGTTGAATACTGGTGTGAGATAGCGCATGCTCTTATGTTGTATTGTACTCGTTCAGCCTTTCTTGAAAAGAGAAAAAATCAGCATGCCGCATTCTTACATCTCCACGGATGCGGTAGCAGCAGGCTCGGGGGTGGTGGCTGGGGCTTCCGAGTTGTCGACTCGCAGACCATGCCAGATGAAGAACAGCATCACCACGGCGGCGGCCAGGCGGTACCAGCCAAAGATGGAAAGACCATGGCGATTCAGGTAGCCCACCATCCACTTCACGGCGATGATGGAGCTGAGCCAGGCGGTGAAGGTGCCCACAATCATGGGCGTCCAGCCGATGACGGATACCATTTCAGAACCGTGCTTGATGGCATCGTGACAGGTGGCACCACCCAGCGTCACCAAGCCCAGCAGGAAGCTGAACTCCACAGCGGCGGCCACGCTCAACCCGGAAACAAGGCCGCCAAGCATGGTCATGAGGCTGCGGCTCACGCCCGGGCACATGGCAATGCACTGCATGAGGCCCACCTTCAGAGCGCCTTTCCAGGTCAGCTCCTCCAGCGGTTTGCCGGTAAAGCCTTTGCCGCTCTTTTCGCGGGCGCGACTGTACAAAAGAATGACAATACCACCGAGCGCCCAAGTGATGGTGACGGTTGTTTCGTTGAAAAGCAGGTCTTTAATATAGCTCTCGCATGCCAGGCCCAGCACAACAGCCGGCAGCACACCGACAAACATGTTGATGAGCAGGTTGATACCCGTTTTGTTGCGCCCGAGCAGGCCATTGATGATTTCCTTGACGCGTTGGAAATAAAGACCAAGCACGGCCAGAATGGCGCCGCTCTGGATGCAGATGTCAAACGCATTCAGCGCTTCCGATGAACCCAGCCCAAGCATGTAGCGCGTGATAATCAGGTGCCCCGTGGAGCTCACCGGTAAGTACTCCGTGAGCCCCTCAACAATGCCGAGAATGATAGATTGCAGGATGGTCATGCGACCACCAATATACCTTATTTTGCAGGAAAGCTCAACCCTAAAAGGTGGCCTCAGTCGGTCCGATGCGTGATTTTTGCGCTGTGTCATTACAAAAAAGCGGATAATCCCGCGACGGAACCGAAAAAAAGATTGAAGCGCCGTGTCAAACGTGCTATAGATAGTGTCGGGCTTGTCCCGATTCTGTTCGTACGTGTATGAAAAGCTTTCGCAGGAAATTAAGTAAAGGTTTTACTCTGGTAGAATTGCTGGTAGTGGTGGCTATCATTGGTCTCATGATGACGATGGCTGCCAGCGTGTTGCGTGATGCCGGTAAGGGTAGGGGGCTGGAGTCCGGTGTGGATATGCTGGAGTCCATGGTGCGCGAAGCCCGCGCAACAGCACAGGGGAATGATACCTACACCCGCCTGATTATTGCCAGCGATCCCAACGATACCAGCAAGGATTCCCGCCACCTGCGCTACATGACGGTGCAGATGTTCCGCAAGGATGAGAACCACAGCGGCAACTACGATGGTACCTCTGTGACGCAGAATGGTCGCTGGGTCTCCACCTCATCCGGCACAACCTTGCCCCCCGGTGTATTCTTCTCTCCCACATACAGTAAGGCTCTTGGCTGGGCCGAAGGTGCCCCCGGCGATATGATTGGGCAGGAAGTAACCCGCCTTTCCGGCAAGGGGCAGACCCGCATTTACTACATTGAGTTCGACGAAAAAGGCCGTTTTGTCGCTCCCATGGCAGACCCCCTCAATCCCACCCGCCCGCAGCGCTTGGTGATTATGAATGCACGCATTGGCAAGGGGCGCAATGCCAAGGACGGCATTGTGCCGCTTTCCACGGATTCCATGCGCCGCCCGGTGGGTGCCAAGGGTATTGTAGTGTGGCCCAATGGCGATACAAGCCTGCTGCGCACGGATGAACAGGTTTTTGAAAAATAAAAGAGATTTGCTTTGACTATGAAGAAGAACCTTATGAAAGGGCGTCTCGGTGGTTTCACCCTCATGGAAACACTGTTGGCGGTGGCCCTGGTGGGCATGTTGGTGTCGATTTTCCTGACGGTGTTTGTGCCCGCTCGTGGCATGGTGCAACAGGCTCTCACCAAGCAGGAGTCGGAGCGTATCACCGGTATTTTGCGTGCCGAGCTTGCCACGTTGCATAAACATGAACAGGCGGGAGAAAATGAAAAGAAATCCTCCCCCAACAAGTACCTCTCCACGTTCGACAAGGGCTTTTACTGGCTGCTCAAGTCCAAGCGCCCCAATACGTCCATCGTCATCTTCTCCTACCGCGCCGATACCTCTAAGTCTCCGCGCGATAATGGCTCCTATCCTCCGGTGCCGGCCAATCGCGTTGTGCCGGGCAAGAACAGCCAGTTGGTCACCGTGGCTTGCCCCATGAATGACCCTGTGCACAAGAATGATATCAAGGATGCCGTGGGTTCCGTGTTCATCGTGAAGATGACCCAGCTGATGCCCACCAAGAACGGCGAGTACGAAGCCATCGGCAATCCCGGTATCATCAAGGGGGCTTCCGAACCGGAAAATTATTTCTCTGAAAAGGAAGACGATATCTGGGGTGGCGCTATTTTCTACCGCGCAGATTTTTATCTCATGTCCCCGCCGCATCCCGCTCGTTATCGTACCCGCACCTGGGCTAAAATGGGGCGTCCCCTCTTCTCGGCCAATCTTTCTTTCCGCCGCTGATTCATTTCATCTTCTCCCAGTTCTATGAAAACACGGATTTCCAAGCATCGCCATGGTTTCACCCTCGTGGAACTCATCACGGCCATGGCTATTACGACCATTCTGGTGTACGCCATCATGCAGCTGACCAATCAGGGTATTGCCCTGTGGAAAGTTGTGCAGCAGGATGTGAGCACCGCCTCCAGCTCCCGCGTGGCTTTGCAGATTATGAGCCGCGATCTGGAGTCATTCCAGATGGCCGGTGGCAGCAACAAGTACCAATGGCTCTACGCCAAGATTGACAGCTCCTCTTCCGGTGCGCCCAAGGATTTGCCCATTCCCAAGTCTGCCCAGTGCGTGTTCTTTGCTTGCGCCCCGGACCGCAACCCCTCTGTGAGCAGCAGCACCTCTCTGCGCAGCAACTATCGCGATGCCCGCGCCCACAACATGGAAACGCAGGGCGATGTCAACGCCATTGGCTACCGCCTGATGTATCGCGACCAGATTCTCAACCTCCCCGGCGCAGAAGGGGATGAGAAAACCTTCCCCCTGTTCTCTCTGTATCGCCAGGTGATTTCTCCCCGCGAAACATACGAGCAGCTCCTGGGCAAGGAGAACATGGAGCAAGCCTACGTCCCCTACGAAAAGGAGGAGGAAAAGAGCTTCCTGTGTGAAAATATCGTGGAGCTGAGCATTATTTTCACCCTGCAATACCCCAAGGGCGATGCCGATGCCAAGACGGGCCGCGCTTCTTACGAGACTGTGACCGTCCCCGTGATTTCCTCTCGCAAGGGTGGCTCCGGTCGCCACCTGGCTGTGTACGGTGACCGCATCGAGGCCAATGGCCAGGTGTATGAGAATGCCCGCATTCAGTCCGCCAACCTCGCTATTACCGTGCTGACGGAAGAAGGCGTGGCCCTGGCTGAGCAGGTGCGCCGTGGTCGCCGCCGCGCTCCCAAGCCCGAGGATTTCTTCCTGCGCTACACCCGCTCTTTCTCTCGTCTGGTGTCTGTGCCCCAGCCGCTCTGATGTTACAGGCTTGTTGAGTGCGTATGCAGAACTCCACCCCCATCGAAGAGACCGTTTCGCTCAAAAAGCTTTACCTGTGGTGCGACCCCGTGCCCCGCAGCGGGTATGAAAACATGGCGGCAGATGAGCTGCTGTCTCGTCGAGGCGAGGCGTGGTTGCGCTTCTACGGCTGGGCAAAACCCGCCGTCAGCTTTGGCTATTTTGACACCTCGGCAGAGGCTCGCAGCATCTTCCCGGGGGATGATATCGAATACATTCGCCGTTGGACGGGTGGTGGCATTGTGGATCACCGCATCGGCTACACCTACACGCTGACCCTGCCGGCCATCCCCGGGTATATGTACCCCACCAGCTCCAATTTGTACAAGTGGATTCACGGTGCGTTGGCGGTGGCCCTGGCCGAGAGTGGGGTGAAATGCACCTTGCTTGTGTCCGATGCGCCCGATGGTGGCCGCGCCTGCTGGGCCAGCCCCGTGGCCAGCGATATTGTGGATGAAGCCGGGCAGAAACTGGCCGGTGCAGGCCAGCGCCGCTACAAGGGCGCCGTGGTGCACCAGGGCCTTATTCAGCAGTGTGAACCAGATGCCGGCTGGAAGAAAATACTCGCAGCGCAGCTGTCCCCGGAAGTGGTCGAAGTGACCGGCTCCGCTCCCTATCCGGGCTTTGATGAAGATTTGGCCCAGCTTTGCCGGGAAAAATACCTGACGGCAGAGTGGAACGATGAAAGCCACGGCCGCCGCAAAACCTCGCATTCATGAGCGATTCTCAGCCCGAGCAATGGCGGTTGAATGTGGCTGCCATCATCCTTGATGAGGCAGACAACGTGCTGCTGGGCTCCACCCCCGGCAAAAGCCCCTATTGGCATTTCCCGCAGGGGGGCGTGGGCAAGAATGAAAGCTTCCGCGAGGCCGTGTTGCGCGAGGTGTGGGAGGAGGTCGGCATTGCGCCCGAGTCTTGCACCATCCTCGCTTCCTATGGCGGGCTCCGCTATGCATACCGCCACAAAAACAAGAAAAGCGAACGCTGGCAGGGGCAGGAGCAGACCTATTTCCTCATCCGTTGCCGCGGTGTGCAGCCCGCAGACCCCGATTCTGCGCAGTCGGAGGAATTTGCCGCGCTGCGTTGGCTCCCCTGGCGCGAGCTGACGGCTGATTTGTTCGTGCCGTTCAAGCGCGATGCGATTGTGCGTGCCTTGGATGCCTTTTTTCCACGGGGCTGCACCAGTCTGGATGACCTTGCCGCCCGCTTGAGCCCCGCACGATACACGTACGATGCCGCCCGCCCTTTGTCCGCATACCCCGTCGCGGACAAGGCCTTATTTGGTGGCGGCAAAGATGAAATGCTTGCCCAAATGGAGGATTTGGCGCTGCGCATCAACACCGCGCAACGCCGCCTGAACCACGGCCGCCTGGTGGTGCAGCTGGTCGGCTTGCCCGGTAGTGGGCTCACCAACTGCCTGCGCCGCCTCGCGCGCAGCATGGACCCCCTGTACACCCATGCCGTGCAGCCCGCATCGGCCGAGGCTTCGGTGGTGCTGCCCGGCGCGGGCGAATGCACCTTGCTCAATGTCACCCCCTATGCCTCCGCCCTGGAACAGCCCCCGGCGCAAGCCACCGCCGTGGCGAGAGCCGCTGCCGAGCGCGAGCAACAATGGGTGGAGCAGGGGGTATGCGTACTCAAGCTGTTCCTGCATGTCTCCCACGCCGAACACGAGGACCGCGCAGATGCCCCCATGTCCGCCGCGTCATGGCAAGCCGCGTTGGAACAGGCGCAAACCATCTTGGGTGCTTCGTCCTCTCCCACCAGCCCGTGGTACATCATCCCGTCGGACAAACGCTGGTATCGCGATTTTGTGGTGGCTTCCCTCGTGGCTGAGACCCTCGAAAAGATGCGCTGAAACGCCCCGTCAATCATCGTTGACAGATTCTGCGCTTGCATGTTGCGCGAAAATGACTATAATTGCGCGCTCACCATGAAAGACGAATTAGCAAAGAACGCATTGAATTACCATGAGACACCTCGTCCCGGCAAGCTCGAGGTGCTGCCTTGCAAGTCCTGCTTCACGATTGATGACCTGACGCTGGCCTACTCCCCGGGTGTGGCAGTTCCCTGTATGGAAATCGCCGAAGATCCCTCTGTCTCTGCTCGTTACACCGGCCGTGGCAATCTGGTCGGCGTGATCAGCAACGGCACAGCTGTGTTGGGCCTGGGCAACATCGGTGCTCATGCTTCCAAGCCCGTGATGGAAGGTAAAGGCCTTCTGTTCAAGATTTATGCCGACGTCGACGTGTTCGACATCGAGCTCGACATCAAGCAGCCCGAAAAGCTCATCGAGGTCATCAAGACCATGGAGCCCACCTTCGGCGCTATCAATCTGGAGGATATCAAGGCTCCCGAATGCTTCATCGTCGAGCAGCGTCTCCGCGAGGAGATGAACATCCCCGTTTTCCATGATGACCAGCACGGCACGGCTGTGATTTCCGGTGCCGCCTTGCTCAACGCCGCCCACCTCACGGGCCGCTTGCTGCAGGATATGAAGTGCGTGGTCTGCGGTGCCGGTGCTGCCGGTATTGCCTGTGCCAAGTTCTACATGGCTCTCGGTATCCGCCGCGAAAATATTTACATGTTTGATTCCAAGGGCCTCATCCACACCGGCCGTCTGGATCTGCACCCCACCAAGGCTATCTTCGCCCAGAGCGAGGACTGCACGCTCGAAGTGGCTCTGCAGGGCGCCGATGTGTTCCTGGGCCTCTCCAAGAAGGGCTTGCTCAAGCCCGAGATGGTGAAGAGCATGGCTCCCAACCCCATCATCTTCGCTTGCGCCAACCCCGACCCCGAAATCACCTATCAGGAAGCCAAGGCTGCTCGCCCCGACTGCATCATGGGCTCCGGCCGCAGCGACTGGCCGAACCAGGTAAACAACGTGAGCTGCTTCCCCTACATCTTCCGCGCCGCTCTCGATATGCAGGCTACTTCCATCAACGAGGCCATGAAGATTGCCGCCTCCCGCGCGCTGGCTGATCTGGCCCGTCAGGAAGTACCCGCTGAGGTGGTGGCCTCCAACGGCGGTGTCGCTCTGGAGTTTGGTCGCGATTACGTGATTCCCAAGCCCTTCGACCCCCGCATGATTGAGTACTTGTGCCCCGCCATTGCCGAGGCCGCCGTTATCTCCGGCGTGGCTCGCCGCCCCATGCCCGACATGGAGGCCTACAAGGCCGAGCTCAAGGCCCGCGTGGCCAAGGTGCACGAGCGCACCCATGCCCTGGTGAACAGCTACGCTCAGTAAAGCGTCACCTCATCGTCTTTCTGCGCCCCCGCGGTTTGCTGCCGCGGGGGCGTTCTCTTTTGTGCCGCTTCATAAAAAAATAGGCATTGACACTTAGAGCTTACTCTGCTACTCTCTCGCCCATGCTTGCACGTAAATACTTGCTGACATTGTTTGTGGCTGTCGCCGCTCTGGTGGCTGCTCCCGCCTGGGCTCAGGACGAAGCCGACCTTTCCCTCGATTCTGCCGATGAAGCTGCTGCTTCTGCCGAGGAGTCCGAGGATGAAGAAGCTGATGCCAAAAAGAAGAAAAAGTCCAAGAAGAAGAGCAAAAAGGCCAAGACCGACGCCAAAGCAGAGGAAAGCCCCGTTGCAGCAGCCCTCAAAAAGCTGAAGACGCTCCAGGGCCGCCCCAACATGAAGGCTGATTTCTACGTCTACATGTGCTCCGCCAGCTTCTGCCGCTATTGCAGTGAGTGTATGCCGGTCGCTGTCGCTGAATCCAAGAAGATGAAGCGCGGCAACGTGGAGTTCATCCTCATCAGCGGCGAAGGCTCCAAAGATGCTGCCAAGAAGTACCTGAAGGGCTACCGCGCCAAGTGCCCCGTGGTGCTGATGGATGAGCTGAAGGGTGCCAAGTTCCAGAATCTCCCCGGTAGTAGCTCCGCCATCGGTCTCCCCGCAGCCGCTATCGTCACCAAGGAGGGCAAGGTCCTGTCTTCCGGTCTGGGGGCTTCCAATGTCAAAAACATCCTGTCCGGTTGGAAGGAAATCACCGAAAAAGCTCGCGAAGAGGCTGAGCAGTCGGCTGAGTAATAGATTTCACCATCTCCCCATGGCCGCATGCACCCCGTTGTGCATGCGGCCATTTTTCTTTACTTGTCAGCGCTGCTCATATATGATGGCAACATGCCAGTGAAACGCAAAACAAAGCACGCACAGCCCATACTGATGGCGCCTGTCGAACAACCGCGTGCCGCCACATCCTCCATCTGGTTTTGGTTGCTGCTGCTGGCTTTGTGTGCGGGTGGATATTGGTTTTACACCACCCAACAGGCCAAAACAGAGGAACGCCGGGCTGCGCGGGCCGAGCGGGTCGAGCAAAACCGCGCCATACAGGCGGAAAACGCCCGCCGCTTGCAGCAGGCCAAACAAGCGCCCAAAACCTATGCCGGGGCAGGGATGGGTTCCCCCGATTTGTCTGAACCACCACCCGACACCGGGGAGACCGATGCCGAACTGGCAGAGCGCGAAGCCCGCGAGCGCGAGAAAATCCTCGAGGCGGAGGAATTGCAACGCTTGCGCGAGGCTCAGGCCAGGCACGATATGCTGCACCCCTATGGCACCGAAGAGGAAGACCCGCAAGCCGAGACTGATCAATCGCTCCTCAACCGCGTGCCCGGTGCTTTGGCCCAATTCCCGGTGTTCAATGCCAAGGTGAACCCCAAGGCTGAATACTACATCTACCTCTGCGCGGCAAGCTGGTGCGGCCATTGCAAAAATCTGATGCCCAAAGTGGTGGAGGAATACAGGAAAATGCGCAAATCCCGCAAGGTGGAGCTCATTCTCATCTCGCACGACAAGAGCCTGGCAGAGGCCAAAGCCTACCCCAAAAAATTGAGCCTGAATTGCCCCACCCTGTGGATTGAGGACATGCGGGCCAAAGTCTTCCAGCGCCTGCCTGGCTTTGCAGATGATGGCTCCGGTGTACCTCATGCCTTCATCGTGGACAAAGATGGCCAGCTGCTGACCCGCGGCCATGGCTCCATCATCAACCGGTGGAAATACTTCACCTCAGATGATGCCGGTGCCTACTGATGGAAAAGTATATTTTTATTTCACTCTTTATACCGCCCGCTGACGTCGGCTCTACAATTCCGCGGGTTTTGCCCGCCAATGAAAATATGAGTTTTTAGAGATACCCAATTCGTAACTCGTAATTCGTCTCGGGGGGCTGCTCGGGTAAAACTTGAATTTTGGCTGTGAGTGTGCTATACTGCCACCGGCCACTGAGTATGAGAGGCACACGTGAACGCCAGTACAGAGCTTTGGAGCTGCCGGAAATCATCTCCGGCATGCTGGTGCTTTTTGTTGTGTTGTGGGAGGCCTGTTTTGAACCCATGGCCAGCGGCAGCGTGGCCCGAGATGTCTTCCTGAAAGGCACACACCTCATCCTCTGCGGTCTCGTATGGTTCAACACTGCCGCCGTGTTCCTGCATTTCCTCACCCAGGCGTTTCACCGCCGCTGGCCGGGGCGCTTTTTGTGGTGGCAGTTGAGTGTGGGCGGCATCGCCTCCTTCGTCTTCTCCGGTGGCGTGTGGAGCTTCCTGCCCACCCAGGCCTACTGGGTGAGCCTGTTGCTCAGCCTGGTCATCGGCGCGTTCTCCTTTGTCAACATCCTGGCCTATCGTCGGGCTCGCCGCCAGGCAGCCGTGCGCGGGCAGGGGGGCTGGTCCCCCGCGGTGGTCTTCTTCACCAGCATGGTGGCCCTGGTGGTGGTGAGTGCGCTCATCCTGGTCACACCTGGGGCCGCGCGCGTGCCCATATCGTATGTAGATGCGCTGTTTACCTGTGCCTCCGCCATATCCATCACCGGCCTCACCACGATAGATGTTTCCCAATCCCTGGCACCGCTGGGCAAGTTGGTCTTGCTCTTTGACATTCAGGTGGGTGCCATGGGTGTCATGACCTTCTCCTATTTTGTGCTGCTCATGGTGGGAAAAAAGCTCAACATGAGGGATAGCTCAACCATGTCTACCCTGCTGGATCAGGTCGGGGTGAACATCATCCCCTCGCTGCTCAAAGCCGTGGTGCTCGTCACCCTCGTGGTAGAGCTCCTGGGCGCCGTGGCGCTGTATTTCCTGTGGCAGGGCCACCCCGGTGTGCCGCAAGAACACCTGTGGTTCTTCGCGCTCTTCCACTCCGTTTCCGCCTTCTGCAATGCGGGCATCACCCTTTTCCCCAACAACATGGCGCAGGAATGCGTGGCACACTCCTACAGCGTGCAAGCCATCATGATGCTGCTCATCCTGGCCGGCACACTTGGCTTCGGCGTGTATCTGGAGGGGCTCACCCGCCTGCGTAGCCTCTTCTCCCGCCAGCGCACCGCCAAGCGCTGGAGCACCCACACCTGGCTGGTCATCCGCGTCACCCTGCTTGTGCTGCTCGTGGGCTCCATCGGCCTGGCCTTGCTGGGCGCCTTCGAGCCCTCGGCCCATGCCCGCAGCGCTGATTACAACCTGTGGGAGGGCGTCTGGAACGCCATCGGCCGTTCTGCCGGCTTCAATATCACCGATATCAGCGACTACGGCCCCGTCTACCACCTCTTCCTCTGCATGCTCATGTTCATCGGCGGCAACCCCACCGGCACAGGCGGCGGCGTGTATGCCCCCGTGTTTGCCCTCTGCGTGCTGGAGGTCCTGCGCGTCCTGCGCGGCCAGCAAGATGTGCAAATGCACAGCCGCCGCATCGCCCGCAACACCGTAGAGCGCGCCATGGCCACCGTCGTCCTCTCCATCTTCTGGATTGTGCTCACCACCATGCTCCTCCTCCTCATGGAACCCGCCCTGGCGGACAGCGAGAACGGCATCGTCAAAGTCCTCTTCCTGGAGGTGAGCGCCTACACCACCACCGGCTTCTCCCTCTGCAACCCCGGCGAGCTGTCGGATTGGTCCAAACTCCTCGTCGTGCTCAACATGCTCTTTGGCCGCGTGGGTATGTTCACCTTCATGCTCATCTTCATCCGCCAGAGCCCACCCTCGCCCGTGCGCTACCCCGAAACGCGCCTACCCCTCAATTAACGTCATTCACCCCCCCAATCGCATTATGAAATTCGTCATCATCGGTGCAGGTCAGTTCGGCCGCGCCCTGGCTCTTTACCTCACCCAGAGTGGCTACGAAGTCACCATCATTGATACCCAGGAATCCGCCGTCACCGAGCTCAAAGACAGCGTGGCCTACGCCGTCATCGGCGATGCCACCGATATGCGTGTCCTGCGCCAGCTCGATTTGGAAGGGGAGGACACCTACGTCATCGTGGCCGTGGGCGAAGTGTTCGAGCGCAGCATCCTCATCACTGCTCAGCTGCGCCAGCTGGGCGTCAAGAACCTCTACGTCCGCAGCGTCAACGAAATGCACGCCAACGTCCTCAAGCTCATCGGCATCACAGACCTCTTCCGCGTGGAAGACGTGGCCGCCAAGCAACTTGCCTCTCACTTTGTGAACGAAGGCCTCATGCGCTCCCGCCGCATCGATGCCACCCACTCCCTGGCAGACGTGCGCCTGCCTTCCGAATGGGTCGGCGCCACCCTCATGGAGGTCGACCTCCGCAAGCGCTACCGCCTCAACCTCCTCACCGTCCGCCGCGGCAAAGCACACGAAGATTCCGGCGAGGACGTGCTCGCCCAGCCCGAGCAGCCCGTCATCGACACCCCCGAGCCCGGCATGAAGTTCCAGGAGGGCGATGTCCTCGTCCTCTTCGGCAAAGATGCTGATTTGCAGAGCTTTGTGGACCACTTCGGACTCTGATCTCCCCCCTCTCTCACTCGCACCCTCATCTCCTCCTGCCTCATGGAACCCCGCGTTATCATCCCCTCCGAGCTCTACGGCGGCTACATCTTCGATTTGGATGGCACCCTGGTCGACAGCATGCCCACACACTACCGCGCCTGGCGCATGGCCCTGGCCAACCACGGCTGCCCCGCCCACATCTTCCGCTGGGAGGAATTCAACGCCCACGGCGGCATGGCCGCGCACGATATCGTAGCCAAGCTCAACCACACCTATGGCCTCTCCATGCCCCATCATGTCGTGGCCGATGAAAAACGCGCCAACTACGCCCACCTGCTGCGCACCACCACACTTCCCATCATCCAGGAGACAGTGCAGCTCGTGCGCTCCCTCCGCGACCGCGGCATCCCCTATGCCATCGGCACCGGCAGCGCTCTGCCCGGCGCCCTCGCCACCCTCGAATCTGCCGACCTCGCCGAACTGTTTGATATCATCATCACCCCGGACGACGTACCCCCCGGCCGTGGCAAACCCCAGCCGGATATCTTCCTCCTGGCCGCCGAACGCATGGGCGTCCCCGCCTCCCAATGCATCGTCTTCGAAGACGCCGAGCCCGGCATCCAAGCCGCCAT
>JAZRRO010000038.1:0-15036 GCA_045650805.1 Akkermansia sp.
GAACAAACTACGCATCTGCCAAGAAGAAGCCGATGAAAGTTGCTATTGGATAGAGCTTCTCATTGATTCCGGTATCTACCCAACAGCCAAAATCGCTCCTCTGCTGGATGAAGCCCAGCAATTAACCGCCATCATGACCGCCGCTGCAAAAACAACCGCTCGCCATTATTCCGACTAACCCTCCCCCAGCCCGCAGGCTGCTCTCTTCTCAATTTGCAATTTGAAATTCTAAATTTGAAATCTATGGATTCTCCATCTGGTGTTTTACTCGTCGATAAAGATCCCGGTTTTACCTCGCACAACGCCGTTGCGCTGTGCAGAAGGATATTAGGCACCAAAAAAGTGGGGCATTGCGGCACACTTGATCCCATGGCCACCGGCATGCTCATCGTGGTGATAGGCAAAGCCACCAAGATGCAGGACATGCTCATGTGCGAGGACAAGGTGTACACCGCCACCATGAAGCTGGGCATCGAAACCAACAGCCAGGATGCCGATGGCGAAGTGGTGGCCGAAAAGAGCACCGCCGGTATCACCCAAGAGCAGATTGAGGCCGCGTTCAAGCACTTCCACGGTGCGTTTGACCAGGTGCCGCCCATGTACTCTGCCGTCAAAATCAATGGCGTGCCCTGCTACAAACTGGCCCGCAAGGGTCAGGAGGTGGAGCGCAAATCCCGCCACGTGCAGGTGCTGGATTACCAAATCACCCGCATCGACCTGGACGCAGCCGAGGTGGACTTCACCGTGCACTGCTCCAAAGGCTTCTATGTGCGCACCTACGCACACGATATCGGCCAGCACCTGGGCTGCGGGGCCCACCTGACCGCCCTGCGCCGCATCCGCTCCGGTGCTTTCGATATCTCCCAGGCCATTGATGTGCCCACCCTCAAATCCGGCACCCGAGATGAGCTGCTGGCGCGCCTGCTGCCGGTGGATGAGGTGCTGGCCGCCCGCGGCCACTAATCCCCCCTCTCCTGCGCCCCATGAACACGCTCAGCTCCCTCGCAGAACTCAAGAGCCTCCCCCGGCCCGTACACTGGGCCATGGGCTTCTTCGACGGCGTACACCTGGGGCACCGCCGCATCATCGCCTCCACAGCCACAGAAGGCGCCCTGCGCGGCGTGCTCACCTTTGCACCGCACCCGGCCGCGGTGTTGGCACCGGAGCGCGCTCCCAAGCTCATCACGCCCGATGCTGCGCACAAAGCCGCCCTGCTGCAACAAGCCGGGGCAGACCTCGTGCTCACCCTGCCCTTCACCCACGAGCTGGCCGCCACCCCTGCGCCGGACTTCCTGGAGCAACTGCATGCCGCCTGCCCCATCGCCGGCTTCTCCGTGGGCACCAACTGGCGCTTCGGCAAAGGCGGCAGTGGCACGCCCGAACTCCTGCGCGCCTTCGCCGTTACTCGCGGCATCACCACCTGCATCAACGAGCTGGCCACCCTGGGCGATGATATCATCTGCTCCACCCGCATCCGCCAGCTCCTGGCCGCCGGGCAGCTGGACACCGCCGCCGCCATGCTCGGGCGTCCCTTCGGCATCGTGGGTCCTGTAGAGCACGGCCAGAAACTCGCCCGCACCCTCGGTTTCCCCACCGCCAATGTGGCCATCTCCCCCGATATGGTGCAGCTGCCGTACGGCGTGTATGCCGTGCGCTGCACCGTAGATGGCACCGCCTACCCCGGCATCGCCAACCTCGGCCTGCGCCCCACGGTGGACAACACCACCCGCCCGCGCCTCGAAGTACACCTTTGCGGCTTCCGGGGAGACCTCTACGGCCACCCCCTGCACACCGAGCTCCTGCGCTTCATCCGCCCCGAGCGCCGATTCGGCTCCATCGATGCCCTCAAAGCCCAAATCCAGCGCGATTTGGCCGGGCTCAATGTTCATTGAGCCACCATTCCTCCATCCCGCCCGTTAGCATGGGCGAGATGGCAGGAAGAAAATGGAAGGGGAATGCTTCAATCGACATCCACTGCCAAAATGGGCATGAAGGGCGTACCAACCTTCCCCTGGTAGGGGACAAGGGCCCCATTGCTGACGTAGTACAGCTTGCGGTTGTCAGCAGGAACGATATTCATCATCTGCCCGTTAGGGGCGAAATACCCCACCAAGACGCAATCAGAGTTTTCCAGCTGAGCCAGGCGATCGCGGATTTCGGCTTCATAATCGTGGGTGCTCACATCGCGCATGAAGCGCTTGATCTTGGGCTGAACCTCGAGGGGATGCGAGCTCATCCAGCACTTATCGTTCATATTAACACCTTTGCTGCGGAGCCAAGATTTCAGTTTTTCCCACTCTGCTACATCTTGCAGCAAACTCTTGGAAAAACACATACCATTCTCAATTTCATGGACGGATTTCAGCAAATCCAGCGTCAGAGAAAAGAGGTACGCATTGGCCAGGGGGGAGGCATCCTCGATGACGGACGATGCGATGGTGTTCAATAATTTGGTCGGGCGGATTTTGCCACGCAGCAACGAGTCGCGGTCAATCGACAATGTGCGGCGCAAACGAGACATGTTGAGGGGCCGAATATTCGTCAGGGTGTTCAACGTCTTCTTTTCTTTAGACATTTTATCATCCGTCAAATACTCTCGGAAATACGTGTGATTATTAACGTGAGCAACCTTGCCTATGAGAACTTTTTTATTCTCAATAAGTTGCTCAAAGTTGTTGGTCCACGCCGGGCCGCTCATATCTGTCAGCTGATTGGTAATGCGCACCAAATCAGATTCCGCATAAGAGGGGAAGAACGAACCATCTCCCACGTAAGCTTTGCGCGCAAGAGCCAGCTTTTGCTTCATCTCATTGGTATCCGTTATGTTGATACCGGCCTTTTTGAGATAAAGGCGGGTCTTCATGCCGGGCAACTCCGATTGAAGAGACTCCAGCTGCTGCATGGGCACCTCAATGGATGATGTTTTGAGCATACCCTGGCTCTGTTTCAACTTGCTGATGTAATCATTCAAGCTCGTGCTGGAAGCCAGCAAGGAAGGCAAATTGGCATAAGCCTCCAGATTTTGGCGGTAGTCATTCAAGCGCGTAGCCAGCTCTTCCGTGAGGGGCAAGTATTGCTTGTATTGGTGATACAAGGACAGGGAATAGGCAATGGCTTCATGCGAGTTCATGTTGTAGAAAAGAATGTTCTCGCACAATTTAAGGTAGGTTTTACGGATTTCAGTATCTTCTTCCGGCGTGAACCCGATAATCCCCTTATAGGCCTGGTATTCACCATACAACATGGCCAAGGTGTTCATATCAGCCCCCTGGGGCGGTTGCATGTAGCGATACTTAAGCGAACCTACAATTTCATTGATAGCATCCTGATGCAAACGCAGCAAATCGGCCGGCGGGTTGTACAAGTACTCGGCCTTCAACTTCTCCAACAACTGACAAGCAGGACCAACGTGATTTTTCAGATAACCCACGAGTGATTCCGCATCGCGCTTGCGGTGCTGGGTCAGCCATTGCTTATATGCCGTCAGCTGGTCTGCGTGTTGCTGGTATGTATTAACCCATTCGCGAGTCTTGTTGAGAATAATATCATAATCAGAACTCACCAACTTATAAATGGGCTCCATGATGTAAATCCCATCCAGCAACAGTTGAGCACTCTTAACATCTTTCGCTTTAACCGCATTCACAAACTCGGCGCAACGCTCATCCGCCGTGCTGTGAGCATAGCCGAACAGCACGATGCTGCTCACACCGACAATAGAGGCCACGGAAGAAAGAGCACTCTTCAAAACCTTTTTGCGAATAGCTGCCGCACGAATGCGGCGTATCTTTTCCAAGGATAAATCAATGCGTTTCAGGAAGGTTTCAAGCGCATGCTCATCCAGCTTGGTGAGCTGCGAAACCTTGGTGCGCAGCTGCATCAGGGCATCGCGACACGCAGGCAAATCTGTTTGCTCGCGCACAAGGTCACGAATGCGCGCATACTCATCGCTCAATTCATCAAATTGCTGTTCTTGTTCGCGGAGCTGCTGAAGTTCTTTCCACGCATCATGCACCTGTTTGAGGATGGAGGCATGAGAGGAATTGATGGCAACCCCATTGTCACAGGCAAAGCGTTCAATAAAGAGGGCTTTTTTCTGTTTCTCCTCCACATCTTTCAGCAAGCTCATTTCTGCCACAAATTCAGCGATTTGCTTTTGCAGTTGCTTGTTTTTATCGGCATTATACAAGGAAAGTGCAGCGGCAAAATCACCAATATTCATCAGAACATCGTCTGCGGCATAGCTGCGCATTTCCTGCACCATCGCAGAGATTTGATTAATATCGCCGCTTTCCATGGCGGCTTGCAGCTGCTGCTCCAGGCTCAGCGCAATGCGCTTGCCCACCTCCGTACGCTGGCGCTTGGCGTCATCATCCAGAGAATCCAGCTTGATAATCTTCTCCAGAATCTCAAAAGCCTCCGTATCATTGTGCGCCAGGCAAGCCGTGCGGTACTTTTTATACAGCTCGCGGGTAATGGCATTGGGACCCGGTTTGGCGGCAGAAACAGTCGGTTTGGATTTAGCCGATAATTCAGCCAACTGGCGAGCAGCCGAGGTATCCTGAGGATTTATCGCAACAATACGGCGCAACACATTGATAGCGGCTGCATCATCTCGACTGAGCAGCGCGGCTCGCAGTTCTTTGTACAAGGGGGCTGTATCCATTGTGGCCATAACCTTACTTATCCTTATGATTCAATAATATCTACGATATGAACGTTGTAAATCGCGCCATCCTTTTCATAGGTGAAGCGAAGCATCCACACCTGATTCTCATATTTTTTCTTTTCTGCGGCAAAAGCCTCTTCCTTGGCCTTTTGGGCTTTATTGAGAGCCGCCTTTGCCGCCTTTCCATCCGACTGAAGGTTTTCTTTGTTAATCCAATTCACATGTTGCTCCAGCTCTTTCCGTTTCTTGGGGTCTTTGCAAGCATGCAGAGCTTTATACAGTTCATCGCGATTATTCCGATACTTCTTTTCGGGTTTTTTACCCCGAGGAGCTTCTTCGTACGCATGGCGAATCTCTTCAAACTTCTCTCTTGCCTTCCGCTCATCCAGCGCTTTCTTCTGCAGCTCGGGAGAAATCTTTTGCGAGAACTTATGGTGATGCACGTATGGTTCACCTTCTCTCAATTCCTCGCCACAAATGCGGATAATGCTCCCTAAATCGGCTGCGGCGTTGCGCAAGTTTCTGGCAGAGATGGAGAAGTTTATCTTCACCTGCAACGTATCCATATCCTCCACCTGCAAGCTGACTTCTTCTGACTTCAGTTTGCATTGGTATGTTTTTTCGGTCTCGGCGGCCGGGGGCTGCGGAGCGGGGATGGGTTGCGGCTGCGGCTCAGCCTTGGGCTGCTCAGGCGCAGGCGCAGGCTCATTCTTTTGCTCCTGCCGGGGCTCCTCCTTGGGCGCAGGCTCGTCTTTCTGCTCCTGCTGGGGCTCCTCCTTGGGCGCGGCCTCGTCTTTCTTCCCTTCCCTGGGCTCATCATCCGGGGCAAACGTATAGCCACCTTCAGGCGGATTTGTTGGAACAATCGGCTGCGGTTTGGGAGTCTCACTCTCGAAAGGAAGAGCAAAGGCAACTACGCCTATCAACAACACGCAGGCCGCGATGCCCCAACCATATTTTTGCAGAGGTGATTGGGTATCCTCCTGCAAGGTGGCAGTCGGGTACACAGGCGCGGCCTGGGGCATTGCAGAAGACACAACCGGCGCTGGCACCGGGGTCGGATAGCCCGGCGCCATAGCAGGCGGGGCGGCAGGTGGCACCATGCCGGGCGGCAGAGGAGATTCCTGCGCCATCGGAGCCACAGGCATCGTGGCTTGGGGTGTACTCACCTGTACAACCGGGGGGAAATCCGCTGCCGTGGGTGGGGCAAGCTGCGGCCCTACCTGCAAGGTGGGGAAGCCGGCTCGCGGACGAACACCGGCGCGGATTTGCTCTTCACCCAGGCAAACACAGGGACACACCTTGCTGCTGAGCGTTGAAACGGCAGCCGTGCTGAATCCCATGCCCCAGCCCTTGTCGCTGCGCTGCATCGCAGCTTCATGCATAAGACCCAGGCATTCTGTCAACCCGCAACCGGCAGGCAACAAGATGTTGGCGCCTTCTGCACAAGTCTGTGTAGAAAGCCATTGGGCATTATCCGCATGGCCTGTCAAGCGCTGCCAATAAGCCCCTGCCGGCGGAACAGCAGGCACACCCTCGCTCTCTTCGTCAATCCAAGCGGGGTTGCCCGTCCACTGCGTCTTCCACTTATGTTGCAGGCTCATCATAAACGCAGCGGGAGATACGGCTGCGAGCGGTCCCTCGCACACCACATCATCCTGCACGATGAAGTGATGCGCTATGTGGTTTGTACGCTTGGTGTAATCCACACCGCAATCGCCGATGCGTGTAAAAATATGGTACACCATCAAGCCCATGCGGAACACGCTGTAGCATTGCAAGGCCTCCACCCCGGCAGAGCGGTCGTATGTACTGATGCGCTCCAGATAGGTGATGAGGGATTGCGGCAGCTGCCGCGAACGCGCCACAGTGCCAAAACCGGTTTTGCCGGCTTCAAGAAGGCGGGGCGCACTGGTATAGATGAGCTGCAGCATAACAGGAGAATGGTATTACACTACCGGAATGTAGCCGGATTTCAACTGGCTGATCATCCAGAGCATGGAATCACAAACATATCTGGGGGCAATCTGAGACGGATCCGGGCCCACTCGCATGACTCCGGTATGCTCATCCTCAAACTCCACGGGGGAAACACCCAGCGGTGATACGGCAAAATAGCATACATTTTCTGAAATACTTTCAGCCGTAGAGCAAAGCGTGGGCTGAATCTTCATCAGCAGCTTACGCAAGCGCTCTGAATTGATTTTTACGTTCTCCTTGATCAGCTTGCCATCGGCAACAGTCGGCAGCAAGGGGCGGCCGCCACCTTCGGGCGTGCTGAGGTAGGACTCCCACAAATCGCATTTTCCAATAAGAACGGCCATGGGGGTCTTGATGCGCTCCCCGGGCGGCAAGTTCAAGATGGACGTGATGCGGGATTCCGTTTCAGCCATGATGATGGATTGCTGGTCCAGCTGCACGCCGGCGGCTTTCAGCTGCGGGTCTTCCTTGTTCTGGATAATCTTGTGGAAAGCCTTGCAGGATGTGGGGTCAAACAGGAAGAAAATGCCCGATGCCACGGCCACGTGCATGGCGCCTGGGGAATCCTCGCTGCTGCGGCCGGGTTCAAAATGCTCACCGGCATTGTCATAAAACACCAAGGACAAAGGCGGCATCTTGCTCTGTGCCTTCGACAGGTTAAACACAAAGGGCTTGGGCAGCTTCACCATGCGCCCGTGGCGGTGAAACTCTTCGTACAGCGCGCCCTCCAGGTCTGTCTTGGAAAGATAAGCTTGCTGCGGGGTGGAAGCCGAGAACAGGCGATTGCTCACATCGTTGAGCTGAGAGTTGCCCGTGGGGTCTGCATCTCTCCAGGCCAAGCCAAAATCCGGCGCCACATTGTACGCCATTTCATGCACAAAGGAAGCCAGGAAATACGATTTGCCGGAGGAAGGAGCACCCACCAGGGAGAAGATAAGCCCCTCCAATTCCAGGAAGCGCGGCGGCAGCTCATGGCGGCAATGCGGGCATGCCATCTTGGGACAAGGCAAGCCCTTGGCATCCAAAGCCTGGGCGCGCGCATTGAACTTGGTGGCAGAAAAGCGCAGCATGGCATCGCGCCCCAACACGGGGTCACCCATCAAATCCGGGTGAGTAGCGATGCTCAGCACATCACCCGCATCAAAATGCAACCAGCACACGGGGCATACATACTGCCCCTCTGTTTCTTCGACAGGTGTCGGCTCAGGTATTTCTTCCTGCACCTGCACCGCTGCTGGTACGTAAGCCTGCTGCACAGGCGCCTGCGGCTCCGGGGGAGCAGCAGCAGGCATGGGGCTTACAATCGGCGCGATGGAGTATGTATGCTGCGCCATAGCGGTGAAAGCCTGCAGGGAGCACATGTTATTCGTGCAGCCGACCATGGTCACCCACGTATCCGGCGGCATTTGAGCAGCCTGAGCCAACAGGGTCGGCGCTGCCACAGGGCCAATCCATGTAGCCTGGGCATCCGAGTAGTAGAACCACTCATCATGCTTGTAGGGGTTAAACACCATCTGCTGTGCTTGCGGCGGAACCGGCGTGCACAGCATGATGAACAAGCTCCCATTGCATGAAATCAAATAATTTTTGCCTGATTTCAACGGTATGGAGCCTTGTTCCCTGGCTCCATTGCACTCGTAGGCGGCCTTGGGGTAAAAGTAGTACTCACCCCCTTTTTCCATGACCATACCTATCACCCCCGGAGCACCATTCACCCGCATACCGGCTTCCGGTGCATTGCCGATGCTGATAGGGTATGTATTGGCCGTTTTATACTGGCCGTTACTGCAGTCGTATATGTAAAAATACTTCATCTGATTATTCAGCTTGAGATTGTTCTATTTTAATTTGGTCGCAGCCTTGTTTCACGAGGCGCAAGGCAATAATCCAAGCCACCACACCAAGCGCAATTGTACCCGGATACAAGCCCAGTTTAGCCCAGACGATGCCACTGTTCCAAAGCATGTGCAGCCCCACGGGAATGAGCGCAAGGCGGAGGAAACGCATGTCTGCAAAGATGGAAAAATCAATCGATGTATCATCCTTGGCTCGCTCGTGTGCCGCCACCTTCAAGCCCATCACGTACCAGTAGGCACCGGCCGTCACAGCCGTCCATACCACATGACCAAAAGGTGCCATGAGAGCACGCATTTCCATCAAATCATCCGGCTTGATGTGACGCGCAACATTCATCAACTCAGCTGCGATACCGGAGTTCCCCAGACGATGAGCTGCATCCGCTGCCGCTTGGTTTGAGATAAGAGCCGTGATTTGTTCATACGTATAGCCAGCACTTTCAAAAGCAGCAAAACCGGCACCAACAGCCGCACCCATAATGAGCCCGGTGAGGATATGCCCATTGCGCAGTTTGCCGGCAATCAAGATAGCAGCCAGTAGTTTGCCTGACTCTTCAACAGGTCCCGCCCAAATCGCTCCATCCGGAAAGAACTTAAAGAAGAACAAACTGATGACGAGCGAAAGAAGACCGCCGCCCACCAGTGCCTTGATGCTGCTGTACAATGAGACATCTCGCCGCACGTTCAATTCATAAAACAGCAGGAAGCAGCAAAAGGGAATACCAAAATTGCCCACAAACATATACCCCGGAATAAGTTTGGGATTTTGATAATGCTCCAGAGCCCATCCGAAGCCAAAGTACAAAATCAGGCAGAAGAACATGAAACGCGCAAAAATCCAGGGAGCCGGAAACACCGTGGATACCGCACTTAACGGCGGGGTACCCTGACGCGTACCCGCAATGAAGCAATCATGCATTTCATCTACCGTGTGTCGCTTGAACACCTCCGCAAAGAAAGCGCCCAGAGAAAAACCGGAGAGAGAGGTCAGCTTGTCCCCCATGTTGCTGATGGAAACAACCTGGCATACGGGCACCCACTGCGGCATACCCTGCGTCCACACCAAATCCGTAGGGCGCACATCGCCCTGCGCAACAAGCTGCTGCAAATCAGCCAGGCTGTATGGTCCGTGCGGGGTTCCATTGACCATCACAAGGTAGCTCGCCGCGCTTGCACCCGGCTGCGGCGCCGCTGCCACCTGTGGGGCAGCAGCCACGAGAGGAGGCGCTGCTACACCAGGCGAAGAAGCGGCAGGCTCATCGGTTTTCACCATGGTCTGTGCATCTATAATACCAATGGCGCGAAAGTTATCCATTTCCTCCTCGGAGAAGGGACCCTCCCACGTGTTGCCGGAATCGATAGAATAATAGTAACCCATAAAATAGAGTGGTTAAGAGTGTGCAGATAAACGCATCAGGCGTTGTAGCGAGCCAACAGTTCCACAACAGGCAACCATTCACTCATACCTTCTCTCCATGCCAACGAATCCGGGCTGCAAACACCGGCATTGACGCGCTGGCGCAGCTCTGTCATATTGAAGGGGCCATCTTGTGTGCCATCAGGCATCATGATGAAGAAACCGCCTTCCACCTGCTGCTGCTGTTGGGGCATAGCGGCAGCCTCAAGGGTCACCTTCTTCTTTTTCAATTTGGGCGCCGTCACCTGAGGTTGCAGGATGATAGCCTGGGGTTTCTTGCCCTTCACTACCTTCATGATAAACATCAGCAAAAGAACACCGGCGGCAATGGAGCCATATCGGATGATGTTAGCCATCATAACCTGTTCCTCCAGAGCTTTTTCCAAGGTCTGGCACAATACATAATCTTTTGCAGCCATGGCCATCATCTGCGCGGTCTCACCGGCCATGTTGGCGATGCCAACATCTGCCCCGGCCTCCATCAACGCATGTGCAATAGCGCGGCGCTTTCCTTCATCACCCAGCACCATTGCGAAATGCAAAGGCGTGCTTCCGGGCTTGATTTCAGCCACTTCAGCAATTGTTTGAATATCCGTTTTGGCGCCGGCACCAAGCAGCAGCTTGACAATACCTACATTCGTGCCAACAACAGCTGCATGCAACGGTGTCGTACCCATGGCAGGGTCAACATAGTTCACTTCTGCACCATGCTGCATCAATACTTTGGCCTCTTCCAACTTATCTTCCATTGCTGCCATCATCAGAACGGAAATGTGTGAGCCATCATTCCGCATGACATTGGGATTAGCCCCATGCTTCAGCATAAGGGACAGAACCTCCAGGCGGTGTTTGGTATACCTGTCTGCCCCCACAACTTCCACCAGGGCGGGTTGGCCGGTTGGTAAGGTGGCATTGGGGTCAGCACCGGCCTCCAACACCATCTTCAGGAACTGAAAATTCCCCTCTTCCATGGCAACGCCCATGGCATTTTTAAGCGTCCTCTTGCCATTGACATTGGTCCCGGCCTTGATAAGCAGGGCAGCCACAGGCACGCACTTTTCCTCAATGGCATAATCCAGAGCCGTTCTGTTCTTATCATCTTCTGCATTAGGATCCAGTTTAGCCTCCAGCAGCACCTTTACTGACTGCTCGCGGCTTTCATCTGCGGCAAGCATCAACAAGGTCTTGTTACTATATCCCGTGCGCAAATTCAAATCAATACCTTGTGCTTTGGCCATCTCCAGATGGGCCGGCAACAAGTTTCCCTTGACCGCATCTTTCAGCCAGTCCTGAATATCTGACTTCGCCACTTCTCCCACCTCGGCCAAAAGGGCGTTAAACTGGTTCACATCGCCACTGTCAAAAGCAATGCGAATGCGTTCCTTACGCTCGCGAGCCTGCTTTTCAGCAGCTTCGGCCGCGGCGCGTTCAGCCTCTTCACGTTCTCTGGCAATCTTGCGCTCTTGCTCGGCTTTTTCGCGTTCAAGGGCCCACTCGCGTTCGCGTTCCTCGCGCTCCTGGTCGGCAATCTTTCTTCGGTATGTATCTGACAATTCCGCTTTATCCTTATCGCTCAGATTGTTCAAAATTCTGTTAGCCAAGGCAGGATGCTCATCCTCGGCTTCGCGGAAAAATCGCTTCGCTCTATCCAAATCCTTCCCTATTCCATGCTCACCCTGTGTATAACCTTCTAACACATAGGCCAGGCATTCTTTGTCACCATCCATGGCCCACTCTTCAATGGTGCTCTTCACCTCCGAGAAGGGGAAAGCCATAATACGCTTTTTTGCCTCCGGCTTACCGGCTTCATAAGCATCTTTGTAATATTCAATAGCCCTTTTGGGCATAGAGTTTTTGTACAAATCCCCCAGATACATCATCGAGATGGCATCTCCATGGTCTGCTGCTTTCTCAAACCACTTAATGGCAAGGGAACGATCCCTCTTCATCCCGCCGGAACCATTACTCGCCATCTTGCCCATTTGGCGCATGGCGGCCACATCTCCATTCATGGCGCGCCTGTACACTTCCGGCGCCCCGGCTTCTGCATTCGTGGAAAAAACGATACCCGCCAGCATTGCAACACTAACGTAGCGGCGACATAATCTTGCAAGCGCACGCGACGACACACTCAACACGCTTACGCTCTGCGACTTATAACAAAATAGGGGGGGGGTAGAACGGCATGATTATCAAAAGAACAAACGTTACTTAAGTAATATAATAGCGACAATCATGAAAAGTCAAGCCTAATGGTTGCAGCACGAGAAAAATTATTACATTGCAGTCTTTCACCATAAACAAACAGCGCCGTGGGTGATGGCCACCCACGGCGCTGTGCTTTTGATGAAGCTTGTATTTCTTACTTCAGGGCATCGAAAGCGCCCTTGAAGAAGTAGTAGCCCCAGCCCCATTCGGAGTCGCCGCTCCAATCGGGATCGTAGTGGTGCTGCGGGCGCAGGAAGCGCTCGGGGTGCGGCATGAGGCCCATGGCGCGGCCGGTGGGGTCCTGCAGGCCGGCGATGCGGAGCTCGGAGCCGTTGTGGTTGTCGGCATATTGCAGGGCAACGCAGCCGGCATCCATGTACTTCTGGGCATCGCCGGGGTCGCACACAAGGCGGCCTTCAGCATGGGCGGAGGGGAGTTCGAACTCCTCCGGGAGGTACTGGGTGAAGGGGCACGTGGGGGACACCTTCACAAGCTTGTCCCACATGCACTCGAAGCGTTCGCTCTTGTTCCAGATGAGGGAAGCCTTGGGCAGGATGCCGAGCTTGGTGAGAATCTGGAAGCCGTTGCAAATGCCGAAGAGGAAGCCGCCGTTGGCGTGGTGCTTCTGCAGGGCATCGCCCAGGAAGCGTTCCGTTTCAAGCTGAGCCAAGCGGCCGCTCATCACATAGTCACCATAGGAGAAACCGCCGGAGAACACCACCAGCTGAGCCTTGGCAACATGCTGCGGAGTAGCCGTAGCGATGGGCTGTACCTGGGTCGTGAAACCGGCAGCACGCAGGGCGCGCTCAGTCTCCACGTCGCAGTTCGTTCCCGGGTATTTCAAAAGTAATGCGTGAGGCATAATAGTAAATTACGAGTTAGGAATTACGAGTTACGAATTTGTAAATTGTGGATTTTGGAAGCGGTTGTGATGCATATCGAGGTAATGATAGCGCAGAGTTCATCGGCTTCAGAGATTACGGCATCCAGCTTTCCCTCAGGGAAGATTTGTGCATGTTTAATCAAACTCAGCCAGTAGATGGACTCGTCTATCTCCTCTTCGCATATCTTCATCTTGCTTAAAAAATCCTTATCGGATTTTGCTCGGCATGCGGCACGATAATTCGCCCCGACAGATGTAGTACAACGCAGGAGTTGGCGGCCGAAAACATCCCCGATACAGGATGCCGGCAAACTCTCAACCAGCCTTACGATGCGAAGGCTGAACTGAAAGGTGCGCTCTTTTAAATCGGCCGCCATGTGTTTGGTGTTTATTGGAAAAAGAAGTGGAGCAACAAATGACGAGCTACCATTCGTAACTCGTCATTCGTACTTCGTACTTTAATAGAAGGGCGTGAGACCATTCTTCCAGATGCTCTTGAGCTCTGCCACTTCTGCGGAGATGACGGTGGCCTCACCGGCGGTGATGGTCAGCTTGCCATCTGCAGTGGCGGAACCGATGCGGGCGCAGGGTGTGCCGGCCATGGCGGCGGCAAATTCCTCTGCCATGTCTTCGTCCACTTCCACGAGGAAGCGGCCGGTGCTTTCGGAGAAGCAGGGCACAGCCTTGTTCTGCCAGCCACCCACGGTGGGCAGCTTGTCCAGGTCGATGCTGATACCACCCTTGCCGGAGAAGGCCATCTCGGCAGCAGCCACGGCCAGACCACCTTCGGAGAGGTCGTGAGCGGAGAGCACGAGGCCCTTGGTGAGGGCGTTCTCATAGTACTGCTTGTACACGGCGAAGCGAGCAGCGCAGTCTGTCTGGGGCACCTTGCAGTCCTTCACACCCTTGATGCGGGCGTAGACGGAAGCACCCATTTCGTCCTCGGTGTTGCCGACGATGAAGATGGCGCTGTTGTTGCGGCGCAGGGAAGCGCCACGCACGTGGGAGGGGTCTTCCACCACACCGAAGCCGGAGCAAAGGAAGGTGACGGGGATGTTCACGGGGCCGTCCTCGGTTTCGAAGTAGTTGTAGAAGCTGTCCTTACCGGAGACGTAGGGGGCGCCGTAGGCCAGAGCGGCCTCGCGGATACCCTTGGCGCATTCCACGATGCGGCCCAGCTCGGTGGGGCATTCGGGGTTGCCCATGCAGAAGTTGTCCAACAGGGCAATCTTGTCGGGGTTGGTGCCGGCCAGCACGAGCTGACGCACGGTTTCATCCACCGTACCGGTGCCCATGGCGAAGGGATCGGTCTTGCCCCATTCGGGCAGGATGGCCAGGGCCAGGGACATGAGCTTATCGGAGCCATCAATATCGATGACGGAAGCATCCTGCGGGGCATCGGCAGAAGCACCGGCGAGGGGCTTGAGCACGGTGTTGCCCTGCACTTCGTGGTCGTATTCGCGGATGATGGGTTCGCGGGAGACGATGGCGAAGTCGCCGAAGACCTGCTTGAGGTCGGCGGTCAGGTTGCTGTCATCCAGGGCCACGCCCTGCATAGCGGGGGCGGGGGTGAAGATGGAGGTGAGGTGCTTGGTGGGGGCATCATGCAGCTTGGAGTTGTCCATTTCCACCACGAGCTCGCCGTTGTGCCACACGCGCAGCACGCCGGAATCGTTGGATTCGCCCAGCACGGTCATTTCCGTCTGGAAGGTATCGGCCAGCTGCTGCAGCTCGTCCAGGTTCTCGGGCTTCACGGCCAACACCATGCGTTCCTGAGACTCGGAGAGGAAAATCTGCCAGGAGAGCATGCCCGTTTCCTTGAGGGGGGCGCGCTCCAGGTACAGGTTGCCGCCCGTCTCGGAGAGCATTTCACCGGCAGCGGAGGAGAAACCACCGGCGCCGCAGTCGGTCACGAACTCGATGAGGCCGCGCTCGCGGGCTTCCAGAATCACGTCCAGCGTCTTCTTTTCTTCGATGGGGTTGCCAATCTGCACAGCCTGCTGGTCTTCGGTGGCGGATTCCT
>JAZRRO010000039.1:0-28327 GCA_045650805.1 Akkermansia sp.
GGTGAACCAGGACCGCTCCAAGCTCTCCAAGAGCGCCCAGGGCACCTACCAGAAACCCACCAACGCCAAGTACTTCTACGAGAAGTACGGCGCCGACATCGTGCGTCTGTGGGTGAGCAGCGTAGACTGGCAAAATGAAGTTCCCTTCGGTGAAGATCTCTTCAAGCAGATTACCGACCCCTACCGCCGCCTGCGCAACACCCTGCGCATCCTGCTGGCCAACCTGAAGGGCTACAATGGCGCCCGCCCGGCTGAACTGGCCCCCACGGATGCCTGGATTCTGGAGCGCACCAACACGCTTATCCGCGAGGTACGCGCAGCCTACGAGGGCTACGAGTTCCGCAAAGTGTTCATGGCTATCAACCAGTTCTGCACCAACGATTTGTCCGCACTCTACATCGACATGACGAAGGACAGTCTGTACTGCGATGCCGCCGATGCACCCCAGCGCGTCAGCAAGCAGTTCGCCATCGCTCGCGTGTTCGACACCTTGGTGAAGCTGCTCGCTCCCATCCTGGTATACACCTGCGATGAAGCATGGGAACACGCCGGCAACGCCGGTTCCGTGCACGAGCAGGACTTCCCCGAACCCTGCGCCGAGTTCGATGCCGGTCTCACTGCTCCCTTTGCCCGCCTGCAGCAGATTAAGAGCGTGATTCAGGTGGCCATCGAGGCTCAGATTAAGGCCAAGGCTTTCAACAAGAACAACGAAGCTGTGGTGACGCTCACCATCCCCGCTGACGAGGACGCCCAGGTGGCTGCCCTGCTCTCCAATGCAGAGTTTGCCAAGGAGTTCTTCATCATCTCCGACCTGCGCGTGCAGACGGGCGAGGAACTGGCCGCTACCGCAGAGAAGACAGCCTACGGCATGTGCCCCCGCTGCCGCCGCTACGAGCCCGCAGTAAACGAAGAAGGCCTGTGCGCCCGCTGCGCTGCCGTGATGGCCTGATTGCTGAAACCAACACATACCACATAACCCCCAACCACCCCGCCGCACATACCAAACTGTGCGGCGGGGCTTAAGCAACAAGATGAAACAACGCACCACCCTGTACTTAATCCTGCTCATCATCTGCCTGTACCTGCTGGATCAGGTCAGCAAATGGTACATTGTTTTCAACTACGAGCTCCCCACCCCCTACTACCTGGACCGCACACATGTCATCACCGACAGCGCCATCATGAACTTTGATATTGTGCGCCTGCACAATACCGGCGTGGCTTTCGGCATGGGCAATGGCACGGCTTGGGCACCCATTTTGTTCCTGGGCATCCAAGTGGTCGCGCTTGTGCTGCTGGTGGTGGGATATCGCCGCAATTTCTTCTGCACCAAGCTGCTGAAGTTCGCTTGGGCATTCATCATGACCGGCGTGCTGGGCAATATGACCGACCGCCTCACGCAGGGCTTCTTCCTGCCCGGTGCAGAGAAGCTCTCCTTCATGCAAAACTTGCTGAATGGCTACGTGGTGGATTTTCTGGACTTCTCCTTCCCCTTCATCCCGACGGAAACCTTCCCCATGGGCTATCACTGGCCCTCATTTAACGTGGCAGATTCCTGCGTGTGCATTGCTGCGGGGCTTTTCCTGATTGCCAGCTTCCTGCCCCAGCCGCAAGAAGAAAAGAAAGCATAATTTTCACCTCCTATGTCACTTGCCATCAAAGCTGTGGGATTCATCGCCGCACTGGCGGCACCTGTGCTGGCTGCTTTTGAAAAGCCGGTGCAGAACATCAAGCTGAACTATGGGCAAGATGCGGTGACTGTTGTTTTCCGGAGCAAAAGCTCCCCCATTACCAAGGTGAAGCCCCTGTGCGACTGCACCACCACCACCCATTCCGGCCACACGCTGACGGCACACGTCGATACGTCCAAATTCGACCAAACCGTTGATAAGCATATTGATGTAACTACTGCAGATGGCAAGAAAACCAAGCTGACGATGCACTTTGAGGTGCCCCAGGCTGTGGTGCTGAGTGCCCCCAGCCTGCTGTGGAAGCGCGGGGCTGCACCTGCACCTCAAGTACTTCGCCTGACCCTGCCCAAGGGCTCGCCCGTGCAGGATATCACCGAGGCCTCCATTTCCGGGGATGATTTTTTCTTTACCCCCGAAAAAGGAAAAAATAAGCGTGAATTCCTGGTGACGGTGACCCCGAAAAGCACGGCAAAAAAGTGTTTCAATCGTCTTATCATCAGCACGTCCTCGGCTGATCCGCGCTACGCTCGATTCATTGTCTACCTCCAAGTGCGCTGAGGCACCGGCCCTGTCGCGGCCGAAAAAAATCCTACCACTCAACTATTTTTTTGTTGCAATATCTCGCATGTGCGGATATGATGAGTATTGCAGAAAGGTGTACGCACCGCTGCATTCCTGAACCAAAAAAATAGAAAGAGGTACACACCATGCAGACATCCAATGTTGAAACAAACATCATTGTTACCGGCCGCCATATTGAGGTCACCGATGCCATCCGCGAGTTCGCTACCAAAAAAATTCAGGGTATCCACATTGATTACCCCCGAATCGTAGAAGCCCGCGTGGTTGTAGACGTGCAGAAGGACCGTCAAATGGCCGAAATCGTGCTGTTCTGTGCCGATCATATCACCATCCAGGCGTCCACCGTGGCTCCCGACTTGTATGCCGCCATCGATGAGACGGTCACCAAGATTATGCGCCGCATGAGAAAGCACAAGACGCGTCTCATGAAGCACTTCCGTCCGCACCGCTCCAAGAGCATCCGCAAGCTGGATGAAAAAGTGTACGAAGAAGATGTACTCGACTTCGATGTGGACATTGATGCTCCTGAAGATCCCAAGCCCGTGCGCATTTCTCGTGAAGGTTACGACTTGAAGACCATGTACAAGGAAGACGCCATCATGGAACTTGAGATTTCCGGCAAGCCCTTTGTGCTCTATCGCAATGCTCGCCGCAATGTGCTGCAGATTGTGTATCGCATCCGCCCGGGAGAATACTCCATCATTGAGCTTGGCAACGAGCTCAAGGCCTGATGCAACGCATGACCTTTTAAAAAGCCGCTTTCGGGAACACCCGAGAGCGGCTTTTTGCTACAAAAAAATGCGGGAGTGAGCAGATGATGGCTCACTCCCGCACAAGAGGTAAAAATACGCTTATTTACGCTTGAGCTTGGGCGCAGAAGAGGCGTTCTGATTGCTGATGAGAATCGCCGTGTACTTGGCCTTCTGGGCGGCCTTGCGCTTGCTGGCGCTGATGCTGCAAGACACCACAATGATGATAATCAGCAAGATGCCACCAATCACACCATACTGCACGGGACCGGGATTATCCAGCCCGAGGGCCTCGATAAGCGTGCGATTCGAGCGTACACCGCTGGCAGCAGGCTTTTGCCCAACAGTCTTGGTCGCTTCTGTGGTGGCAGGTGTCTGCTCGGCAGGCTGAGCAGCTGCAGCCTCTGCCTCTTGCTTGCGGCGCAGAGCCTCGCGGGCGCCGGGCGTGCTGCCAAGGGCTGTGATGCGGGGTTCTTCCGGGGTGGCAGAAACGGGTTCTTCTGCAGCAGCGGGTGCGGGGGCAGGCTTGGCCGCAACGGCAGGAGCCGCGCCGCGGCGGGCAGCCTCGTCAGCATAAATTTCCTTAATGCCGGTGCTCACGGTTGATGTACCGAGAGCGGTCTTGCCACCGGTGGAATCCAGCACGTGCAACTCACCACGGTCTTCCTTGGGCATCTTGGCGTAGAGAGACAAGCGGGTGAAGCGCTTCTTCTTATCATCCGTCACTTCGCGGAAGAGATAGGTACCATCACTCAGCTGAAGCGCCTCGGCATTCTTCATGCCGAACTTCACAGCAGCTTCGTTCTTGAGCTGCTTCCACTTGGGGCTCTCCACCTTATCTCCGGCGAGGACTTTGGCATCCTCCAACCCATCCTTGCGGGGCACAGGCTGGTTGTAGGTGACGGTGATGCAAATGGCCTGCTCAGTCTTGGTGTCAAAATCAATAGCGATTTTGCGGCCATCCTTGCGCCAGGTACGGCGCACAGATATATCAGAAAGTACTTCGTACTCGTAATCCTTGGTAAAATTGTCTGCCTCTGTGCGGGTAAGCGGCAGTCGCAGGTCAGTCAATTCCAATGCCTGAACCAGGGAAGCCATGGCCAACGCTGTGACCATAAGGGATTTGCAGAAAAAACTCATCTCTGATTGGGGTGTTTGTTAAAAGACAAGGCATTCTACCACACAACCTATGACATATCAAGCCTATATCCTCAACTATGTGGAGCCCTGCCGCAGTCTCAAAGCTTGAGAACTTTGAGGATTGCAAATTTTAAATTGCGAAGAATGGCGCACGTTGTGCGCGGAGTTTTTCATTCTTGTTGGCCCATCTTTACCTATCTATGCGGGCCGGAGGCACGCCTGATTTTCCAAATGTGCAATTTGAAATTTTAAAATTTGCAATTCACCGTTTTTTGGATGCGTTTCAACTCGACAAAAAGGGAAGTTGCTGATAGCATACGCATAGAACACAACCACATACATCACATGGAAACAGACCCCACATCTTCTCTCCCCTCCAGCGAGCAGCCCTCCAATGCTCTGGCCATCTGGGCGCTTGTCATGGGTATTCTCTGCTGCGCTCCCGTTGGCATTGTCTTGGGTATTATCGGCCTGAATAAATACAAGCAAGGCTCCAATGGCTGGATTATGTCCCTCATTGGTCTCATCATTGGTGCTGCAAGCATTGTCCTGAACGTGGTCTTCACGGCAGTAAACCCGGAGTTCCAGGAAACACTTGAACTCATCCAATCACAAATGTAATGATGGCTCCTGATGGCAGCCACAAGGTGAGCCCCATCACCTATCTTCTCATCGGGGGGCTATGCGTATGCGTAGCCCTCTCATTGTTGCCGGAGGGCTCGCATCCGCTGCCGGAATGCCACATTCACCGCCTGACCGGCCTGCTCTGCCCGGGATGTGGCACCACGCGCGCCCTGCGCGCACTCCTGCACGGGGATATTGCCCTCTCCCTGCGCCAGAATCCGCTCTTGCTGCCCGGTTTTGCATGGTTGGCAGCACTTGCCCTCATCAAGGGCACAAAGCGCTTTAACGGGCTGCTGTGGGGCGGCATCGTCGTCATCGCGCTATTCACACTTTTGCGCAATCTGCCCTGCTCGCTCTGTGAGCTGCTGCGCCCTCTTTGAATAAAAAAGCAACCGCGCTCAGTCGAAACCGGCGCGGTTGCGTGAAAGAAATGGCAGGTCTTATCAGCTGGCCATGATGATGGCGCCTGTCAGCACGAAGATGGCGATGATGATCCAGAGGATGACCAAGCCCTTGCCCTCGGCAGCAGCACCGGTACCCTGCAGGTGGCTGTACTTGCCACGCACGCGGCCCTTCTTCATGAAGCCGTCATAGTTCTTCTGCAGCAGCGTAGCCTCTACCTGGCGCATCATGTCGAGCAGCACACCCACGAGAATGAGGAGGGAGGTACCACCGAAGAACTGGGTCACCACCATGGGCAGCGTACCCCATACGGAAAGCAAGCAAGGCAGGAAGTAAATCAGCGTCAGGAACAGAGAACCAGCGAAGGTCAGGCGGGACATGGTCTGATCCAGGAACGTAGCGGTGGGGGCACCGGGACGCACGCCGGGGATGTAGCCGCCGGTACGCTTCAGGTCCTCAGAAATCTGCTGGGGATGGAACATGGTAGCCACCCAGAAGTAGGAGAAGAAGTAAATCATGGCAGCGGAGATGAGGTAGTACCAGATGTCGTTCACGGAGAGACATGCGGCCACAATGGAATGCACCACGCTGTCGGCGGAGAAAATCTGAGCAACCAGCAACTGGGGAAGAGCCAGAATAGCGGTGGCGAAGATAACGGGCATCACGCCGGAGTAATTCAACTTGAGGGGCAGATACTGTGTGCCACCCTGAGCAATCTTGCCGCGGCCAATCACGCGCTTGGCATACTGCACGGGGATGCGGCGCTGAGCCTGCGTCACCGTCACCACCAGGGCTACCACCAGCACCATGAAGGCGATGAGAGCCACCATGCCCAGAGAACCCAGGGGGTTGATTTCGGTACCATTCATCACGCAGGTCTTCCAAGCGATGGAGAATGCGCCGGGGAGAGCGTGAATGATGTTCACGGAGATGATGAGGGACACACCATTGCCCACACCGCGCTCGGTAATCTGGTCACCAATCCACATGAGGAACATGGTACCCGTCACAATGATGAAAATGGTGGAGAGGGTGAAGACCCAACCGGGGTTCATCACCAAGTCACCCAGACCGGAAAGGCCAATCATCTCGGGGTTGCGCAGAGACTGCGTGAGCAGGTAGCCCTGCACCACAGCAATGATGATGGCGATGATACGCGTGTAGCGGGTCATCTTCTGGCGGCCGCCTTCCTCACGCAGCATCTTCTGCCAGGAGGGAATGACGGCACCCATCAGCTGGGTCATAATGGAAGCGGAAATGTAGGGCATGATACCCAGAGCGAAAATACCGCACTGCTGCAAACCGCCACCGGAGAAAATAGTGAGGATGGCGCCGAGAGCAGCCAAGGGGCTGTCGCTGTCCTGACTGGCCTTGGCCATGTAGTCGGAGAGGGCCTGCACATCCACGCCCGGCAGAGGCAAATGAACACCCAAGCGCACGATGACGATCATGGCAAGGGTGAAGAGGATACGGCTCCGGAGCTCCGGTACCTTCATGCTATTAGCAAATGCGGATATCATGTTACCTGATGTTTTGTGAAAATGAAATGCAGTGGTGTGGGGGTGGCATCTCAAGGTGGCCTGCACGGGGCATCATGTGCCTGGCGTCTGTTCCTTGCTGTATGCTCTTCTGCGGGCTCGCTCCGGGGTGCATTTTACCCCTTCCCGTTCCCACACAGGCGCCGGGTGGCACTGCACCACCCGGCTCTGTGTTTGATTTGTTGTACTGATGTAACTACTGTGCCCTTGCGGGCAGGCAGTCATCAGGCATTGGCGCTCAGCACCGTCAGGGTGCCGCCAACGGCTGCAATCTTCTCAGCAACGCTCTTGCTGGCGAAGTCAACCGTGACGTTGAGAGCCTTGGTCAGCGTGCCGTTGCCCAGAAGCTTAACGGCATCGCAGTTGCCCTTGACGAGACCGGTAGCGCGAAGCTCGTTCTCGGTAACCGTAGCGCCGGCTTCAAAGAAAGCCTCGAGCTGGCACAGGTTGATGATGGCGATGTTGGCCTGGAAGCGGGCGTTGTTGAAGCCCTTCTTGGGCAGACGGCGATGAAGGGGCATCTGGCCACCTTCGAAGCCGGGACGGATGGAGCCACCGGAACGAGCCTTCTGGCCCTTGTTGCCCTTACCGCAGGTCTTACCCAGACCAGAGCTTTCACCGCACCCGAGGCGCTTCTTGCGATGCTTGGCGCCGGGATTGGGCTGAAGTGTGTGAAGTGTCAACATGATGTTTAATCTATGTTTTAAGGGTTAATCTCAGACGGAAGCGTCCTTCTTCTTCTTGCCGCGGGCGGAGAGGACCTGATCTGCAGTGCGCATGGAAAGCATGGCCTGCATGGTGGCCTTCACCACGTTAGCGGCATTGGCGGAACCAAGGGACTTGGCGATGACGTTGGTAACACCGGCGGCTTCCAGCACGGAACGCACCTTGGCGCCAGCCACAAGACCGGTACCGGGGGTAGCGGGCTTGAGAACAATCTTGGCGCCACCGAATTCGGTGTAGGTCTCGTGGGGGATGGTCTCGTTGACCACAACCACGTTCTTCATGGCGCGCTTGGCAGCCTCAGTACCCTTGCGGATAGCGTCGGACACTTCGTTGGCCTTGCCGAAGCCGTAGCCAACCTTGCCCTTCTGGACGCCCACCACGATGAGAGCGGAGAAGGAGAAGCGGCGACCACCCTTGACCACCTTGGCGCAACGGTTCACGTACACCACTTTTTCCATCAGCTGAGGACCTTCCTCGACGGGAGCCTCGCTGCGGCGACCACCCTCACGACGGGGACCGCGGGAACCGCGGGCGCCACCATCACGACGGGGAGCGCGAGGAGCACGCTGGGCGGGAGCCTGCGTTGTCTCAGTGGCCTGAGCCTTCGTTTCTTCTGTGTTCATTGATATGACCTTTCTTCTTTAGAATTTCAGACCAGCTTCGCGGGCGGCTTCAGCCAGAGACTTCACCTTCCCGTGATAGAGGAAACCACCACGGTCGAACACGACCTCAGTGATACCGGCGGCCAGGGCACGCTCAGCAACCAGAGCACCCACCTTGGCGGCGGATTCCATGTTTGCCTTCTTCATGTCCACGTTCTTCGTGCAAGCGGAGCAGATGGTAACACCAGTGGTGTCATCAATAACCTGTGCGTACACGTGCTGATTGGAGAAATTAACGGCCAGACGAGGGCGTTCAGGCGTACCGGAGAGCTTCTTGCGGATACGCGCATGAATACGGCTGCGGATGGCTTTGCGATTGATAGTGCTCATATTCTAGTAAACTTTCTAAGGGTTTGATGAGATGATTACTTGCCAACGCTCTTGCCTTCCTTGCGGCGGATGTACTCACCAACATAGTGAATACCCTTGCCCTTGTAGGGCTCCGGCGGATAGTAGCCACGCACTTCGGCGGCGAACTGGCCAACGATCTGCTTGTCGATACCTTCCACCTTGACCTTCGTGTTGTCGGTCACCGTAACGGTCACACCCTCGGGGATGGGGTGAAGGATGGGGTGAGACTTGCCCAATGCCAGGTCCAGAGCCTTGCCTTTAACAGCGGCCTTGAAACCCACGCCCACGATTTCCAGCTCCTTGATGAAGCCCTTGGAAACACCCTCAACCATGTTGGCGAGGAGGGAACGATTGGTACCATGAAGAGCGCGAAGCTTGCGGGATTCATCAGCGCGGCTCACAGTGAGCACAGCGCCGTCCACAGCTGCGGTGATGCCCTCGGGCATCGTCCAGCTAAGCTCACCCTTACCACCCTTGACGCTCACGCTGCCACCATTGATGGTGACGGTCACGCCAGCAGGAATAGCGATAGTTTTCTTACCTACTCGAGACATTTTGTTCTAATAAGGTTAGGGGTTATACTTTACCAAACGAGCGCGATGAGCTCGCCACCGATCTTGAGCTTGCGGGCCTTGGCGCCCGTCATCATACCGGAGGAGGTGGACACAATGGAGATACCCAGGCCGTTCATCACGGTCGGAATCTCTTCGGAATGCACGTACTGGCGGCGGCCCGGCTTGGAGCAGCGCTTGACGTCCGTGATAACGGGCTTGCCGGCGGGGGTGAACTTGGTCTTCACATAGATGGCCTTGTCCTTGCCTTCGCCCTTAACCTCAAAGGACCAGATGTAGCCTTCCTCCTGGAGGATGCGGGCCACTTCAGCCTTGATGTTGGAATAGGGAGCAGAGCATGCCTCGTTGCGGGCATTACCGGCGTTCTTGACGCGGGTAAGGAAATCTGCGATAGGATCACTTAATACTGCCATGGTCGTAAATGGTGTTAGGCGTTTTCTTCAGTCTTCTTGTTGGGCTTGCGGAAGGGAATACCCAGCTCAGCAAGCAGGTCACGACCTTCTTCATCCGTGGGAGCAGATGTCACAAAGATGATGTCGAAACCGATGTTGCGCTTAATCTGATCCAGCTCAATTTCAGGGAAAATGGACTGATCAGGGATACCGATGGCGTAGTTACCGCGGCCGTCGAAGGACTTGGTGGGCAGGCCACGGAAGTCACGGATGTTGGGGGCGGTAATGTTGATGAAACGATCCAGGAACTCCCACATACGGGTGGAACGCAGCGTCACACGGGCGCCGAGGACTTCACCCTCGCGGAGTTTGAAGTTAGCCACGCTCTTGCGGGCATAGGTCATGGAAGGCTTCTGGCCGGTAATCTTGGCGATTTCAGCAACAGCATCCTCAACAGCCTGCTTGCGGTCGGGGTGCTTACCCATGCACGTAGTCACCACAATCTTCTCGAGACGGGGGATCTGGTGCACGTTGGTGTACTGATGCTTCGCCTGGAGGGCCGGAACGACCTTCTCCTTATAGTATGTAAGCAATGTAGGAGTGCTCATAATGTTAGCGGGTCAGCTCTATGGTTAATATGTTGATGATTGATGGCTTAAGCGCGGAGTGTCAGGCTTATGGCCTTAGCTCACTTTCTTCACATTGGAGATGTGGATGGGGCCGTCAATTTCCTTGATACCGCCTTCGGGGTCAGACTCGGAGGGCTTGGTGGCCTTCTTGATGGTGCGAGCACCTTCAACAACCACAGTCTGCTTCTTGGCGTTCAGGGAAAGAACGACACCACGCTTGCCCTTGTTCTTGCCAGCGATAACTTCGACGTTATCACCTTTCTTCACGTGGGTCTTCATCGTGTTGTGTTACTTGTTTACGAGTTCGAGCCACACTACACCTGTAGTGCGGGGCGCATAATTTACACTGTCATACGCCCAACGTCAAGCATAATTTCGCGTTAGGAGCACTTTTCTTGTGAAATTTATGCATTAATGAGCAGAAAAGATGAGTTTGCGGGTATGGAAGAAGCGGCCAATGAGGCAAACGGAAGCCACCAGGAGGATGGCAATGAAGCTGACCCACGCACCGGCAGCCCCCATGGCGGGTCGCACCCAATCCGTGCAAATGAACACATAGGCCAGCGGGAGTCCCACAAACCAGTAGCTGACGATGTTGACCCAGGTGATGACGCGCGTATCATGGCAACCACGCAGCAAACCGGAAGCGATGGCCTGGGCGGCATCGACCAGCTGATAAATGGCACAATACACCAGCAGCACCAGCACCAAATCGGCCACGGCGGCCGAGCTGGTCATGCCGCCCACGATTTCATGCCGCCAATGCAGCATCAGCGCCACCAGGACGGACACCACAGCAAAGGTGAACAAGGAGGAGGTTTTGACAAGTGTATCGAAGGGGTCCTTGCGCCCGGCACCCACGAAATACGCCGAGCGGATGGACACCGCCACCCCCAGGCTGAGGGGGAGCGTAAACAGAAGGCGCGAGATATTCATCGCCACCTGCTGTGCGCCCATGACAGCATTGCCCAGCGGAGTGATGAACAACATGACTACACCGAAAAAGCCCATCTCACACATTGTGGCCACCCCCAGCGGGAAGCCCAGCTGAAAAATCTTCTTCACGGTGCGCGGACATGTGGGGCGCCAAGCTAACATCGCACGCGCATGCGCGCGATGCTCCGGCATGGCATACAAGATACCCAGCAGAGAGAGGAAAATGAACCAGTGAACAATCGTAGTAGCAAGGCCGCAGCCGGCCCCCCCCATGGCAGGGATGGGACCCCACCCCAAAACAAACAGGAAGTTGAGCGGGATATTGATCAGCAAGGCCACCAGGAACACCACCATGCCCGGCCAGGTCTGGCGATACCCCTCGAAACATCCCAGCACCACACGCTGCATGATGCTGGCCGGCACATTCAGAATCACCAGGTACAAATACATGCGCGCGGTGGACACCATGGCTTCATCATCGGAGACCAGGCCAAAGATGCCGCTGGCCATCAGCAGGAGTATCAGCTCCACCAGCATGAGGCGCAGCGAAAGATTCTTGGCATTGCAGAGCAAGGCCCCTACCCTGCTCTCCTGAGAAGCCCCGCGCAAGCGTGCAACCATGGGGCTGACGATGGTCACAATCGCCCCCACAGACATCATGATAGGAGCAATGATAGCCACCCCAAGGGAGACCGCGGCCAAATCCGTGAGGCCCGCCTTACCCGCCACGATTGTATCAGTCACAGCCATACCAATGCGGGTGAGGTTGGCAATATAGAGCGGCAGCGTCAAGATAATCAACTTCCACAGCTCTGTGGGATTCAACCAATTTTTCCAGGAGAGTTCTTTCATATAGGAGATGAGAGGGTGAGATTATTGCGGGAAGCACTTGCGACGCGTGCGCGAAAAGCGAATAAGAAACAGGATGGCAGCCAGAGTCAGCGCGACAATGAAGCTCACCCAGGCACCGGCAGGCCCCATGGCCGGCACAATCCAATCGGTGCGCACCAAGGTGTATGCCAGAGGGAAGCCCACCAGCCAATAGCAGCTGAGATTAATCCACGTGATGATGCGCGTATCATGGCAGCCACGCAGCAACCCGGAAAAGAGCGCCTGGGTGGCATCCGGCAGCTGGTAAAATGCACAGAAAAGAATCAGCAGCTGAGCCAGCTCGATGACAACGGGAGAATCTGTATACAGCATCACAATATCGCGGCGGAAAATGATGCTGAGCACCATCACCGCGGATACCAACACAAATGACATCAGGCTCACTGTGCGCACCATGGCGTCGAACGCCTCTTTGCGCTGGGCGCCCACGTGATAAGCCGCGCGAATGGAGGCCGCAATACCCAAGCTGAGCGGCAGCATGAAAATCACACCAGATACATTGATGGCCACCTGCTGGGCGCTCACCATCAGCTCACCCAGGGGCGCTATAATCAGCATGACCACGCAAAAAAAGCCCAGCTCACACAGAGAAGCAATGCCAATAGGCAAGCCCAATACAAAAATGCGGCGGCACAAGCTGGTATCTACCTTGCGCGGCGTAAACATCTGCTGCGCATGCAAACGATGCTGACGAGAGACAAACATGAGCAAAATCAACCCGCCCACAATCATCCAGTGAATCAAAGCCGTGGCCAATCCACACCCGGCACCACCCAGCGCAGGCATGCCACAATACCCCAGCACAAACACCAAATCAAGCGGCACATTCAGCGCCAGCCCTATCAGCGCCAGCACCATGGCCGGGCGGGTCTGCCCGTAGCCTTCAAAATTCCCCTGCACCGCACGCAACATGACACTGGCCGGCACGCCCAACATCATATAATAAACATACCAGGCGGCTTTGTGTGCCAACGCGGCATCGTCCGTCACGTAGGGAAAAATAAGACTCCCTGCATACAAAGCCACCAGCTCCAGCACCATGAGAAGGTACGCCAACGCTTTCGCATTGTTGAGCAGCAAACCGATTTTTCCTTCGCACCCGGCGCCGCGTAGCCGCGATACCATCGGGCCCACAATCGTCAACACCGCCCCCACGGCCACCATGATAGGCGCTGTCACAGAGGTTCCCAGCGCCACAGCAGCCAACTCCACCGGCCCGGCCACACCAGCCATGATGGTATCAATCACCCCCATGCCAATATGCATCAAATTAGCAATATACAATGGCAACATCAGCACCAGCAAGCGGCGCAATTCGTGCATATCTACCCATTTCATGCGGGGGAGCCTCCCGGCCAATTGATTGTTCTGTGCTGCTTCCTTCATACAAGTTCAGGGGAACAAAAAACCTCTCCCATGCGGAAGAGGTTCGTTGTTTCACATCTGGAACGGGATTCGAACCCGTGTTGCGCGCGTGAAAGGCGCGAGTCCTAGGCCTCTAGACGATCCAGACTTTCTTTTTTGACTGCCGCTTAGCAGTGCACGGGCAATTTAGCATATTATTTTACGCATTGCAAGACAAATTTTGCATTTTTTCGTATTTTTTTCATTCATTCGCTCAAAAAGAAGAGAAAACCCGCTCCCTGCACTGGGCAAGGAGCGGGTCAAAGTTACCATTGAACCTCAGACGAGATTAGGGATTAGCCAGACCGTCGTCGGGGAAGAGGCTGGGGGTGGAGGTACCAGCCGTGGGGTTGTCGCCGGTGCCGCGGTCGCGGAGGCGGGTGGGCTTGCCGGTCGGGTCAATCTTCTCAGCCGTCACGAATACCATCAGGTTCTTGCGAACGTGGGATTCAGCATTGCTGCGGAAGAAGCGACCAATGAGGGGCAGGTCACCGAATACGGGCACCTTGTCTTCCACCTTCTGCACGGTATCTTCAATCATACCGCCGATGGCGATGGTGTGGCCATCATAGATGCAGGGGTTGGAGTTCACATAACGGCGGCTGAAGATGGGCATATCGATACGGTTTTCCGTAAGGGTGATGTGCTCAATCTGGGTCTTGGTGGTCACACCGGCCGTAATGGGGGAGCCGTAGTTCACGAAACCTTCAAAGTTCACAACCTTGATTTCGAAGTGGTTGAACTTGATGATATCGCTGTTTTCCAACTCGGGGTCAACACGGAAGCGCATCACGATACCCACTTCTTCCACGCCCCATTCGGAGGGGTTGGCGGGGGAAGCAATCGGCATGCCGCTGCTGTAGTTGTCGTTGTTGTTGTTATTGTTGTTGTAGTTGTTGCTGTTGGAGCCGATTTCGGGGGCATCATAAGCCGTGGGGTAGATGAATCGGCGAATCACTTCAATCTTGGCGCAATCGTCATCACCCTTCTGGTCGCTGGCCAGGGGGTCAGGATCGGGGGTGTATTCCAACTGGCCGGGACGAGCCACCAGGCTGGGAGCGGACATCACGTCCACACCCTTCTTCTGGGAAAGGCCGCGCATAATCATCTGGAAGGAACCAGAGTCATAAATACCGGAGAGGGAAAGGATGCCGGGAGCGGGGGAAGTGCTGGTGTTGGAAGCAGCGGAGCCGGAGGAAACCAGAGCATCCATGCTGTTACCGGAAAGAGCACCGGAACCGGAGCGGAGACCACCAGTCATGAGACCGTTGGAGATGGGGTCCGTTCTGTCAGTCAGGGAGTTGCCGGGGGACACAGGCCAGGTGCCATTGCCGGAGAAGTTGTTGGCATAGGCAGCACCACCGCTGGTCACGAAGTCATTGTACGTACGGCGGGGAGTGGAGGATGTGCCGTTCACGCCACCAAGATAGGTAGAACCATCGTTGGCAACGGAGAAGGGATTCACGACCCAGTCGAAGCTGAGTTCTTCTTCGTTGGTCTGAGCCACTTCGATGAACTTGGCGCTCACCTTCACCATCTGGGGCAGACGACGGCGGTAGTCGTTCACCACTTCTTCCACGATGTCGAGGTTGTCAGCGGTGTTCTCCACGGTGAGGAGGTTCAGGCTGGAGGAGTACTGAGCATTGGCACCCTTGGGGAAGCTCACGCCCAGGCGGGTCAGAGCAGCCTTGGCATCGATGGGCTTGCGGGGAGCAGCACCACCGCCATCGGAGAATGCATCTTCCTCATCTTCGTCGCCTCCTTCTTCGCCTGCGTTGGCGTCGAAGATTTCACGGGAAATCTTCCACTTGCGCTTGAACATCTTTTCAGCACCGAAACCGGTCTGGTACACCACGATGGCGTTGTCATCCACGCGGTACTGGCAACCGGCCTGGGAGCAAATCATCTGCAGCAATTCCTTGGCAGACACGTTCTGCACCACCAGCTTGGGAATGATAGCCTCGGGGATAGCAGCAACAACGGGCTGAGGTGCTGCGGCTTCCTCATCCTCCTCATCCTCATCATCGGAAGCAGGAGCAGGTGTAGAGGTCTGCTTCTTGGCAGCCTCAAACATGAAGTTAATCTGGATGCCGTTCTTGCGAGCTTCACCGCGAAGGAAATCAAGAGCATCTTCCACAGGAGTATCCTCGAAGCTGATGGAGGAAATCTGCATCTTGCTCAGGTTTTCGTCATTGCGAATCTGCTGCTCGGAAATCTGGGCAACAACTTCACCACCACCCAGTTCAATGTCGGGCAGCTCCTGGGGCATGGATTCTTCCCAGAGAGCGTCCACCTCAGCCAGAGCCTTGGCACGGAAGGAATCACGAGCGGTGCTGTAGTAAGCAGAGCGGCGCTTGCTCACAGCTTCCTGACCACGACGAGCAGCGGAGTTGTAGGGGTCAATCTGAATGACGCGGTTGAATTCAGCGTATGCTTCATCAAACTTGCCAAGGTCATAGTAACCGTAAGCAAGGGTCAGAAGACGATTCACTTCTTCCACGTTCTTAACGTGCTCGGGGGTGAGAGCGGGATTATTGCGCACCGGGTCGCGAAGGACGGAAAGTTCCTTGCGGGCACGACGGTTGTTGGGGTCGCGGCTGAGAACATCGAGCAGAAGCTGTTCAGCGTCGTCATAACGGCCAACCTTGGAGTATTCAATAGCCACTGCGATGGAAGCATCGCCAATGCTCTTGATGATGAAATCCTGGAATTTCTCGGTGGCAGGAGCCTTGGGGATGCGAGTCCAGGCAGCCTGGTATTTCTCCAGAGCTTCCGTGTACTTGCCATCAGCATAAGCAAGGCGGCCTTCCTGCAGGAGCTGCTGGGCTTCCAGCGTCATGGCCTTGCGGCGAGCAGCTTCACGTGCATTAATACCATCCTGAGTAGAGAGCTGACCAGCATATACGGCAGAGGGGCCGACTTCGCTGGTGCCTGCGGCTGTCGAGGTGCTCAGATAACCAGCGGTCCCAGCCTGCGCAAAGGGGCAGGAGAGAGCGATGGCAGCAAGCATCATCGTGCGCTTTGAGTGAATGAGAGGTGCGTGGTTCATGGTAATGTCTAATTTATGTCAGAAAACTGAGAAGATGTAAAGTCTACAATTTAAAAAATTGCGTTTTTTTGAGGTTTTGGTAGGAAATTGAGGGTTATTTAGCTGCTTTGGGCACCAAAATCGGGCTTTCAGCCCCATTCGGGCGCACATTTACGGTACCCTGAGCATCGATTGATTCGAGGGTGCAGGATATGGTTTCATTGCCGGGGATTTTGAAGGTTTCGTTCAGATTGACATCAAACTTTGTGCCGGCCTTGGGACCTGCTGTCACGCAGAGGGTGGCAGAAGCGTCATTAATATCGCGGCCCTTGACATTGGGGGTATTAAGGTCATTATTCTTGGCACCGGGGCGAACGCGGCTCAGACCGGGGCGAATCACGAATTCTTTTTCACCGGAAAGAGTCTTATTGTCACGCACGCGCAGCACGGTTTCATCAGACTTGTTGCCGACGGAATCAGAGAACGAAGCCTTTTCAAAGCCAACGACAGTGAAGCGCTTGCCGGCAGCGGGAGGCGTGCCCGTCAAATCGAAAGAATCACCGGGTTTCACCTTAATCTTCTTGCCCACGCGCTTGGAGCCGGAGCGATCCTGATGAATGGTGATGCTCGTTTCCACAGGATTGGCATCGTATGCAAGCATACCTTCCACCTCGATGACAGCCTTAGCCTCGTTGGTACCAACCACCACAAGCTTGTGGTTGGGCTTGCCGGCCTCAATCAGCGGGGGAAGGCTGTTGGGGTCGGAAGGGATAGTCTTGGCATCAAATTCTTCTTTATTGCTGAAGCCGTCACCATCGCTGTCGAGCGACAAGCCGTCTGCACGGCCGAGCGCATCGGAGATATTGTTGGAAATAAACCAAGCGTTGGGCACACCATTGTGCAAGCTCTCGGCTTTGGGGTCATAGATATCGATAACAGTGGTGATTTTCTTGCTGTCGATGGATACCTGCCACAGCTCGGGAGAGAAGAAAATGGGCGTAAAGCGGGGCTTATTGTTGACAACAGCCCCCTCAGGAGCCACGTCCACAATCTTGCGGCTGCGTTCTTTTTCAGCCTTTGCCTGCTCTGCCTGTGCGGTGAGAGTTGCAGCCTTGGTACCGGCGGCATCAAGCTCCGTCACAGGGCGTGTAGCCTTGCTGCCGGTCATGGTATACACACCGAGACCAGCCGTGGCCAGGCCAAGCACGACGCCGATAATGAGAGCGTTTCTTCCGGGATTGGATTGATCTGCCATAATCAGATAGTCGTTGTTAAAAGTTACTTACCTTTTGCGGGGTTAAAATAAAGCACCTGCAGATTGAGGTGTACGCGCACAGTTTCATCTGCGCCGCCTGTTTTACGCACAGCGATGACGCGAGCTTCGGGAGCCTCAGCAGCCTTGGCCTCGCCATCTTCGGCGCCCAGGTCATCACCCTGAGCCACCGGAGCAGCGGGTTCCTGATAAGCATCGCGAGCCGGCAAGGAAGCATCGGAGCTGACGGCAGCACCCGTCACGATGAGGAAGAAATCCTTATCGCTGGTGAGCGCATTCATCACGCGGGGCAGCACGCTGAGCAATTCATCCGTCTGACCGTCCGTTTCAACGCCACGCTTGGCGGTGAAGGCCACCTGGAAGCTCAGCGGGAAGTAGGCAGCGCCCTTCCCCTTGCGGGCGTTTGTGGCTTCCTCAGGCAAAGGAGCGCAGTAAATCTTATCCAGAGAGGGAGCTCCGGAATTGATGATGGCATCAGCCACGCGGCGCACAGCCTTGAGCTGGAAGCTGCGGTAGGGCACTTCAGCCTCCGTTGCAGCAGCATTTTTGAAGGAAGCCATACCCAAATCCATGGCAGGGGCAGAAAGAGTGCACCCCTTATCATTGGCTTCATTCTGAATCTCAGCGATGGCAGCACGCACCTGGTTCTGGAAATCTACAGGAGAAAGCACCTTGCCGTCACCATAGCAAAAAGCGGCGTACTTATCCATCTCGGCCTGCATATCAGCGCTGATTTTGTCCACATCCTTGCAAGCAGCCACAATAGCCTTGCGATTGGCCGCGGTGGGCGGCAATTCAGCCTGATTGTAATCCTGGAATTTTTCACCAATCTTTTTCAGTTCGGCATCGGTTGCTGCGAACTTCTGGGAGCTGCTGTAGCCCATATAGGTCAGCCCGGCAAAGCCCAGCGCAAACACAGCAGAGAGCAGAACGACTCGCTTATTTTCAAGTATATTCATGAGAAAAGAGAACGTGTTAATGTGTTATTTATCACCGCTGAGTTCAGGAATGGCGATGGGAGACTTGAGCGGCATGACCATCATGAATTTCTCCACATAGTCCGGAACCTGCATCTTGCCCTTGGAGGCCTTGCTGTCGATGAACTGGAAGTAATGATTCTGGTCGCGGCGCACTTCTGCATTCTGGTAGGAGAAGAGAGAATCGGCGCTGCGTTCATCAAAATTCTTATCCACGAGATCGTAAATGACCTGGCGCTGCTCAATGCTGCGTTCATCACCCGGCTTCTTGGCGGTGTAGCCGGTCACATAAATGGCTGTCACCATAGGAGCTTTGCCACGCTTGCTGGTGTCCACGGAATCAGGGGCGCGGTTGATGGAAGAATCAATGCTGCCATTGCGGCTCTTGTTCATATCAATCAGGCGCGTGCCCTTCGTATCTGTCGACCCGGCCAGAGAGGTGGAAGACACATCATAGTTGATGAGGGGAGCAAATTCAGTGAACCAGAACTTGACGGAAGCACTGCGTTCAGAAAGCTGCTTGAGCACATCCGGGTAGGCTGTGCGCATGGCATAAAGCTTGGAAAGCTCCTGCACTTTCTTCATGGAGCGGTCATAGCGGCCGCGAGCTGTTTCAATGCTGTCATTGAGGGAATCCACCTCCTGCTCCACGCGGGCTACCTGCTTGTAGGCAGCCTCGGCTTCAGAAGCAGCCTGACCGGCAGCATACGCATAGAAACCGGCACCGGCCAGAGCAATCACACCGGCGGCGATGACCTTGGGAATCATCTGCATTTCGGCGCGCTCCTTGCCTACGCTTGTGGGCACCAGGTCAATATTGAACTCACCCACACCGGCACCGGACACGGCAGCACCGGCCACAGGACCCAGGCACAGGTAATCCTGCTCCAAGGCATCTGCATCCACCTTGTTACCGACGGAGAAAGCATTGAGCGGGTTCAGGTACTCTACGGGGATGTTGAGAGCATTCTGCAAGAATTCCAGAGCATAGGGCAGACGAGCGCCACCACCGCAAATGTATGCCTTGGTGGGCGGGTTCCCCTTGTACTGAGCGCGGTAGTGATTAATCGTACGCTGCACTTCGGAGCTCAGGCGGCCCATGGCATTGCGAATAGCCGTAGCGAGCGCAGCCTGTTGCTCGGGCATGGAATCCGTGTGCCCATTGCCGAGGGATACAATACCCTGCTCCAGCTTCACGCGTTCAGCTTCGCGGAAGTTCAGATTAAACTCGCGAGCAATCGTGTTGGTCACAAAAGAACCGGCAGCCGTGACAGAGCGGGTGAAGAAACGCCCGGCTTCTGCAAAGATGATATCAGTCGTCTTGGCGCCGATATCCAGCAGCATCACGGGGGCATCTTCATCAGGATAGCTCACGCGGAAAGCATTGTAGAGAGAGGTGATGGAGCAATCCACACTGCGGGTGCGGAGGCTGTTGCCTTCCACCTGGCCGTTGAGGTTATCCAACACATCTTTCTTGATAGCCACAAGCAGCACCTCGCGTTCGCCCTCGCCGCGGTCGGCCAATTCCTGGTAGGAGTACACAATGTCCTCCAGAGGGAACGGGATATGCTGCTGGGCTTCGTAACCCACCTGCTCAGAGATATCATCCATATCCAGAGCAGGCAGCTTGATGAAGCGCATGAAGACCTGCTGCCCGGATACAACATTGCGAACATCGCTACCCTTGACCTTGAGCTCGCTTACCAGCTCGCCGATTGCGCTGCTCACGTAATCCATTCTCATCCCTTCCTCCACAGGGTCGAGCAAAATCTCCCTGCGAGCATAGCGGGAAAGCGCAAACCCCTTCCCCGCCGGGGTAAACACGCCCATGGTGACGCTTTGTGCGCCAATCTCAAGAGCGACGGTTGTCTTATATTCAGCCATGGCTAATCAGTAATAAGTTAAGAAAATCAAATCAGAACATCAACGACGGCTGCGGCGATTCTTATTCTTGCCGCGGTTCTTTTTGCCGGTCGTGCTTTCAGCATCCACCTCAACACCGGCGCTATCTTCTGTGGCAGAGGTGCTGTCCGTAGAAGTAGTATCGGTGGCGGTGGGAGTGGAGTCCATAGAGGTGGTTTCCATGCCCGTCAGCGGGGTAGAGCCCATCACAGGAGCAGCGCCGGAGCCCACAATCGGGGACATCTCCGGATAGAAATTGCCATAAACCATGGCATAGGGCGTTTCGGAGATAGCCTTGAGGGATGCGCCCATGGTATCACCGGACTTGTTCCACCACTTGCCCTTGAGGTCCCAGGTGCGTTCCAGCTTGTTGTCAATCACGCAGTACTGGGGGTGTGCTTCCTTGTCGGAGTTCATGCAGCTGGAAGCTTCCTTGTAAGAAGCATCTACAGCATAGGCCACCAAGGTACCGGCAAGCTCGCCCTTCGTCTTTTCGCTAATCTTCCAGGCATCAGCAGGGGAAATGAAGACACCGGCGTAGATTTCATTCATACGCACACCCTTCTTCTTACCGGCAGAAGGAATGGGAATATTGACGTACTTCAACTCCTTGCTGAGCAACACGCCCTTGGGCTTTTCCTTGCCGTTCGGATCCTCGTGCTTAAAGAGAAGATACACCTTCACCGTGAGGGAGGGGATATAGTGCACGGGGAGGTAATTACCATTATCATCCTTTTTCTTGGTATAGCCTTCAACCTCCAGCGGGATATTCACCACATGCCAGCCACCGGTCTTGTGCTGCTGCATGATGCTCTCCGTACCGAAATTAAAATTACCGGAAGCCGCCAACTTGTGTACAGCCACAGGCTTGCCAGCCTGCTGCTTCAGTGTCACTTGCACATCTGTAGCATCACGGGCGGTTGCAAACGGCACACCAAACAACGCGGCAACAACTAAAGACAGAAAGAAGTTTTTCATGATAGAAACGTCAGATTTGTGGTATACTTATACACAATTCGCCCCCACTTGGCGAGAAGAATCTTGCACCATCACGCTTTTTTTTGAAAGAAATGCGCACTTTGAACTGTATAGCAGCGCCCTCGCGCACGCATTTCCGCTAAAATCACGTCATTGCCCTTGTGGTATATTGCTATCTTGTGGTATATAAAAACAAGCCGATATGAACACTCTTGCCACCTATATTCACAACATCGACCCCGTCCTTCTGGACATTCCCGGTACCCCCCTTGCCATCCGTTGGTATGGCCTGGCCTATGTCGGTGGATTCATTCTGGGCTACCTCGTGCTCCAATGGCTCTCCAAGCAAAAGCTCTACGCTGTTGAATCCTCCAAACTGGGTGATTTTGTGACAACCGTCTGCATTTTCGGCGTGTTGTTGGGTGGGCGCTTTGGTGAGTTCTTCTTTTACTGGCTGCCGGAGCACGGCTGGAGCGGCTTCTGCAATGACCCGCTCTGGGTGCTGCGCGTGTGGGAGGGCGGCATGGCCTCGCACGGGGGTATCATCGCCGTTTTGCTGGTAGCTATATGGTATTGCCGCAAATATAAGCTCAGTCTCCCCGCCGTGACGGATGGCCTCGCCATCGTCAGCACCATCGGCATCTTCTTCGGCCGCGTGGCCAATTTCATCAACGGCGAGCTGTATGGCCGAGTCACCTCTGCCACCAACGCCATCGCCATGAAGTTCCCCCAGGAATACTTCTCCCTGCCCGCCACCACCCAAATCCAGGCAAAGGTGGCCCTCGACCACGCCATGGGCGCCCCCATCGAAACATTGGCCCACACCGACGCCGCCGGCGCCCCCACGGAAAGCTACTACGATTTATTCATGCGCCTGAGCCGCGAAAATGACACCTTCCGCGAAACTCTGGGGCAGTTTCTGACCCCGCGCTACCCTTCCCAGCTCTTTGAAGCCCTGGGAGAGGGCCTCATCATCTTCATTGTGCTGATAGCCCTGCGCCTGGGGTGGAAAAACGCCCCCGCCGGCATCTTCTCCGCTCTGTTCTGCTTCATGTACGCCGCCGCACGCATCTCCACAGAATGCTTCCGCGAACCTGATGCCGACACCTGGCACGGCATCACCCGCGGCCAATACCTCTCTTTTGCTATTGTTGCTCTGGGCCTTATCTTCCTCATCCCCGCTCTCCGCAAACTCAAAACGCAAAAAAATTAAAAAATCTCAAAAAAAAGCTTGCAATTCGCATCAAAAGCGTGTAAACTCCCGTCGCACGCTTTCCGATAAGGAAGCCATGCAAAGAATGGGTAGGTTCCCGAGCGGTCAAAGGGGGCAGACTGTAAATCTGCTATCGTACGATTTCGATGGTTCGAATCCATCCCTGCCCAGTTCACATGCGGAGGTAGCTCAGTTGGTAGAGCAACACCTTGACATGGTGGAGGTCGTAGGTTCGAGTCCTATCCCCCGTACTTTTTGAAGCCGCTCCCAAGAGCGGCTGTTTTGTTGTTCAGATTTCCGTTTTGCGCGCCCCCGTGTGGTATTCATCCACCTCCAGCCCTTCCTTGAAGAAGCCGGAGCGTAAATCTCAAACAAGTCCGGTTCAGGCCGCACCAAAAGCGGCTCGCACCTTCTGCGCCTGCTCTTCATTCAGATGAGGAAGCAGGCGCGGCAGCATACGGGGCACGTATTCCTGCGGGGTCCAGCCATGCAAAGGCTGGGGAGCTGCCGTAGTAAAGGCCCAGGTGGGCACCGGCAGGGTCAAATCTATCAGGACGCTCGCTTTGGCGGCCGTGCGCTGCCACACGCTCACCAGAGCATCAGCCAGGCCGGGGCGGGCTTCCAGCAGCCCCAGCATCCACTGGCAGGAGAAGTGGTTGGGCACCACCTCCAGCTCACCCAGCCAAGCTTCCAGTCGCGCCTCAGGCAGGGCATACAGCTGCTCCAGCAGCGGCAGGAAACGCATATCCCCCAGGCTCAGCAGGGCATCCAGTATCGTGGCCGGGGCGGGTTCATCCCCCGCCAGGCGGCGCACCAATTCTGCAATGCCGGTGAAACGCTCCAGCTCACCGGGGGTAGCCAGCGTGGCCATATACACCGCCGCTTTGCGGCGCAGCGCGGCATCGGGATCGGCCAGGGCAGCGGGCAAAAATCCGCGCCATCCGTTTCCCTTGTTGGCACTTACAAAACGAGAAAGCTGCACCAGACTGGCAGCTCGGGCAGCGGGCGCGTTCTTCTGCACAAACACGCCATACGCTTTCATCAACTCCGTGCGGCGGCTCTCATCGCCACCGGCAATGAGAGCTGCTGCCAGCATAGCCACAGGCCACTGGTCCGGCCCCAGCTCATGCACCCGCACAGGGTCCAGAGCCATGGCAGCCAGACGCTCCAGCTCCGAGAGCATGGAGAAGTGGTCCCGGTGCATCGCCATACGTCAATTCCCGGAGCCGGGCAGAGTCGAGGTGGAGGGGAAGGAGAAATCACCACCCGTGGAGGCCGGAGCCATGGGAGAGGGGCCAAAAGGATTGGCAAAGGGATTGGTGGCGGGGGTCTCCTGCTTGGGAGCGGGCACTTCCTGCTTGGGTGCATCCACCTCCAGCAGCATCAGTCGCAGCTCAGCCGCCCCCTGGCGGGCCAACGGGCTGGAGGGGCAAGCCGTGCTGATTTGCTTGTAGAATGTGCGGGCGCCTTCAATATCCCCGCCCTGTTTGGCCAAATCCCCCAGGCAGAGGTAGGCCAGAGCCGTGTAGGGGTTCTGCGGCAGGTTGACGATGTTGTTCCACTCCGTGGCAGCCTTGTCATTATCACCACTGCGCATATAGTGCGCAGCCAGGGCGGCACGGGCGCGGGCGCTGATGAGCGTATTGGTGGCATTGGCAGCCACCTGCTCCAGGCGGGCAATACCGGTCTGCTGCTTGTCACCCTCAGCCGTCAGCAGAGAAAGGCCCTCCATCAGCTCAGCCGTGGGAGCAGAAGGCGTGGGCGCATAGTCCCCCACCACGGTGGCCAGCTGGGCAGCATCATACATATCCGGGGCTGCAGCATTGCCGGGAGCTGTCAACTTCATGGCGCTCACCAGGGCGGCACCGGCATCTTCATCGCGCTGCTGCACATAGGTGGCGTAGCAGATGGCAGCGCTGGCGGCCACCACCAGGGCCAACCCGCCCACAATGAGCTTCTTGTAGTGCTTGTTCAGGAACACTTCGTGCTTGGCGGGGCCAATCTGGATTTCGCCAATAGCCTTGATTTCTTCCGGGGAAAGCGGGGCATCTTCCTCGCTGTTCTTATTGTAGTTGTCCATAGGTCAGGATTTGTAGAGATTACTGAGCATGTGGATGCGGTCCACATCAAAATAGTTGTTGATACCAAGATTGCGGTAAATTTCCAGCGTAGCGCGGGAGCGATTGAGGGTGTAAAAATGGATGCCATCCACCTCGGCATCCAGCAACTCGCTGCACTGGTTGCTGGCGTAGTTGATGCCAATGCGCTCGATGCTGGCTTTATCACCACCGGCGCGCAGCATGGCCTTGAGCAGGCGCGCGGGGAAGTTCGTGCCGGCCGAAAGCTCCGCCATGCGGTTCATGCTGGAAATGGAGGTCACAGGCATGATACCGGCGATAATCGGCACGTTGATGCCCAGCAGGCGGCAGCGGTCGCGGTAATCAAAAAAGGCGTGGTTATCAAAGAAAAGCTGCGTGCAGATGTAATCCGCTCCTTCATCCAGCTTGGCTTTCAGGTAATCCATCTCGCGGATGCGGTTGCGCGTATCCGGGTGCCCCTCGGGGAAACCGGCCACGCCCACCGTCAGGCGGAAAGGCAACTTGCGCTTTTCTTCCCACGAGCGGATGAAGCGCACCAAATCTGATGCATGGCGGAACGCATCGCGCGAGGGGTCATACACACGGTTGCGGGGAGGATCCCCACGCAAAGCCAGCACCGCGCGGGCACCGGCATTCACATACCCTTCCAAAATATCCTCCAACTCTTCCTCCGTGTGGCCCACGCAGGTGAGATGCGGCACCGTGGGGATACCGCTTTCCTGGATATCCTGCACCACAGAGCGTGTCAGCTCGCGCGAGCCGCCACCGGCCCCGTAGGTCACACTCACAAAACTGGGGCGAAAGGCCCGCAGCTTCATCACCGTGTCAAACAACGCAGCCGCACCCTCCGGCGTCTTGGGCGGGAAGAACTCAAATGAAAAACTCGGCACCTGGCCGAACAACGCTGGGCGTTCCTGGGGCATCAGGGCATCGGAGTGAGGGTTGCATCAATCACAGGCAGCGCATCCTCGGCAGGAGCGGCATCGGGAGCCGCAGCGGGCAGCGGAGCCGGCTCCAGTCCCGTACCACCGCGCAGCTCGGAGCTGCTGGGGAAAGGAGACTCAATGATTTCATCCCCCACAACGGGCTTGAGAGCTGATTCCGAGGAAACGGAAGAAATCACCTTCCCCAAATCCGCTGCTTTCACCGTGGCGCTGTACTGCCCGGATTCCGTATCCAGGCTGTCAATCACTGCCTCGCACACAATGCGGCTTTCGCGGCGCACAGCCACCACAAATCCCGGGTGCATCGGCACCTCGCTCACCGGCTTGATCATGATGGCATTCCATTCCGGGTCAAAGGCAGCCACCAGGCCCAGCGGTTGGGGGGCATTGGCCTCCTCGGATGCCTGTTTGGCCAGGGCGGCTTCCTCTTTGCGCTTGGCAGCAGCAATCACAATGCTCTCCTCCGCCTCATTCAGGGCTTGCTCACCCTTGCGGGCGCTTTCCTCGGCATCGGCGCGCGCCTGGGCAATCTCCGGCGTCTCCGCCTCGGGGCCAAACTGCTCCATACGCATGCGGTGATTATCGTTATTACGCTGATACTCTGCCAGTTTCTGAGAAGCCTGATACTCACCATACTGATTCTGCCAGCTCGGCACCACCACCATCACAGCATAAAACATGAGCGACACTGCCAGGCAAAGCAAAATCAAAAGAGTAATGCGAAATCCGTTCATGACAGGCAGTATAGCAAAACATTCCGCGCTTTCAAGCCAAGAATATGTCCATGACAATGTGTTGGAAGCAAGATGTCCTTTTCAAGAGATATTTTGGCATCCCCACCCTCACTTCGTGTCATATCGTCTTATGTTTGTGAGCCCGGGCGGTGTTTTCGCTTGCATGTTACTGCCCGGCGGTGGTATAAAGGGTGCAGCAACGATGTTGAATCTCCCCAACACTATCACCCTGGTACGCATTCTGCTTGTTCTGGTCTTCACGATTGTACTGGCTTGGGGTGGTGTGGCCCCCATCCACGGTGACAGCCCAGTGGATTCCATGGCGTTCCAAGGCTACTTCGTTCCCATCTCCCTGGCGGGGTGCATTGCGCTCTGGGCCTTTGTGGCCGGTGCCATCAGCGATTTTCTGGATGGTTACCTTGCCCGCAAGTACAATCTGGTCACCAATTTCGGCAAGTTGATAGACCCGCTGGCAGATAAGATTCTTGTTTGCTCCGCATTCGTCTACCTCACCTACGTGGGCATGTGCCCCTTCTGGGTCACCATTCTCATCCTGTTCCGTGAGTTCCTGGTCACCGGTCTGCGCCAGGTTGCAGCCACGCAGAACTACGTCATCGCTGCGGATTGGTGCGGCAAATGGAAAACCGGCATCCAGCTGGCCTACTGCATCGCCTGCCTGGTGCACTTGGCCTATGGCCCCAACCTCTTTGAACCCCTGCACAGCCTCTCCGTCGGCATCGTGGCAGAGTATTTCCGCGCGGCGCTCATGTGGATCAGCGTCGTCCTCACCCTCTGGAGCGGCTTGAACTACTGCGTTCAGGGGCGTCACTTCCTGCTCAAATAAGCCAGGTAGCGCTTCACCACGCGGCGAATGGTCTCTGCCGCATCGGGCATGGTTATCCCCATAGCCTGCAATTTTTCATTATCCATCGCTGTGTAGCGGGGTCTTTCCTCGCGGAAGAACGCCACCTCGGCCCGCTTCTGCGCAGCCACCGCGGGCGCCACAGCCAACGCTCCCTCTTCCACAGCGCATTGCAGCGCCAGCACCGCGCAATCATGCCAGCTCACCGGCTCACCACCGGCGCACACATGCCAGATACCCCCGGCCGTTGCATCGGCCATCGCCAACACCACACGCGCTATATCTTCCGCATCCGTCGGCAGGGATTCTTTATCCCCAATAGCCGCCAAGGGTTGCCCCGCCAGAGCCCGTGCCACCGTCTGCTCCACAAAAGCCGGCTTCTGCGGGTTGCCGCATATCCATGATACGCGCAACACCACCGCCGTGGGCAGAGCCTCCAACACAGCCAACTCCGCCTCGCGCTTGCTCTCGCCATACACGCTCACCGGCTTGCACTTGGCTGCCTCATTCTTCTTGCCGGCACGGTGTCCCGCCAACACATAGTCTGTCGAAAGATGCACAAAACGTGCCCCGGTGTGGCGGCAGGCCAACGCCATGGCAGCCGGAGCCATCGCATTCACCCGGTGCGCCAGCAGCGGGTCATCCAGGCAGGCCTCCAGCCCGCTGATAGCCGCGCTATTCACCACGACATCAGCCCCACTGCCCAGCACCGTCTCCACCACCGCGCGTTCATCAGCCAAATCACACTCCGCATGGGCCGGGGTCAGCACCAGCCAACCGGCCTCCTGCGCTTGCCGCGCCACCACCTGCCCCGTGCGCCCACTCGCCCCGAACAACAACATCTTCATGCGCACACTTTATCCCCCTTTGCTCCCCCTTGGCAAGAAAAATCGCTCTGCATCCCCCTCCTCCACCTTGCGGCGTAGCCGCAACATTCCCTGCCCCGTCAGGGGCAAGTTCCCTCTGCCGCAGGCAGAAATTCCCTATCCCGCAGGGGTAAATTACCTTTGATTACCTCCCCCCTTCCC
>JAZRRO010000040.1:0-17837 GCA_045650805.1 Akkermansia sp.
TATTCAGGAATCCCAGATCTGGGACTTCATGAGCCAGGCCAAGCAGGTGCCCGGATTCTCCTGGGTGGGCGATGGTAAGGATGGTTCCGTTGCTGGTAAGAGTCGCTTGATTGACGGCCTGACTGGTGAGTACTTCCACTATCCCGTTGTGGTAGGTTACACCTACATGCTCAAGCTGAACCACCTTGTGGCTGATAAGGTACACGCCCGTGCCGTTGGTACGTATTCACTCGTCACGCAGCAGCCCCTGGGCGGTAAGGCTCAGCACGGTGGTCAGCGTTTCGGTGAAATGGAAGTGTGGGCCATGGAGGCTTACGGTGCAGCATACACGCTGCAGGAACTTCTTACAGTCAAGTCTGACGACGTACAGGGCCGTACCCGTATCTACGAGAATATCGTTAAGGGCGACAACTCCCTGGAAGCCGGTACTCCCGAATCCTTCAACGTGCTCATCAAGGAAATGCAGGCACTCTGCCTCAACGTGCAGCCGCTGGAGAAGAAGGACCTCGAAAATGCTCCGCAGACTACGGACGACTTCTTCCAGTTGCTTGCTGATGGCGAGGGCTTGGACGATGACGACACCGACAGCTTCGACGATGACGACGACTTCGATGATTTCGAAGATGACGAAGATGACGCCGAGCTGGAAATGGAAGACGACGAGGACGAAGACGATTCCGATATGTAAACCTGTAACCGCTGCCTGCATGTGCTCCGCAGGTGCAGGCAGCACTCAAACCTTCAAATACTAACACCGATATGTCTTTCAACGACTTTAACAACGAGAAGCCTAAGAACTTCGACCAGGTTTGCATTACCGTTGCCAGCCCGGAGGACATCCAGCGCTGGTCCAGCGGCGAGGTTAAAAACCCGGAAACCATCAACTACCGTACGTTCAAGCCGGAAAAGGGTGGCCTCTTCTGCGAACGTATCTTCGGCCCCACCCGCGACATGGAATGCTCTTGCGGCCGCTACAAGCGCGCCAAGAACAAGGGCATGAAGTGTGACCGCTGCGGCGTGGAAGTGACCAGCGCCCGCGTGCGCCGCGAACGCATGGGCCACATTGAGCTGGCCGTGCCCGTCACTCACATCTGGTTCTACAAGTGCATGCCCAGCCGCATCGGTCTCATGCTTGACCTGACCGCCCGCGACCTGGAGCGTGTGATTTACTATGAGGATTACATCGTCATCGATCCCCGCGGTGTCAACGGCATCGAGCGTGGTATGATTATCACCGAGGAGCAGTACGATGAGCTCATGGATGACTACGGTGATGATGCCCCCGAAGCCGGCATGGGTGCAGCTGCTATTCAGCGCCTCCTTGCCACGGTGGATCTGCCCGCCCTCATCGATGAACTGCGCCAGGAGATGGAGAAGACCAACTCCAAGCAGAACAAGCGCAAGCTGGCCAAGCGCCTGCAGCTCGCCCAGGGCTTCCTGAGCAGCGGTTGCAAGCCCGAGTGGATGGTGCTCACCGTGCTGCCCGTGATTCCCCCGGACCTGCGTCCCCTTGTGCCGCTGCCCGGTGGCCGTTTCGCTACCAGCGACCTCAACGACCTCTATCGCCGCGTCATCAACCGTAACAACCGTCTCAAGGAACTTGCTGCTCTTCAGACGCCTGAAGTCATCAAGCGCAACGAAATGCGCATGCTCCAGGAAGCTGTGGACGCCCTCTTCGACAACGGCCGCCATGGCCGCCACGTGACGGGTGCCGGCAACCGCCCCCTCAAGTCCCTGTCCGATATGCTCAAGGGCAAGAGCGGCCGTTTCCGTCAGAACCTGCTTGGTAAGCGTGTGGACTACTCCGGCCGTTCCGTGATTGTGATCGGTCCGAACCTGCGCATGAACCAGTGCGGTCTGCCCAAGAAGATGGCTCTTTCCCTCTTCGAACCCTTCATCATTCATCGCCTCAAGGAACTTGGCTACGTGCACACCGTGCGCTCTGCCAAGAAGATGATTGACCGCAAGGAACCCTTCGTTTGGGACATCTTGGAAGAAGTATCCAAGGGCCACCCCGTGTTCCTGAACCGTGCTCCTACGCTGCACCGTCTGTCCATTCAGGCTTTCGAGCCTGTGTTGATTGAAGGTTCCGCTATTCGTCTGCACCCGCTCGTCTGTACCGGTTACAACGCTGACTTCGACGGTGACCAGATGGCTGTGCACGTGCCGCTGAGCGTGGAAGCCCAGCTGGAAGCCCGCCTCCTGATGCTGGCTCCCAACAACATCTTCTCCCCCGCCTCCGGTAAGCCCATCAGCACCCCCTCCCAGGATATCATTCTTGGTTCCTACTACCTGACGCACACCCGCGCCAAGGAAGTGAAGGAAAATGAGGACCGCCAGAACCTGCTGCCCCTCTTCGAGTCCATCTCTGAAGTGGAGTTCGCTATCGCTGCCCGCAAGATTGGCTACCACGAATGGATTCGCCTCAAGAACCCCGATTACGGCAAGACCGGTAAGGAGTTTGAGCGTCTTTCCTTCAACCAGGAGAACGTCAACCGCAAGACCATCGTCACGACCGCCGGTCGCGTGCGCTTCAACGAAATCTGGCCCAACGAAATCGGTTACATCAACCGCAACGTGGGTAAGAAGCAGCTGGGTGAAATCATCTGGCGCTGCTACCAGACCTGCGGCCAGCAGAAGACGGTGGAAACGCTCGACGCCCTCAAGTCTCTGGGTTATAAGGAAGCTACCCGCTCCGGTTGCTCCATCGGTATCGTCGACATGGTGGTGCCCGAGAACAAGGACAAGGTGATTGCCGATGCCTACGAGCAGGTGACCAAGGTGACCGAGCAGTACGAAGAAGGTCTTATCACCAACGGCGAACGCTACGAAAAGGTGGTGAACATCTGGTCCTCCACAACGGACGCTATCCAGAAGGAACTCTACACCAAGCTGGAATACAACGGCGGCTCCAATGTGGCCAACCCCCTCTACATGATGGTGGACTCCGGCGCTCGTGGTAACAAGGCTCAGATTAAGCAGCTCTCCGGTATGCGCGGTCTGATGGCTAAGCCCTCCGGTGAAATTATCGAACGCCCCATTACCTCCAACTTCCGTGAAGGTCTCTCCGTGCTGGAATACTTCATTTCCACCCACGGTGCCCGTAAGGGTCTGGCCGATACCGCTCTTAAGACCGCTGACTCCGGTTACATGACCCGTAAGCTCGTGGACGTGGCCCAGGACGTCATCGTACGTGAGGAAGACTGCGGTACGGATGAAGGTATCACCATGACTGCCATTTACGATGGTGAGGACGAAATCGCATCCCTTGCCACCCGTATCTATGGCCGTGTGACCTGTGATGACATCCTCGACCCGATGACCAAGGAAGTCATCGTGGCTCGCAACGAAATCATCACCGACGAAGCCTCCAAGAAGATTGAGAGCGTGGGTATCGAGAAGGTGAAGGTTCGCTCCGTGCTGACCTGTGAACTCTCCCGCGGTTGCTGCGCCAAGTGCTACGGCCTCAACCTGGCTACCGGCAAGGGCGTGAAGGTGGGTGAAGCTGTGGGTATCATCGCAGCTCAGTCCATCGGCGAACCCGGTACTCAGCTGACCATGCGTACGTTCCACGTGGGTGGTACGGCTTCTGCCTCCACCAGCCGCCCCGAATTCATCGCCAAGACCACCGGTCGCGTCATTTACGACGAAAACCTGCGTGCTCGCTGCGTTGAAGACGAAAACGGCAACATGGTGGTGCTGTGCAAGAACGGCAGCGTGAAGGTGTACGATGCCGAGGGCAAGGAACAGGAATCCTACCAGCTCACCATGGGTGCTACGCTGCACGTCAAGGATGGTCAGGATATCGAAGCCGGCCAGCTCATCGCTGAATGGGATCCCTTCGCCATTCCGGTCATCTCCGATATCGGTGGTACAGTTGAGTTCCGCGATATGATTGAAGGTATTACCTGCCGCACCGAGGCCGGTCACACCGAATCCGGTAAGGGTACGACCGTCATCATCGATCACCGTCAGGACCTCGCTCCCTGTATCATCGTGCACACCGGCAAGCCCGGTACCGATAAGGACAAGCCCAAGATGTTCCCCATCCCCACGGGTGCATACCTGGCCGTCAACAACAAGCAGAAGATTTCTGCCGGTACGCCGATTGCCAAGACCCCCCGCAAGATTCAGAAGACGAACGACATTACCGGTGGTCTTCCCCGCGTGGCCGAGCTCTTCGAAGCTCGCCGCCCGAAGGATACCTGCACCCTGGCCGAAATGGATGGTATCGTGACCATCGAGGACGCCATGATTCGCGGCAAGAAGGTTGTGACCATCTATCGCGATGCCGAGGCCCGCGAGGCTGCCGGCAAGAGCCGCCGCCGTTCCTCCCGCATGGAAGAACGCGACGAGAATGATGGCGCTATCTCCTGCAAGCACTTGGTGCCCATGGACCGCCACATCATCGTGCATGATGGTGACTACGTTCGCGCTGGTGAACCCCTGTCCGACGGTTCCGAAGCTTCCGATGAAATCCTCCGCATCTGCGGTAAGGAAGCTCTGCAGGAACACCTCGTCAACAAGGTGCAGCAGGTGTATCGTGTGCAGGGTGTGGAAATCAATGACAAGCACGTCGAAATCATCGTTTCCCAGATGCTTCGCAAGGTGCGCGTCAAGGACCCCGGCGATACGGGCCTCCTTTGGGGCGACGAGGTGGATCGCACCACTCTCACTCGCATCAACAAGGAGACTGTCAGCATGAATGGTCGTCCCGCCGAGAGCGAGCCCATCCTGCTGGGTATCACCAAGGCTTCCCTCAAGACGGATTCCTTCATCTCCGCCGCTTCCTTCCAGGATACCACTCGCGTGCTTACCGAGGCCGCTACCCTGGGCAAGGTCGATACGCTGGAAGGCTTCAAGGAAAACGTCATCCTGGGTCACCTCATCCCCGCCGGTACCGGTTTCAACAAGTACCGCAACATCGTGGTGGAACCCGCCCCCGGTGCTACCCCCATCCCCCGTGCCACCTACGACATGGATGATGATTTGGGCCCGGTGGATGATGCCATCAGCGTCGGTTCCGACGACTAAAGCGTCACTCCTGAACATTCACGCAATATTCTGCCCGGCTGGTTTTGCGACCAGCCGGGTATTTTTTTGTCCATGCGTGGGGGTAGGGGATTCCTCCCCGCAAGAGGGGGGTTCTTCCGTGGCAAATACGCCTTGACAATCTGCGAGCGCTTCATGTAAAATGAGCGCAGATGATGAGCAAGTTTCGCCGCTTCGCTTGGTGCGTATTATTTCTGTGCATGTTGTCGCTGATGACATGTCGCGGGGTGTGCGCACACGCGTGTGAGCATGCGGCCCATGCACCTCATGGCACCTGTTTGGCCGTGGAGCATGCTTGTGCTCACCACGAACAGGGGGAGTGCCATCACCATCATGGCCGTTCTCATCAGCACCAACTGATTGGCGTGCGAGGCGAGCGCACAGAGCGCCCGCGCCTTTCTCACCCCCCTGTGTTGCACGTTGCAGAGGCGCATGATATTTTGCCCGCGCCCCGTGCGCCGCCTGTCCGATCCCTGTTTGTCCACCTGCCGGAGCGGTGGCAGATACCGCCATTGCCCCTGCAGCTGCCGCTGTTGATTTGAAGCATGGATAAGCTTTTCTCCCTGCGCCGCCCCCCCCGTGGATGGTGCCGGGTTCTTATCTCCCCACCAATCAACGTATTTTTTTACAACAATTCATTTATGCGAACAACATTTTTCACAACAATCTGCGCGGCGCTGCTGCTTGCTTCCTGTGCGGTATACACACCGGCCCCCGTGGATTTGAACCGCGATGGCACAGAGTGGTACATGGTGTCCACCCGACTGTGCCCGCCCGGTAGCAGCATGAGCCAGGGCAGCATGCGCAGCATCGGCCTTCTGCTGAACCCGGATTTGAACAAAGCGCGCCTCTCGTATGCGGCCGAAACGGAAGCCTCGCGCTATGCCGGGCTGTGGGAAGACCCCTCCCTCTCGGTCGAGGGGGTGCGCGTCTTGCGCGAGAACTTCAACAATAACTCCATCGGCCCCTCGCTCTCCATCCCTGTGACCGGGCTTCCCTCCCTGGCTCGCACCATTGCAGAGCAGTACACCGAGGCCGACTACTGGAGCATGCGCGCCCAGGAACGCACCTTCCTGTCGGATTTGGAGACCTTGCGTTATGATATCCTCGTCATCCACGCCAAGCAGGAGATGATTCGCCAGCGCCTGGCCCAGGTGAAGCAGGAAAAGCAGACCATCGACCGCCTGTATAGCCTGGGTGAAGTGGAGCTGAGCGATTATCAGGCCTCTTGCCAGCGCTACAATGACACCATGAAAGAAAGCCAGGAGCTGGAGAATGAGCACCTCGCCAAGCGCCATGAACTCATCAGCCGCCTTGGCTTGCACCCTGCCGTTGGTGAGATTGAGCTGGAAGGTTCCTTGCCAGCCGGTGTGCCGGGGCTCGTCACGCCGCCCACCGTGGAGCAACTGCTGGAGAGCCCGGAACTGCACTCCATGTTGGCTTCCTATGGTGCCAGCGAGACGGAGCTGCGCAGCGAAATCCGCAAGCAGTACCCGGATTTGCGCATCGGGCCTTCGCTCACACGCGAGGAAGGCAACAACAAGATTGGCATCGGGGTGGAAATGAGCTTGCCGCTCTGGAACCGCAATCGCCAAGGCATTGCCAAGGCAAGCGGCGCGCGCGAGGTGAAACACCATGACACCATCGCCCTGTGGCGCAAAATGCAGCAGGATGTGTCGGCTCTCACGGCCCGCCAGAAATTGGCTGCGGAGCATTGCCGCACGGAATATAGCCGACTGCAGACCTTGCAGGAAACCGGTCGCCAGCAAGAGCAGCTCTTCCAACTGGGTGAAACATCCTTGCCGGCTCTGGCCGATGCTCGCCACGAGATTTTTCAACGCCGCATGAGCTACCTTGATTGCCTGGGTACGCTCCTTGGCATCCAAACCAAACTGCAATACATCAATCCCTTCTATCAGCCATGAAACTTCCTTTTCTGACCCTGTGCGCCCTCGCACTTACTTGCTCTGCCGCCGAGCACAAACACGACCCTGCCACCTGCAGCGGGCATGACCATGCCGCGGAGGTGACTCATGCTCACGATGCTCATGCCGGTTGCAGCGGGCACGACCACGGAGCAGGGGATGGCGGTGTTGTCATCGTCGAGGCCGATGCTCGCTCGCGTCATATCCTCAATATGCAGATAGAGCAGGTGCCTGCCACCTCTCTGGCGCTCACCAATTCCCTGTACGGCTACCTCACCCTTCCCGCTCACGCCACGGAGACCTACGCGTTGCCTTGTGCCGGGCGCATTTCCCTGCGCGTCAAATCCGCTCAGCGTGTGCACAAGGGAGATGTGCTCTACACCGTCGAATCTCCCACCATTTCCGAGCAAATCACCGAACTGCACAAGGTGGAAGCCAACCTCCTGCGTTGCACGGAGGAAATCGCTGCGGTGGAAGCCCGCGTGGCGCGCTTGCAGGGTGTTGGCACCCGCAACAGCGATTTGGAAGAACAACTCAAGTTCAAAAAAGCTGAACTGGGGCAGCTCACCCGCGAGGAAAAGACCGTCCGTGCCCGCCTGCGCATGCTTGCCATGGGGGCGGAGCTGGAAGAAGCCGATGGCATCTACACCCTGGTCATCAAAGCGCAGAAAGATGGCACTGTGCGCAATGTCGGCATCTCCCAGGGCAGCTGGGGCGAGCAGGGCGCAGCCGTCATCACCATGAGCAATGAAGAAGCCATGGAAATCGAGGCCACGCTGTACGGCTCAGATATCCCCCGCATTTCTGAAATCCGCGCCATCATCCCCATCGGTCGCGAAAATGTGGCCCTCAAGGGAACCTGGCGCCTGGCAGAGCAGGTAGACGTGCAGCGCCAGACGCGCTCCATCTATTTCACCCCCGAGTCCCTGCCACAGGGGGCTTTGCCCGGCAAACTCTGCCGTTTGGATATTTATGATTCCGCCGCCACGGAAGGCACCGTCTCTATCCCCGATACCGCAGTAGTCAAAGTGGGGGTGGATGATGTAGTGTTTGTCGAGGTGGCCGAGGGGCAGTACGCCATGGTGAAAGTGCGCGCGGGTGAAAGCCGCCGCGGCATGACCCCCGTGGCCGGGCTCACTCCCGGGCAGAAAATTGTGGTGAAGGGTGGCTACGAACTGAAGTATATTCTCCCCGGTGAAGGGCAGAAGAAGAAAGCCGGCCATTTCCATGCCGATGGTAAGTTCCACGAAGGGGAGGATCACTGATGATGAGTCGACTCATATCGTTCTGTCTCAAGAACCGCATCACGGTATCACTTATCACCCTGGTGCTCACGGCACTCAGCGTGTTGGTGGTGCTGGGCTTGCCCATTGATGTGTTCCCTGAGCTGTATGTGCCCCGTGTCACCATCCAGACAGAAGCCGGTGGCCTTTCGGCCGAAGAGGTGGAGCAGTACATCTCCATCCCGCTGGAGTCTGCCATGAGCGGTACCGCCGGGGTGAAAGAGGTGCGCTCCTCCTCCGGCAATGGTCTGTCCTTTGTGTGGGTGGATTTTGAATGGGGAACGGATATCTACCGCGCCCGCCAGATTGTGTCCGAACGCCTGGGCACGGTGCGAGATGCCCTGCCGGACAACATCGAAACCGAGATGGCACCCATTGTCTCCGTGACGGGTGAAATCATGCTCATCGCCATCACGGGAGATGAAACCGCTGACCCGTTGGAGGTGCGCCGCGTGGCCGAGTTCGGCCTGCGCAATCGTCTCATGGCCATCCCCGGTGTGGGGCAGGTCACGGTGTTGGGTGGTCGCCTGCCGGAGTACCAGGTGCTCTACGATCCGGAAAAAATGCGCCAGGCCGGCATCGTGCTGGATGACCTGAAAGCCACGGTCGAAGCCGGCCAGAGCAGCATCCCTGCGGGCTATCTGGAAGATGTGGCGGGGCAGGAGCTCCCGGTGCAGCAGTTCACCCGCGCCCAGACGCCCGAACACCTCAAGCGCACGCTTGTGCCCGGTCACCCCAGCGGCGTGTTGCGCCTGGAGGATGTGGCCGATGTGCGGATTGATGGCGCTCCCCGCCGCGGCAATGCCGGGTTCATGGGGGGCGAAGCCGTCATCCTCTCTGTCCAGAAAGTCCCCGGTGCCAACACCCTGGAGCTGACTGCCCAGGTGGATGCTGCCGTGCAGGAGTTCTCCCGCAGCCGTTTGCCTGCCAACATGAAGCTGCATGCAGATGCTTACCGCCAGGCGGATTTCATTGAGCTGTCTCTGGAAAACGGCAAGGATACCCTCATCATCGCCGCTATTGTGGTGATGATTGTCATCGTGCTGACGCTGCTCAACGTGCGCACGGCCATCATCACACTCATCAGCATGCCGTTGTCCGTCTTGTTTGGCATGGCTCTGTTCCCCCTGTGCGGGTTGGCCGTCAACATCATGACCCTGGGTGGTCTTGCCGTGGCGGTGGGCGATGTGGTGGACAACGCCATCGTGTTCGTGGAAGTCGCCTGGCGTAGTCTGAGCCGCAATGCCGCCCTGCCGGAAGATAAGCGCAAGAGCCGCTACCGCGTGCTCATGGCCGCCAAGAATGAGGTGGTGAGCTCCATCAGCTATTCCTCCATCATCATCATTCTGGTATTTGCCCCCGTGCTCTTCCTGAGCGGTCTGGAAGGCCAGTTCTACCGCCCTCTGGGCATATCGTACATGCTGGCGCTGGCGGCTTCTCTGCTGGTGGCTATCACCATTGTGCCCGTGCTGTGCATGGTGTTCTTCAAAGCCGGTAAAAAGCAGAATACGGATGGCGATTCGGCCACTGCGCGCTTCATCAAGCGCATGTATGCTCCCGTGCTGAATTTCTGCATGACCTGGCCCAAGACTGTCTTCGGCTCTCTCATGGTGCTCACCGCAGGGGCTCTGGCGCTGGCCAGTACCTATGGTACCAGCTTCCTGCCTCCGTTCAATGAGGATTGCTACACCGTCTTCATCAACACCGTGCCCGGTACCTCTCTGGAGGAAACGGAGCGTATCTCCCGCCAGGTCATGAAGGAGCTGAGCAAGATTGATGGTGTGAAGAGCGTGGCCCAGCGCACGGGACGCGCAGAAAATGACGAGCATGCCGAGCCCGTGAGTGCATCCGAGCTGTTGGTGCGCGTGGATTTGCACAAAGACCAGAAAGTGCTGCGCGGAGAAATCAGCAAAATCATCCACGGCATCCCCGGCACCGGTGGCATGATTGGTTTCCCCATCGCTCACCGCATCAGCGCCACTCTCTCCGGCTCCAATTCGGAAATTGCCATCAATATCTACGGCAACGAGCTGCCGCAAATCCGCGCCGCTGCCAAGAAAGCCGCAGAAATCCTCTCGGCCATGCCCGAAGTGGCCGATGCACGCGCCAACCGCGAAGTGATGGTGGATACCGTGTGTGTGGATTACAACCGCGAGATTCTTGCTGCCTACAATCTCACCGTGGCCGAGGCCGCAGAGCAGGTGTCTGCCGCGCTCAATGGCCTGAAAATGGGTGAGGTGATTCGCAACCTCGACCACTGGAACATCGTGCTGCGTCTCGACCCCGAGCTGCGCACCAACGTGGATGATGTGCGCAACCTGCAGCTGGTTGCTCCCGGTGGCAAGGCTGTGCGCCTGTGCGATGTGGCGCAGGTTTACCGCACCGAGGTGACCAACCTCGTCTTGCGCGATAATACCATGCGCAAGGCCATGATTTCCTGCAACCCCGCGCCCGATTCCAACCTGGGCGACCTGGCCGATGCCTGCCGCGAAAAACTGGACCCCGTGATGCACGAAATGGGGTGCAGCGTGGAGTACGCCGGCACCATCAAGAGCCGTGAATCTGCCGCCCGCCGCCTGTATGTGACCGGGGGTATCGTCTGCGTGCTCATCGTGCTGCTGCTCTCCAGCTCGCTGGGTAGCGTGCGCCGCGCTGTTGTCACGCTCATCAACATCCCGCTCTGTCTGGTGGGTGGTATCATCGCCATCTTCCTCGCTTCGCCGGATACCATCAGCTCCCTCATGCACGGGAGCTACACGGCCCCCATCCTCTCCGTCAGCTCCATTGTGGGCTTTGTCACGGTGGTGGGCTTTGCCATCCGTTCAGGCCTCATCCTGCTCAATCGCTATCGCGATTTGGAGCGCAGCGGCCACAGCGCAGAATCAGCCATTCGCAAGGGCTCGTTGGAGCGCGTCATCCCCATCATGATGACCTCCCTCACCACCATTCTGGGTCTTCTGCCCCTCATCTGGGCCAAGGACCAGCCCGGTGGCGAGCTGCTGGCCCCGCTGGCCATTGTGCAGTTTGGCGGTTTGGTGAGCGCCACCATCCTCAACCTGCTCGTGATGCCCGCCACCAGCAAAATCTTTGCCCCGTGGATTACCCCGGCTGAAAAGCAGTAAGATGTTTACAAGGAAAAAGGCCCTCTGCTCCGGCAGGGGGCCTTTCAGCTGTATGAAAATGCTGCGCTGGTTTGCTTAGTCTTTTTTGATTTCAAAGTAGTAGCCCACACCGCGCTCGGTGCAGATGCAGGCGGCGTACTCGCCCAGCTTTTGGCGCAGGCGCTTGATGTGGGTGTCCAGCGCGCGGGATTGGGTGGTATCTGCATAGCCGAAGAGTTCCTTTTGCAGCTCGTAGCGGTCTTGCAGCTTGCCCTCGCGCTCCATGAGATAGGCCAGGAGCCTGAATTCCGTGGTGGTGAGGTCCAGCGTCTCGCCTTTGAGCGAGGCGCGGAGGGAGTTTTTGTCCAGGAGGATGTCCCCCCTGCGTACCATGAGCTGGGCTGCTGCATTCTGTGTGCGGTTCAGGATGTTGCGCACGCGCAGCACCAGTTCTTTGGGGCTGAACGGCTTGGTCATGTAGTCATCTGCCCCCAGTTGCAGCCCGGCGAGTCGGTCTTCCAGCTGGGCCTTGGCTGTCAGGAACAGCACAGGTATCTTGGCGGCCATGTCATTCTCCTTCATGGAGGCATAGACCTGCAAGCCGGTCATCCCCGGCAGCATGATGTCCATAACAACTAAATCAGGACACAATTCGCAGATGCGGGGCAGGGCCTCCGCTCCATTGTAGCATTGAGTTGTCTTCCACCCCTGGCGCTCCAGGTTGAACGCCACCAGGTCGGAGATATCCTCGTCATCTTCAACTATCACGATGTGCACAGGCATAGTGTATCAGGAAAATGAAATGTTGCACTCTTTTTATTGCTTGTCAGCAGGCGAGAGCTTGTATTTGCCCTCAGTATACCCACATGTCGGCGCTTTTGGCAAGGCTTACTCTGTTACAATTTCGTCACACAAAATGCCTGCATTGCCCGCCGGACAAGGCTTTGCACGGAAGTTGCATTCCAACGCAAAAAATGGTTGCTTTTTAGACCGGGTTGAAGTACAATCCCGCGCACACATATGGCACGGCAAGCATTAGGTAAAGGACTCGGCGCTCTCATCAAACGCAACGATAATCAAAAGAACGCTCCCGACACCACGGAGGTGGAGGCTGATCGCGTGATTTTGGCCAAGGCAGAGGAGATTATGCCCTCTCCGTTCCAGCCGCGTCGCCACTTCAATGAGGAACAGATTGCCGAGCTGGCAGATTCCATCCGCGAGCGTGGGCTGGTGCAGCCGCTGGTGGTACGCCGTATAGATGGCAAGTACGAGCTCATTGCCGGTGAGCGCCGTCTGCGTGCTGTGCGTTCTCTGGGCCACAAGGAAGTGAAGGTTGTGGTCATGGAAGCCTCCGACCAGGAGGTGGCCGAGCTTGCCCTTATCGAAAACCTCCAGCGCGAGGACCTCACCCCGCTGGAAGAAGCAGAGCAGTATCGCCTGTTGCAGACCCGCTTCGGCATGAAGCAGGAGGTCATCGCCCGCCACGTGGGCAAATCTCGTGCTGTGGTGGCCAACATGGTGCGCCTGCTGGATTTGGCTGAGCCCGTGCGCGAGATGCTGGACAAAGGCGCCATTTCCGTTGGCCATGCCAAGGTGCTTCTTCAGCTCAAGGAAGACGCCCAGCAGGAGCAGGCTGCCACGCGTGTGGCTCGCCAGGGCCTGACTGTGCGCCAGACCGAACAGCTTGTGCGCTCCATCCTCAACCCCGAGCCCAAGCCCCAGCCTGCCGAACCTGTGCTGCCCGAGCCCTACGCCCAGGTATGCCGCAAGCTTTCAGATGATTTTGGTACCCGCGTGAACATCGCCCTCAAGGGCAAGAGCAATGGCGTGATTGAGATTCCCTACGCCGGGCGCGACGAACTCGTGCGCATTCTCCAGATGTTCGGGGTCGATGCCCAGCTCTGATGCGGTGAAAAAACTCATTGCCACGCTGTGCTGCAGCCTCTTGTTCCTGGTGGCCTGCAAGGATGAAAAAACGGCACCTCCGGTCGTGGAGCAGCCAGTCTTGCCGACGGAACTGCAAGCCACCCCCGAGCTCTCCGGCGACAACGCGTACGTGCATTGTGCCGCCCTCTGTGCCCTGGGGCCGCGCCCCAGCAATTCCGTGGCTTATGAAAAGCAACTTGCCTACCTGAGCGAGTATTTGCAGAAAGCCGGCTGGCGCATTCGCCGCGAGTCATTCACCCTTTCCAACGGCATGCTGATGACCAATCTCCATGCCGAGTTTGGTGCCGAGTCGGAGTCTCCCCGACCCATCCTCATCAGCTGCCATATCGATACCAAACGCGGCATTCGCAACTTTGTGGGGGCGGATGACGGAGCCAGCGCCGCTGCGCTCATGCTGGAGCTGGCGCGCATCTTGTCCGCCAGGCCGGAGCAGGCTGCCAAGGTGGAGCTTGTGTTTTTTGACGGCGAGGAAGCATTTTCCCCCCGCATGAGCGAGACGGACGGCATGTACGGCTCCCGCTACGATATCATGCGCCGCAAGGGCAAGCTGCCCACCTGGCAAATCAATCTGGACATGGTGGGGGGCCGCAACAAAACCATCGGTGTTCCCATCTTGGATACGGATAACCACCTGCTTCAGCTCTATACGGAAGCAATCGATGCCCTCGGCTTCTCTCACGAGCGCTGGACACTCTACCCCGGCTCCTATCTGGACGATCACCAGCCCTTTGTGCAAGCCGGTGTGGCCTCCATCAACCTCATCGCTTATTTCACCGAGGGCAACTGGTGGCACACCTCACGCGATGACATGAGCCGCATTTGCCCGCGCTCGCTCTCGGATTCCGGCCGCATGGTTCTCTACCTGCTGGAACGGCTCCATGCCATGAAGCCGTAACGTGAGGCGTAGCTCCGGGAGCGGGGCTTATTGCAAAGCGTGCAGGCGTTGAATCAGGGCTTCGGGGAGCGCTTGGCGTTCCTCAGGTGTGTTGAGCGGAGCTGTTTGAAGAAGCTGCCCGGTGGCATCATACACCTCCAGCGTGAGCTGGTTGTTGGCTCCATGCAGCACCAGGGTGCCTTCATCATCGTGAAATTGCAGGTAGGCTTCGCAGGCGCGGCCCACCATCCAGCCGTGGCGCTGGGCCTGGGCATCGCGGGCCAAATCGCGCAGCTGTTGCAGCTTGTCGCTCACCTCGGCCGGAGCAAAGTCCTCATCCACATGGGCCAGACTGTGGCGGATTTCGCGCTTGAGCTCGCGCATGCGGTTCAGCAGAGCCGGGGGGATATTGAGGCGCTTGGCCATGCGGTCGCCGTGTTCTTTATAACCGGCATCCGTGGTGTCTTTCGGTCGTGTCTTGCGTTCCTTTCGGGCGGCCAGGGTCACTTCCACCGCGTCGGATTGGCTCCCGCGCAGGTATTGCACCGTGATGCAGTCCCCCGGCTTCTGCGCCAGTATGGCGGCCAGCAAATCGCTTCGGTTGCGGGTGGCTTTGCCCTCCACACTCAGCAGCACATCGCCTGCGCGCAGTCCCGCGCGCTCGGCCGGGCTGCCGGGGGCCACTGCGGCCACTTCCAGCCCACGGGTGGCCGCGCTATCTGCCGGCACCACGCCAAAAACCGCCCCACCTGCAGCCATGGCTACTGGTGCGCAGGTGGCCAGGAGCACCATCACTGTTTGTAAGAATCCCGACATCAGATGACTTCTCCTTTCACGCTCACAATTGTTCTGTTGGGCACGCGGATGACCAGCGTTGTGTCGTCCTCCTCCGGCAAAACAAAAGAATCCTCATACATCACCTCATATTCGCGCACCGGGTCGCCGTCCTCACCCCACTGTACTGTTTCGCCACCGGTGCGTTCCAGCACGCTGCGGCGGGCAAGCCCTTGGGCTTCGTCTGCGCCCAACATGCTCTGCACGGTAGCGCCCAGCCCAAACACACCCAGCAGCGTCACACAAGCGGCGGCTGCTTTGCGCCACACAACGCGGCTGCTGTATGGGCGCAGCCCGGCGCTGTGTCGGGCTTGCTGCATCTGCCCGTGCAGGCGGGTATGCATGCCTGCGGGCAGGAGGGCCGGCTGCAAGCGGGCTAGGGTGCATTCCAAATCGTGTTCTTCGCGGGCTTCATGTCCGGCTTCCTGCATGGCCCGGAGCACGCGCTCCCTCAGCGCGGCAGGCAAAGCCGCCGGCGTGCACTTGGTGGAAGGGTCTGTGGTTGTGTCGGTCATGGTTCTTATTCAGCTATGGGGTTCATGTCCAATTCCTCGCGCATCTTCTTGAGTGCATAGCGGTAGCGCGAGCATACCGTCGGCAGGGGCACTCCCGTGTTGTCTGCAATTTGCTGGAAGGTTAACCCGTCCCATATCTTCAGGACAACCACCTCCGCAAACTCCGGTGAAAGCGTGCGCAACAGCTTCTCCACTTGTCGGCGCAGGTACTCATCATCCGCACCGCAGCTCAGCCAGGGCGTTTCCTCGCAGATGCCCTCGCCGCTGTCCTTCTGTGCCTCCGCATAGTTGCGGCGCACCTGGGCGCGGCGCCCGGCATCCATCGCTCGGTGGCGTATCGCCGTCAGCGCATACGTGTACCACTGCGCTTCGCCGCCGCGGAAATCTCCGCCCTCGACCGCGCGCACCAGTTGCACCAGCGCTTCCTGCATCACATCCTCGGCATCGGCCTCGGAGCGCGTCTGTTGCCTTGCATAGAGCAGCAGGCGCGCGCCATAATCATCCAGCCAAGCCGCCCAATCTATCCGGGCGCTCGCGGCATCAATATAGCTCTTCTGTTCCTGCGTTTCCATGCTTTCTGTATATTCAGGCGTTTCTCCCATACGAATTTATCTGATTATCCCGCTTTTTTCGCTTATCTCAAGCCAAAATGCTCATATCCCCTGCAATGCGCAACAAAAATGTCATTTCCTGCCGATGCTTTTCTCAACGGTTCGCATCAGTATGATAAAAAAAGATTACGAAAAAACATCATAAATGCTTGGTATGCAAAAGGATGCCCGGGTTTCCCCGGGCATCCCTCAACTTACTACCTTATGAAACTCAGTCTTTCCCTTGATTGGGGAGGAATGCTCTCTCCTTCATTCCTGCTCCGCAGAATCGACTGATAAGGGTAGTACACCGCAGGGGAGAGGAGCGTTGAAATTATTTTTCAGATTTCGACAATTTTTTTTCGATGGGGTCATCGGAGGGGTGGATGGTATCGAAAAGGGGGCGGTAGGAGGGGAGCTTCCAGTTGAGGTAAACGGCAATCATGCGGATGATGAACACGGCTGCCACGCCGATGATGTAGGCGTATTCGTAGGGGGTATTGAGGAGCTCTTGCAGGATGATGAATGTTGCGCAGCCCACAAAGGAGGCGGTGGCGTAGATTTCGCCGGGGCGGAAGACGTAGGGCACGTTGCCGGTGAGCACATCTCGCAGTACACCACCGGCTACACCCGTGCACACGCCCATGCAGATGGAGACCAGATACGGGCAGCCCAGATAGTGGGCTTTGGCGGTGCCCAGCAGGCTGAAGAAAGCCATGGAGAAGGCATCGGCCACGCGGATGGTACCCACCGGGAGGCGGTGGAAGCGGGAGATGTAGAAGACGATGAGGGCGGTGATGATGGCAAAATACAGGAATTGGACATCGCCCTCACCAATCCAGTAGACCGTCATGGGCTCGCCATTAGGCTTGACGAGGCCGTTGAGGATAATATCGCGCACGGTACCGCCACCCAGGGAGGCGATGGTGGCGCAGGTGACAATGCCGAAGATATCCATGCGCACGCGGGTGGAGGCGGTAGCGCCTGCAATAGCGCCCACAACGGTGGCGAAGATGCAGCAAATGTAGAAGAGCCAGTGCTGGTCAAAGTTTTGGACGTCTTGCAGGGTGGAAGTGGCTGCAGAGGCAAGATAAAACATGAGAAGCGGGGAAACGAAGGCAGATGAATTACTTGAGGGCACGGGAAAGCAGCCAAAGCACAAGCAGCACGAGCAGCACCGGCCACAGCACGCTGGCCAGCCCCACCAGCAGCATGACCAGCACAATCGCCACGGCTGCAAAGATGATGAGGGTGCTCAGCGGCACGTGCCGGCGCAACAAGCGCCAGAAGCTGGGGTTGGCCTCGGCTTCTTCTTCCTCCCGCAAATCCACCTGCGCCAAGTGGCGCCAGGTGGAGGAATTGGCGCGGCGCACCCAGGTGTCGCCGTCAATTTCGCCGGCGGCACGCAAGCGCACCAGGTCTTCCCCGGAGACGGGGCCGACCTTGCCTTGGGGTGTGTCGTAAAAGTACTTGCGTGCCATAGGGGAGAGGGGGAGTGGGGGAATATCAGGCGTGAATGGCGCGACCATCGGCAGCCAGCACCGCCTCATGAATGGCCTCGGAGAGGGTGGGGTGGGCGTAAATCATCGCGTTCATGTCGGCATCTGTCAGCTCGCTGTTCATGGCCAGCTCGGGGGTGGCAATCATTTCCGTGGCGTTGTCACCCACGATGTGGGCACCCAGCAGCTCGCCGTTTTCCTTGCCGAAGAGCAGCTT
>JAZRRO010000041.1:0-26623 GCA_045650805.1 Akkermansia sp.
TGAATGGCATCGATGTAGGTCACGCTCATGGTAGTCAATAGGGCAGGGAGTTAGCGGCTGGGTTTCCAGGAGGTGGCGCTCCAGTCTTCGGTTGCGGGGTCGGGGGTGGCTTCGCGTTGGGCCTGGGCTACGCTGCGCTGCACTTCATCGGCGCATTCGGTGTCGATACGGTCGGCCTCTTCCTCTGTGAGCCAGCCTTGTTGCAGCATCTGCCGGCGAGCCACGGCCAGCGGGTCGCGGTCTGCAAAGCGGTCTTTGAGTTCTTGCGGGATATAGGCGGCATCGTCATGTTCGCCATGGCCGCACATGCGCAGGGTGTTGGCCACGACCCATTGGGGGCCAAGGCCCTTGCGGGCATTTTCCGTTGCCAGACGCATGGTTTCGAGCGTTTGCAGGAAATCCGTGCCATCGCATTCATGGGTGGTCATGCCGTAGCCCTTGCCGCGCTCTGTCAGGTTGCTGCAAGCAAACTCCTGAGCATTGGGGGTGGAATACGCAAATTGATTGTTGGTGACAACGATGACAACGGGGAGCTTTTCCACGGCAATCATGTTGCAGGCTTCGTGCGTGGCGCCCACAGAGGTGGTGCCATCGCCAATGCAGGCTACACCCACACAGTCGGTGATGCCTTGCATGCGCTTGGCCAGCAGCATGCCGGCTACCACGGACAGCATAGCACCAAGGTGAGATATGGGGGCGGGTACACCTTCTTGCGGCACACCCCAGTGTACATTGCCGTCGCGCCCGCGCATGATGCCCTCGCGGCTGCCGAAGTAGCAGCGGGCGCTGTCCAGCACGGGGGAGCCCCAGGCGCAGCGCCCGGCTTGTTCGCGGATGAAGGGGTTGTACACATCCTTCCCCTTGGTGAGGAAGGTTGCTTCGCAGGCGCCGATGGCTTCGTGCCCGCGCCCCAGGAATACACCGCCAAAAATCTTGCCGGCTTTATACAGCGCAGAAAGCTTGGTGTCAAAGGCGCGCGCCATCACCATGGCGCGGTAGGCTTTCAGGGCGGCAGATTGCATGTTATTCCCGTTCACGTGCGATATTATAGAGCCGTTGGGGATGCAAATCAAGCAAGAAAGCAAGGATTTTGAGCGAAAGTAGAGTTAAGTTCACATTTTCTGGTTTTTTGCTTGCGTTGGCGTGTTCTATCCATTAAACTGCTGTGCAGTATGAACAGACTTGCAGGCAAAACAGCCATCGTCACAGGTGCCGGTCGTGGTATCGGTAATGCAGTTGCCCGCCGCTTTGCGGAAGAGGGTGCCAAGGTTGTGCTCATCTCCCGCAATCCTGCCTCTTGCGGCGGTGCGGCAGATGCCATCAACGCAGAATTTCCCGGGAGCTGCAAGGCGTTCCCTTGCGATGTGGCCGATGGTGCCGCGGTGGAAGCCTGCGTGAAGGAGATTCTCGCCGAGTATCCTTCTGTTGATATTTTGGTGAACAATGCCGGTATTACCAAGGATGGCCTCCTCATGCGCATGAAGGAGAGCGATTGGGATGCTGTGATGGATACCAACCTCAAGAGCGTGTACCTCTTTGTGAAGGCTTTGCAGCGTACGCTCATGAAGAGCCCCGCCGGCCGCATTATCAACATGACTTCCATTGTGGGCATGACCGGTAATCTGGGCCAGTCCAACTATTCTGCTTCCAAGGCCGGTGTGATTGGTTTCACCAAGTCCATGGCTCAGGAGCTCGCCAGCCGCAAGGTGACCTGCAATGCCATTGCTCCCGGGTTCATCGCTACGGAAATGACCGATGCCATCCCCGAGAAGGCTCGCGAGGTGCTGCTGGCTCGCATTCCCCTGGCAGACATGGGCAAGCCCGAGGATATCGCCAACTGCGCTCTGTTCCTGGCTTCCGATGAAGCTCGCTACATCACCGGTCAGGTGCTGGTGTGCGATGGCGGCATGACCATGTAAGCTTTTATCCCCCTCATAATAATGATTTCCCCCTTGCAGTGCGTGCTGCAAGGGGGATTTTGTTTGCATCAGAAAGAGAGCTTGCTCCATCAGGGAGCCTCTTCTTCATTTTCCGGGGGCAGGGTGCCGCCCGTCAGGCAGGTTATCATTTTTTTCAGCCCCAGCACCACTTCGGCAAATTCGCGGTAGTCCAGTTTTTCCGGAGTGTCGCTGGTTTCGTGGTAGTCATCGCAGCGCATGTAGGCGGTATCTGTGATGGCGAAGGAGGGAATGCCCTCTTTCATGTAGGACCAGTCATCCGACCAGGCAATACCGCGCACCAGGTAGGCAAAGGTGATGGCACGCACCGGGAAACGGCAATGAGCGGCAAAGATATCGGCACATTGGCGGGCGTAGTCGCGGCCGGTGTTGGTGCTCATGAAGGCCACGAAATCACAGCGATCCGCCACCCCGAACAGGGAGCCGGCCACGGCAGAGCGGCGTTTCTTGTTCAGGCGCGGGGAGTAGACGCCCAGTGTTTCCGGGGTCATCATGCCCATGATGCGGTCTTTTCCCAGTTCTTTGACGATTTTGCGTGCGTGTTGGCGGGAGCCCATTTCATCCTGCTGGAAGAAGGGAGCTTCTTCATTGGCGTAGGCCACAAAGATGATGCCGTGGCGGGTGGGTACATCCTTCAGCGCGCGGGATAGTGCCAGCAATGTGGCGATGCCGGATGCATTGTCATTGGCTCCCGGGGTGCCTGTCTTGGCGGGGATGACCGGCCCGTGGCAATTCCAACGCGGCATGCCCACGCGGGTGTCATAGTGCGCGCCCACCACCAGCCAGGGCGCATTCGGATCGGTGCCGGGCTTGCGCACCTCCAGATTCACGGCGGTTTTGCCTGCTGCCGTCAGGTATTCCTCCTTGGCGGGGATGGGGTAGCGCTGCCAATCGACCTCGTACCCCATGGCCTCCCATTCGTCGGCAATGTATTGGGCTGCTCGGTCGTAGGCTTCCTGGTGGTAATGATTACGCTCGCCTATTTCTTTTGCCAGGGTGTAGACGTGGCGCCGAAGCTCTGTTTCCATCGCCTTGGTGCAGGGGATGCTCCCGCTTCCATCCGGTTGAAAAAGCTGCGCGCAACCACTTGCAAACAAAGCGATACAGCAGAACATCAAGGCAGTCAGTTGTCTCATGTTGGCTATCATAATATATAGTCACCGCTCCCTTCAAGTGGCTTTTGTGGCATCCACGGCTTCTGTTGTTAAAATAATTTCACAACTTCGCATAATTTATTGAACGGCGGTGGTGCGCGGTGCGTCAAAACGGCATGATGAACAATAATCTTACCACAAAAATGATGGAAGCCCTGCAAGCGGCGCAAAAAGCGGCGCAGGCAGGGGGCCGAGCCCAGATATACCCGGCAGAGGTGTTGCTGGCTCTGGTGCAGCAGGAGGGCGGCGTGCTGGCCTCTGTGCTGAACAGGGCAGGGGTGGATGCCGGCCGCCTGGCAACCCTTTTGCGGGAATGGCTCAACCGCCAGCCTCGCCAGACGGGGGCTGTGGCCGGTTCTCCCGGCATTGGGCCCGCGCTGGACAAGGTGCTGATCGCCGCAGAGCAGCAGCGCAGCCAGATGAAGGATGATTACCTGAGCGTAGAGCACTTCGTGCTGGGTGTCTATGAGGCAGATGAGGAACTGAGCCGCACCATGGAGAGCTGCGGCCTGAGTAAATCCGCCTATCTGAATGCCCTGCGAGAGGTGCGCGGCAATCAGCGCATCACCGACCAGGACCCGGAGCAGAAATACGAGACACTGGAGAAGTACGGCACGGATTTGACCGCCCGCGCCCGCCAGGGGAAGATTGACCCCGTCATCGGGCGCGATGCCGAGATTCGCCGCGTGTTGCAGATTCTGTCTCGCCGCACCAAGAACAACCCTGTGCTGATTGGTGAGCCCGGCGTGGGCAAGACAGCCATTGCCGAGGGGCTGGCCCGCCGCATTGTGGATGGCGATGTGCCGGAAAGCATGCAGGGCAAGCGCCTGATTTCGCTCAACATCGGCTCTATGCTGGCCGGTGCCAAGTACCGCGGCGAGTTCGAGGAACGCCTCAAGGCCTTCATCAAGGAGGTGTCTGCCTCCAATGGGCAGATTATCCTCTTTATCGATGAGCTGCACACGCTGGTGGGTGCCGGTGCCGGGGGCGATAGCTCCATGGATGCCGCCAACCTGCTCAAGCCGGCCCTGGCGCGTGGCGAGCTGCGCACCATCGGCGCGACCACGCTGGATGAATACCGCAAATACATTGAAAAAGATGCGGCCCTGGAGCGCCGTTTCCAGCCGGTGTATGTGGCAGAACCCAGTGTGGAGGATACAATCGCCATCTTGCGTGGCCTGAAAGAGCGCTACGAGGTACACCACGGTGTCCACATCACCGATGGTGCCCTGGTGGCTGCGGCTACGCTGAGCAATCGCTATATTACCGACCGCTTCCTGCCTGATAAGGCTGTGGATTTGGTGGATGAAGCCGCCGCCAGACTCAAAATTGAGCTGGATTCCATGCCCAGCGAGATTGATGAGCTGAACCGCAGTTCCATGCAGCTTGAAATGGAGCGCCAGGCCCTCTCCAAAGAAAAGGATGAGGATGCCCGCCAGCGACTCGAAAAAATCACCCGCGAGCTGGCAGATACCAAGGAAAAGGTGAATGCCATGATTGCTCAGTGGAAGAGCGAAAAGGAGGTTGTAACCCGCGCCGGTGAAGCCCAGAAGAAGATTGATGCCTTGCGTACCGAGGCCGAGCAAGCCCAGCGCAAGGGGAATCTGGCGCGCGCTTCCGAGATTCTGTATGGCGAAATCCCTGCCGCCGAGGCAGCCGCCCGCGAGGCGCGAGAAGCCCTGGTGAAGCTGCAAAGCAGCGGTTCCGGTCTGTTGAAGGAAGATGTGACCGAGGCCGACATTGCCCGCGTTGTCTCCACCTGGACAGGTATTCCCGCCGCCCGCCTGGCAGAAGGTGAGCGTGAAAAACTACTGCACATGGAAGAGCGCTTGGCAGAGCGTCTCATCGGCCAGCAGATGGCGGTGCGCGCCGTGGCCGATGCCGTGCGCCGTTCCCGTGCCGGCCTGCAGGATGAGGGCCGCCCGCTCGGTTCCTTTATCTTCCTGGGACCCACCGGCGTAGGCAAGACGGAGCTGGCCAAAGCCCTGGCCGAGTTCCTCTTCGATGATGAATCGGCCATGATTCGCATAGACATGTCCGAGTACATGGAGAAACACAGCGTCTCCCGCCTGATTGGCGCACCTCCAGGCTATGTGGGGTACGATGAAGGTGGGCAGCTCACCGAGACCGTGCGCCGCCGCCCGTACAGCGTGGTGCTCTTTGACGAGGTGGAAAAAGCACACCCGGATGTGTTCAGCGTGCTGCTGCAAGTGCTGGATGATGGCCGCGTGACCGACGGCCAGGGCCGCACGGTGGATTTCACCAACACAGTACTGATCATGACGAGCAACATCGGCAGCCACTTCATCCTCAATGAGACAGATGTGACCCGCCGCAACACGGCCGCCATGGAAGCGCTGCGCGCCCATTTCCGCCCCGAGTTCCTCAACCGCATTGATGAAATCATCATCTTCGACCGCCTGGAAGCTGCTGACCTCAAGCGCATTGTCAACATCCAGCTGGCCCGCGTACACAAGCGCCTCGCAGCCCGCGGTCTCAAGATGGAGCTCAGCGATGCCGCAGCCGAGCTGGTGGCCGCCCATGGCTATGACCCCGTCTATGGTGCCCGCCCGCTCAAGCGCGCCATCCAGCACGATATCCTCGACCCCCTCAGCCGCGCTATCCTGGAAGGCCGCTTCCCCGAGGGCAGCATCATCCACATCGATGCTCACGCCGGTCAAATCGTCCTGAACTGACGAGCCCCGGTCATCCGCTCAAAACACTCCCTCGCCGTGCAAGCCAACTGCCTTGCGCGGCGGGGGATTTACTTTTGTAGTGCCGCTCTTGAACGAGCTGTTGGGCGAAAAAACACCTGCGGTGATGGCACCGCAGGTGGAGATAAAAGGGGGTGTGGGGCGCTGTTACTCGCCTTTGAGGATGGCGAGGCGGGCCTCATCGAGCTGCTCCCAGGGGAGGTCGGCCTTGGTGAAGTGGCCGTAGTTGGTGGTGCGGGCAAAGATGGGGCGGCGCAGACCGAGTGCTTGTTCCATGTCGGCGGGTTTGAAGGAGAAGGCCTTCTTGACGCGCTCGATAATGGTGTGTTCATCGACCACGGCGGTGCCGAAGGTGTCCACATCGACCATGATGGAGGTGGGGTCTGCCTTGCCGATGGCGTAGGAGACTTGCAGCTCGCAGCGATCTGCCAGACCGGCAGCCACAATGTGCTTGGCCACCCAGCGGCACATGTAGGCACCGGAGCGGTCTACCTTGCTGCAATCCTTGCCGGAGAAGGCGCCACCGCCGTGGCGGCCCATGCCACCGTAGGTATCGACGATGATTTTGCGGCCGGTGAGGCCGGAGTCGCCGTGGGGTCCACCGATGACGAAGCGCCCGGTGGGGTTGATGAAGAATTCGGTGTCGGGGGTGATGAGCTCAGCGGGCAGCACGCGGCGGATAAGATTGGTGCAGAAGCTGCGGATGGTGTCGATGCTGACGTCCTCGGTGTGCTGGGTGCTGAGTACGACGTTGACGATGCGCTCGGGGCGGCCGTTGTCATCATACTCCACCGCGACCTGGCTCTTGCTGTCGGGGCGCAGCCAGGCGGCTTCGCCGGCGTGGCGCACACGGGCCAGTTCAATCATGATGCGGTGGGCAAACATGATGGGGGCGGGCATGAGCTCAGGGGTTTCGTTGGCAGCATAACCGAACATGATGCCTTGGTCGCCTGCGCCTTGTTCGCTGCCGTCCTTGCCTTCTGCTGCACAGGCATCCACGCCCTGGGCAATATCCGGGCTCTGGGTGGAGAGGTAGTTGGTCACTTCCACGCTGGCGGTGTTGAAGACCTCGTCATCTGCTGTGGTGCGGTAGCCGATGCTGTCTACCACCTGGCGCACGATGGCTTCGTAGTCCACTTGGGCCTGGGTGGTGATTTCACCGGCCAGGATGACGTGATTGTCCTTCACGAGTGTTTCGCAAGCCACGCGGCTGGCGGGGTCCTGCGCGATGCAGGCATCGAGGATGGAGTCGGAGATGAGGTCGGCTACCTTGTCAGGATGCCCCTCACCGACGGATTCGGATGTGAATATATGGCGTTTTTTCATTTTGAAACTGGTAGTGCGGTGAATCACTCGTAATTAGTGAATGAGAACTTGCGCAGGCCGCTGGGCATGGTGTTGGAGGGGGCTCCGAATTGGGCCATGAGCGATGTGGCGATGGTGGCGGCCTTGTTGTCGATGGCGGGAGAGTAATCCAGCATGCACTGGAAGATATCCCACAGGAGGGTCATCTCGTTGCGGAATTGGTTGCCCTGGATGATGAAGGAGCGGAAGCCTGCGGCATGCAGGGCCTTGGCTTCATCCCGGGTGAGGTTGCAGCTGAGCTTTTGCTGCAGGGCCTGGGCATTGATCTTGTGGCAGCCGTTGCGGGTGATGAGCGCCTCGCGCTGCGCCATGAGCTGGGTGTTGTAGGAATCGCGGCGCATTTCGGCCAGCAGGCGCATGTGCTCGCGGCGCACGGGGCAGGTGCGGTGGCAGGGGTCGTTGATGACCACATCCACCTTATCGGGTGCGGAGATGCCGCTGTAGATGGCGGGGCGCACAGCATCTGCAGGGTGCAGGCATACGCGGTCGTATGTCTGCAGCAATGTGTTGTACAGCTGCGTGGTGCGGCGGTTTTGTTCGCACACCAGGCGGTTGGGGTGGCAGACGATGGGGAGGTGGGGCAGGCGGGCGCGGATGTGGGCTGCCAAGACATCGCTTGCCACGCAAACGGCATTTTTGCGGATGCGGTCGCGCTTGTAGAGCTCATCCACCAGGGTGAGTGCGTAGGTATTGTCCAGCATGTCTGCTGTGATGTACGGATTGTCGAACACCAACAGGACCCCCAGCTGCATCTGGGCGTATGTCTCCAGCAGTTGGGCGTATTCAGCCAGAGCCAGCGGGCGGCGCTGCACAAACCAATCCAGAGACCAGGCGCAGGGAACAGTACCTGCCACCCGGGCGGGATGGCGCAGGGGGAAGAAGTTCTTGAGCCCATTCAGAATAATCTGCAAGGAAGCATCGAAGCGGAACGCACCGCCTATGGTCCATACGGCTTCCGGCAAATAATCGGCCGTGAGGCTACGGAGCGTCTCTACCAGGGTGTCTTCGGGAGCTGTGACAGGGGTACTCATGGCGATGATTTAGCGGAGCGGTAAGATGGATTCCCAGAAACGCTGGCCGGCAGCGTGGATGGCGTTTTCGCCGGGGGCATCGTGGCGGAGCACGAGACGCAGCAGGTCAAAGAGAATGGCGGAGGCATTGGCGTGGCCGCGGCCCTGCATTTTGAAGTGGCGGAAGCCCATGTCGTACAGCTTCTGGATTTCCGGGGTATTGAGGGCCAGCACACCGTGTTTCGGATGGGTGAGCAGGACGTTGAGGTCGCGGCAGCCGTTGTGGTTCTGCTTTTTGTCGAACTCAGAGCCATCGTAGCCCAGGAAGTTGAGGGCCGATTCGGAGAGGGTCTTGTAGTGCAGCGGGCGCAGCGGGCACTGGCGAATGCAGTACTCATTCACCAGCAGAATGTGGCGTTCTTTATCCTCTATCTTTTCCAGCAAATCGTAGTTGAGCACATCATCCGGGTGCACCATGACCTCATCGTATTCCTCTGCCAGTTTGCGGTACATATCCAGCTTGCCCTTGCCGCCACCATTGGTGATTTTGAGGATGGAGGAGATGAGCTTGAGCTCCGGGTATTCCTTGCGGATGTGATCGCGCAGCACGTCGCTTGCAACAATGGCGGCGTTGCGCTTGGTGGGGTTGTGGTTTCTGGCAAAGATGAGCAAGGCATTGCCCAGCGGGTCGCTCAGGTGCTCTTCCTTGAGAATCAGGTTGGTGAAGGTGAGATAGAGGGCGATATTGCGCTGCTCGTATGCCAGGCCGGCGGCGCGCATCTCCTCGGCATCGCACATCAGGTGGCGCAGCACGCGGCCGCTGTTCCACAGGCACAGCGGAGACCCATGCACGATGTTGAAAGGCTCGAACCCCAGCAGCAAACGGCAGAAATCATGGAATGCCACCAATTCGCGGTCATTGACAAAGGCTCCGGAGACGTCCCAAACGGCGTCTGGCCATATCTGGTGCTGGTAGGGAGAAGTGGGGTTCATTGGTTCGCGGGATTGTATCACCTAAAGGCCTATTGTGCAAGCTCTATCTTGTGGTATATGCGGGTGGTAGTGAGCTGTTGACAAAGAAACAGGACCCGGCTGCAACTTTGCGCTTGAGTCGCAGCCCCGGCGGGGGTATCATACCCCGAAAGGAGGTATAGCATGCCCGAAGAAAGCCCCCAGCCTGTTGAAGAATTTGCCACTGTTCAGTCCATTTTTGTTCGCCACCGCAATTGCTTGTTGCTGCGTGCCGATATGTCGCCGCTGTTTGTGGATTATTACCTGAATCTGATGCAGCATGGACAGCGCAATGCCGAGACGGAGGATGCCGTCTTCAAGCAGCTGCTGGCCTATTTCTCCTTGCATTTGGTTTCCCGCCCCTGGCAGGAGTACCACGCCTGGACCCTGAATGCCAAAACGCCCAGCCTGGCCAATTACTTTGTCTCCGGCTCATCCCTGACGGAGGATGTCATCGGCCGCGTGTTCACGGAGGGTGTGAAGGAGCCGGAGCAGAACATGCTCTATGCTCAGAACCTGCGCACCAACAAGGAGCCGCAAACATCTGTGATTGTGCTCCCCGGGGATTCTGTGGCTTCCTGGGTGGAGGAGTTTTACCGCCAGAGCGAGCAGCGCGAGGCTCGCGCTTTTGATCTGGGGAATGATGTGTACGCCTTGGTGGCTGCCCAGCCCGGGGCTGATTATGACTGGCTGACGGAGCTGACCGCCGAGCAGGTGGCCGCCATTTCCGAGTCGGAGGAAACAAAAGTGCTTGAGACTCGCAAGTTTACCTTCCGCTGCGGTTGCACGCTGGACAAGATTCTGCCCACCATCCAGGCCATGCAAAAGGATTTTGCTGATTTGTTGTCGGAGCAGGGGTATTTGGAGGTGTCTTGCCCGCGTTGTGGTGCCGTGTATAAGGTGACCCCCGACATGCTGTGAGAAACATCCGCTCCATCACCTCGATGCTGACCCTGCTGCGCGTGGGGTTGGGGGCCTTTTTCCTTGTGACCGGCATCCCTAAAATTGCGAATTTGGGGGAGACATCGGAGTTTTTGACGCGTAGTGATATCTTGCCGGCCTGGTGCTCCATGCCTTTGGCCTGTACCGGTGTGGCGATGGAGCTGGTGGTGGCGGTGTGCTTGTTGTTCCGCCTGGCATACAGAGGCGCTGCGGCCTGGGCGGCTATCATGAGCTCTGTCTTTTTGCTTCTTTATGTGCAAGCCTGGGCCCGAGGCTTGGATTTGAGCTGCAATTGCCTGGGCTCTACGCACGCTATCGACAATTATCCGCTGGATACCGGCATGCGCCTTTTGCTCCTGGGGGCTGCGCTCCTCCTCATCTGGGATTCCCGCCGCGTGGATTCCTCTATCTGGAAAAACAGAAAATTGGATTTTTCGGAGGTCTGATACCTCACCCCCTATACCAAGAAAGCGTGAGATTCTGGAATCTCACGCTTCCGAAGTCTTGAAACTCAGGAGTAGTCTTTACTTCTTGGGGGCTCGCTTGGCTTTGGCTGCTGCGGCCTTCTTTTTGCGGCTTGCCTTGGCCTTGCGGGCTTGTTTCTCGTACTTGTTCTGGTATTCGGCCAGAACTTTGTCTGTGGGCTCTGTTTCCAGGCGCTTCAGAATCTCATCGCGCAGGCCGATGGCTGCGGCAAATGAACCTTCTTCTCCGTTCTCATACGCACCATCTGCAAAGTACTTAGTGAACATGCGCCCCCGACGGCTGATACATACTCTCCACCCCAGGAATGAAGTCTTTTCACGTGTGTATCGCGTCAGGTTTTTCAGTGGCTTTTTCATAATAGATTGTTCGTTTCGGTGTAAGCTCTGTGGCGGAGCTGTCTTCATAATATATCATCTGTTTTACTAACGCAAGCAAAAAAATAGAAATCGAAATAACAATGCGTTTGTTATACAAGATGTTGCCTATTCTCAATGTGATAGCGAGTTGAAAAATAGGTTAAACAATGATGAAAGAAGATAGGTGTGAGACCGTTTTTGTATGTAAAAGATAAAGTGTATTGACTGATGTAACGTATGGTTTATCAATGGAATACGTTGTAACATTGCTACATGTAATGAATGCAAGCGGGCGATGTTATTCAGAGGAGCTTTCTGCGGGGAAAGAGGAGATGCGTTGCAATTTTTGCAAAAAGGCAAGAGGCGATGGGGGTGGGAAAATAAGCTCGTCCTGGTTTTGCAAGTGGGAGAGATAAGCGCGAATGGCCCATTCAATAAAATCGCGCTGCGGCATGCCCAACCGGGCAGATAAAAAGTCAACTTGCTCCTTCAGTTCGGGACTGAGGAGCAAGTTGAATGAAAGGGAATCCTCGCCGGGGCGTGGTTCCATGGGGAAAAGATGTGGGTTATTTGGAGACGTTGAAGCGGAATTCGACCACATCACCATCTTTCACCACGTAGTCTTTGCCTTCGATGCGGAGTTTGGCTTGTTCCTTGGCCTTGGCCAGGGAGCCGCAGGCTACCAAATCATCGTAAGCCACAACCTGGGCGGCAATGAAGCCACGCTCAAAGTCGGTGTGAATGACACCGGCTGCCTGGGGGGCCTTGGCACCGGCAGGGATGGTCCAGGCGCGCGTTTCTTTCACACCGGTGGTGAGATAGGTGCGCAGGCCCAGAAGGTGGTACACCGCGTTGATGAGGGCGCTCACGCCGGAATCTTCCACGCCGAGGTCGCGGAGGAATTCCTTGGCTTCTTCCTCGGGGAGTTCGGAGAGTTCTTCTTCGATGCGGGCGGAAATCACGATGGCTTCAGCATTGTGATGCTCTGCCACATAGCGGCGCACGGCGGAGACGTAGGGGTGGGCATCCGGGTTGGCCACGGCATCGGCCAGTTCATCTTCGCTCACGTTGCAGGCAAAGATGCTCTTCTTGTTGGAGAGCAGGAAGAAACTGCGCAGAAGTTTGCGTTCATCATCAGAGAGTTCCAGCGTGATGGCCGGTTTGCCGGCATCCAGGTGCGGGAGAAGTTTTTCGATGAGGGCGATTTCTTCCTTGGCTTCCTTATCGCCACCACGGGCCTTCTTGATGCGGCTTTCCTTGCGCTTTTCCATGGCGGCGAGGTCGGCCAGGATGAGCTCGGAGTTGATGATTTCGATATCGCGCACGGGGTCTACGGAGCCCAGCTCGTGGATGATGTCATCATTCTCAAAGCATCGCACCACCTGCACGATGGCATCTGTCTCGCGGATGTTGGAGAGGAACTTGTTGCCCAGACCGGCACCTTCGGCAGCGCCTTTCACCAGACCGGCGATGTCCACAAACTCGATGGCGGCAGGGACGATGCGCTCGCATTTGTTCATCTCTGCCAGCACAGACAAGCGGGGATCCGGCACTTCCACCATGCCCACGTTGGGGTCAATCGTGCAAAACGGATAGTTGGCCGCTTCTGCTTTGCGAGAACGGGTAACGGCGTTGAAAAGGGTTGATTTGCCGACGTTGGGGAGACCTACAATACCTGCTTGTAACATAACGGCGCGGATTATACACTAATTCCCCGCATAGGGAAAGCTTAATTTCCGTATGCTTAGTGCAGTCGGGTCTTGATGAAATAGCGCGGGCGTTTCTTGGTTTCCATATACATCTTGCCGATGTATTCCCCGACAATACCCAAGCTCACCATACCCATGCCGCCCAGGAACCAGAGAGAGCAGGTCAGGGTGGCCCAGCCGTTGGGGGTGCCCAGCTGGAAGTAATCGTAGATGACCCAGGCAATCATGCCCAAGCTGATGAGGGAGATGAGCATACCCATCCCGCTGATGAATCGCAAGGGCGTGACGGAGTGCGAGGTGATGGCATCGATACTCAGGCGCAGTAGGCTGCGGAGTGACATTTTGCTTTCGCCCAGCGTGCGCTCAAGCACATTGAAGTAGAGCGGGCATTGCTTGAAACCCAGTTGTTTCAACATGGTGCGGAACATCATGTTGCTCTCTCCATATTCGGATAAGGCATCCAGCACTTGGCGGGTCATCAGGCTGTAGTCCGAGTGGCCTTGGCATACGGGGGAACCGCACTTGGCGGCCAACCAATAGAACAGGACAGAGGGAGCCTTGCGCAGGAAGCTTTCTTTGCCTCTGGATTTTTTGACTCCGTAAATCAGCTCATAACCTTCTTGGCGCAACTCCAGAAATTGCTCGATGGCATTGATGTCGTGTTGCAGGTCGGCATCCATGCAAATGACGATATCGGCCAGGGCGCGGGCTTCCATCAACCCGGCAAAGAGTGCTTTTTCTTTGCCGCGGTTGCCGGCCAGGCGGCTGGCTTTCACCATGGGGTTGTGGGCGTGATGCTCTGCAATGATGTCCCACGTGTTGTCGCGGCTTCCATCATCTGCAAAAAGCATGGCACTATCCGGCGCTATCTTTTGTTGCTCAATCAGCGCGGTTAATTTGGCGCTCACCGTGTCGATAGTTGCGCCTATGCCTGCTTCTTCGTTGTAGCAGGGCATGACGATGTAGAGGGTTTCCAATGTTTTCATGAGCGCGTGGGGAAAGGGATTTAATCGATGATGGTGCCCAGGATATCGCCTTGGCGGGCGTAGGTCTCCGTGCAGTTGGCGGTATGGTGCAGGATGTCTTCTGCCAGCTGCACGCGGCCGGGCTCATAGAAGGTGATGATGGTAGAGCCGCCAAAGGCAAAATAGCCTTGCTCATCCCCCTTGGCAATGGGGGCTCCCGGGGTGTATGTTTGTTCGATGGCGCCCACACCTGTTGCCCCTACGGCGAGGATGAGCACATCTCCCACGGTGGGGGTGTGCAGGATGGTCAGCTCGCGCTTGTTGGTCCAGAGCCAGGAGAGCTTGTGGCGCAGGCAGAGGGGAGATACGCTGGCCAGCGGGCCGGGGATGCGGATGGGAGCATCTGCCACACCTTCTGCACCAAAGTGGAAGCGGTGGTAATCTGTGGGGCAAAGACGGGAAATGACGGCGCTGCCGCGGCTGTATTTTTCTGCCAGCTCGGGGCTGCCGAGCAGGGCAGGCAAATCAAAGCTCTGCCCCTTGACGAAGACACCCTGCATGTCGGATACATCCTGCCAGCCGCTGTGGCGGCCATCTGCCGGCAGGGCGATGGTGTTGCCGCTGCAAATCGGGCGTGCTCCATCTTTGAGTTTGCGGGTAAAGAAGTCGTTGAAGCTGGTGTAGTCTTCCACCGGGCGTGCAAACTCGCTGGCATCCATACCGTATTCATCTACAAATTGTTGCAGGCCACGGGCGGAGCTTGGGCGGTCTTTCATCCACCCCATGATGCGGGAGAAGAAGGCGCGCTTGATGAGCAAATGCAGACTCAGTTTGCCGAGGGGATTACCATACACCCAGCGAATGGCTTTTTCACCCATGATTTTTTCCTGCTCAAATTGGCCGGTATAGCGGTTGTACAAGGTAATGCCTTCGTCCTTCATGACTCCGCCATGATAGCAGTTTTGCGGTGTGGGGTCAACAGTAAAGAAAAGCCCCGGCAAGGTGATGAACACTTTGCCGAGGCGGGGGATGAAAAGAGGGGATGGTTTACTGCTGCTTGGTGAAGCCGTTCTGCAGGAAGTTGCGCAGGGTCTGCAGCTGGCTTGTAGCGCTGGAGGTGAGGCATTCGCGGTAGAGCTTGCCACCCTGCCAGTTGTTGAAGGTGAAGCGAGCAGACTCAGGGATGGCGTTTTCAGAGCGCAGCACGCGGTAGCGCGTGTAGCTGCGGGTGAAATAGTCGTATTCGCTGTCGGAGCCGTAGTATTTCATGTCCACCAGCTCATCAGAGTTGATGACCGTGTGAAGCGTGGGGGTGAGCAGCTCGGAGCGGGTCACGGTCTTGGTTGCGCAGGAGCAAAGCGTGGCGGCCAACAGGATGCAGGGGAGGAGTTTCTTCATCATGGTTGTGTGTTATGTTTGGGGTTAGTCTTGGTTTTCTGTTTGGATGGTTGTGCCGGCATCAGTTTTGGTTACTTCGGCACCCTCGGGAGCTGCTTCAACAGTCGTGGCTGTAGCATCGCCTCCGGCGGCAGCGGCAGCGGCTTTTTTGGCCTCCAGCTCAGCCTTGGCTTCTGCTATGCATTCGGTGGCAGATACGGGGTAGCATGCTTCCCAGGAGTCTGTGATGTAGACCTTGCTGCCGTAGTGTGTGATGCGGAAAAGCTCCTTGGCGATGACGGCTGGGGTGCGGATGCAACCATGAGACAATTTTTTGCCAGCGCGCACCTTGCCGATGTGCATGCCGATGCCATCATGCGTCAGGCGCTGCCAGTAAGGCATGGGGGAGCCCACAATCTTACCACCTTCGGGGACAGGGTCTTTGGCGAAGTCTGCGTTGTAGTTGACGCACTTGCCGTTGGCATCATAAATCTTGCCGTAGCTGTTGGAGGCATAGGTGGCCTTCTTTTCAATCACGGAGAACTTGCCGGTGCGGGTGGGGTGGCTGCTTACACCGGTAGAGACGGGCCAGTCCGCTGCGACTTTGCCCTCCACATAGAGGCGGCCGCGCTGGTGCTCCAAATCAATGTAAATCGGGCACTTCTTGTTGGCCACTTTGAGCAATTCCTTATCCTGGAAGATGTGCATGGTGGTGGGGTAGCCATTCTGCTTCACAAAATGCTCATAAGAACCCGGCAGGTAGACAGGTTTGGGGGGCGGCGGCGGTGTTTGCATTTGCTGCTGTTGCTGCTGCTGCTGCTGCCCGAAAGGCACACAGGATACTCCTGCCAGCAGGGTGAGCACGCAGCCCGCACAGGCGATGATTTTGCTAAATCTGTTCATAGAGAGAGGTAGGCGATATTATCGGATAATGACGGGGGTTCCCACGGGGGTGTTGTCGAAGAAAATTTTGGCCATTTCTTTGGGCAGTCGGATGCAGCCGTGGCTTTCCGGGGCGGAGGTCACCAGGCCTTCATGCATCCAGATGCCGCTGGTGGTGAGCTGCATGCCATTGGTCATGGGGGCACCTTCGTAGATACCGCCGGCAGGGATTTCCATGCCGCGTTCGTAGTTGGCAATGAGCGTGTTGCCATATTCGTCCACAATGGAGCCGTAGCTGGAGGATTTGTGGTCTTCATCCTTGGAAAGCACCTTGAACTTACCCTTGGGGGTGATGTGACCGGCCTTGCCGGAGGAAATGGTGCTCATGCCCACCTGGCGCCCGCCTACGTAGTATTTGGCCTGCTGCAGCTGGGTGTCAATCACAATCAAGCGTTCGCCGGTGAGCCCGGCGGGCAAATCCCAGTAACCATAGCTCACGGCTTTGCCCGGGTCAATGCGGATGCGGTCCGGGCGGAACATGTAGCCGCCGGAAAGCGTCGTTGTGAGGTCATTCTGCTTGGTGCAGGCGGTAACCAGTAGGGCAAGGGCTGTCGTAATAATGGGCAGGGAGCGTTTCATTCTTTCGTTTGTTGTGTTCTCTGGTGGGCGCAGTACAGCACGCGCGCGCCCGCGTTTTATGCCTTGCTTGCATGTGATTGTCAAGGACTATTTACTTCTGTAGTGCGTCATGTTCCGTGATGGTCGATTTCATCTTGCGCCCGTGAGTGGGCTTGAAAGCGGGCGGCGCCTGTGTTATGATGGGGGCGCATTATGATACGCCTGGCTCTAGCCCCCATGCAGGATGTGACGGATTTGGCATTCATGCGCACACTGCTGCGCATAGGTTCTCTGCCGGATTTGTTCATCACTGCCTATTTTCGCAGCACGCGCACCACATGCGCGATGGCGGAGGCCAATCTGCGCTGCATCCAGGAGAATGAAACCGGGGTACCTATCATGGCCCAGCTGGCAGGGAGCGAGGCCGCTGCCTTGTGCCGCGATGCGGAGGCGCTGCTTCAGCTGCCGGTGTCGGGCATCAATCTGAATGCGGGGTGTCCCAGTCCGCTGGTGAACCGCCATGGGGCCGGGGCCGGCCTCTTGCGCGAGCCGGAAAATTTCTTGGGTATCATGCAGGCGCTTCGCGCGGTGGTGCCCGCGGGGCTTTTCTCGGTGAAATGCCGTTTGGGGTGGGCAGAGGCAGATGAATTTGCAGATTTGCTGCCGTTGCTGGCTGCCGGTGGGGCAGATGAAGTGATGGTGCATGCCCGCACACGGCGTCAATTATATGGTGGTGAGCCGCAGCGGTGCTATGTGACCCATGCGGTGCAGAGCTTGCCGTGCCCGGTGTGGGGGAATGGAGATATCATCACCATGGAGGATGCCGCGGCCTGGGTGCAGGAGACCGGCGTGGCCGGTTTGCTGATTGGCCGCGGGGCGGTGCGCAATCCCTATATTTTCCGCATGTTGCATGGTGGCCCGGCTCCCACGCGCGAGGAAATGCTGCACTATTACATGGTGCTTACGGAGGAGACGGATCGCATCCTGCATACCAAGCGCACGCCTGCGGGGCATTGCAACCGCATGAAAAAATACCTGGCGTTCTGCTACCCGGATTTCTCTCAGGAGGATGAATACGCCCTGCGCCGTTGCAAGGATATTGATGACATGCGCCGCATTTTCGAGCGCCATGCCGCGCGTTAACCGCGCAGCTTGATGTCCATGAGCATCTGCGCGTTTGTCTTGTAGCGCTGTAGGAAGAAGAGCAGGCGCTCCATGGCCTCGGTGGGCTTGTAGCCTGCCAACCCGCGGCGAATCAGGCGCACTTTCTCCAGCATCCAATCCGGCAGGATGAGCTCTTCTCGGCGGGTGCCGCTCTTGAGAATATCCACCGCGGGATAGATGTACATCTCTGCAATGCGGCGGTTGAGTACAAGCTCCATATTGCCCGTGCCCTTGAACTCCTGGAAGATGAGTTCATCCATGCGGCTGTTGGTCTCAATGAGGGCCGTTGCCAAAATGGTGAGGGAGCCAGCGGTGCGGGTGCTGCGGGCGGCAGCGAAAAGACGGCGGGGCGTTTCCAGCGCGCGAGCATCAATACCGCCGCTCATGGTGCGGCCACTGCCGCGCTCGGCGTTGTTGTAGGCGCGAGCCAGGCGGGTGATGGAATCCATCAGAATCAGCACATGCTTGCCGGCTTCCACCAAGCGCTTGGCGCGCTCGATGCACATCTCTGCAATGCGGCAATGCTCGCGCACGCCACTATCATTGCTGGAGGCAAAAATCTCTGCCCCGGGCAGGCTGCGGCGGAACTCCGTCACTTCTTCCGGGCGTTCATCCACCAGCAGTATCATCAGATGCACATCATCTGCATAATTTTCGCGCACACCCTCTGCAATATGCATCAGCAGGGTGGTCTTGCCCGTGCGGGGCGGGGCCACAATCAGACCACGCTGGCCGCGTGCCACCGGGGCCACCAAATCCAGCGTGCGGGTGGTGTAGCGGTTGGCAGCCGTGGCAAAGGAGAGTCTCTGCGTGGGGTTTACCGCCTTCAGATCTTCAAAATGCGGGTGGCTGGCGGCTTCCTCCGGTGTTTCGCCGTTTACCTTCAGCACTGAGATGAGCTGGTGCCCGCGCTCATATTTCTGAGCCATGCCCGTCACCTGCACAAAGGGGCGCAGGTGGTGCTCTGCGATGACATCCGCAGATACATATACGGCTGCATCAGAGGGGGCCCAATTATTATCCGGCACGCGGATGAACCCATAGCCCTTGTTGGTGATTTCAAGGAGCCCGGTCAGCTCCTCCGGTTCACCCACGGGGACATAGGCGCGCCCGGTGTTTTGCTCGCGCTGGTTACCGCCTTGTTCTTTCTGGCGGTGTTGGTTGTTGCGCTTGTTGAAGCGGTTGTTTTTGTTCCCTTGGCCGTGGTGAGATTGGTTCCCGCGCGGGTTGCGGTTGTTGCGCTGGGAATTCCCGGCGGAATCGGGGGCAGAATCACGGTTTTCCTGCTGCTGGGGGCGGCGGGAGAATCGGCGCACGTGGTGTGCTTTCCCCTGTTGGGGGGCTGCGCTGGTGTCATCCGGGGGTGTCATGGCTACTTCAATCAAGGGTAGGAAGAAGGAGGCTCTCAGCCTCGTCAAAAAAATCAGATGCGCGGTCACGCCAAATCGTGCCGCGCATCTCCCGCGCGCTGCGGATTACATTTGCTCAAGAATAGCGTCGTCAATCTCGAAGTTGGAGAACACATTCATGGTGTCATCATAATCATCGAGAAGATCGTAGAGCTTCATCACCTTGGTGGCGGTCTCTACATCGGTAATATCCGTCGGGTTCTGGGCCACGCTGATAAGCTTCATGCCCGTTACGTTCTTGCCGGCTTCGCTCAGCGCGGCAGAGACGGTCTGCAGGTCGGTCGGGCCGCAGATGAAGACCCATTCGCCTTCGTTTTCGCCTTCTTCAAACTCATCAGCACCGCAGTCCATGGCCAGTTCCATGGCGCTGTCTTCGTCCATGGCGGTATCGACAACACGCACTTCGCCCTTGGGGTCAAACTGGTAGGCCACCGAACCGGGGGTGCCCATGTTGCCGCCGTTGCGGGAGAAAATGGTGCGCAGCTCGGAGGAGCAGCGGTTGGTGTTGTCGGTTGCCACTTCCACGATGAATGCCGTGCCGGCGGGGCCGTAGCCTTCGTAGGTCATTTCCTGGATGGAAGCACCCTGCAACTCGCCCGTGCCCTTCTTGACGGCGCGGTCAATGTTTTCCTTGGGCATGGAGGCTGCCTTGGCGCCTTCGATGGCGGCGCGCAGACGCGGGTTGGTGTCGGTATCACCGCCGCCGCTCTTGGCGGCCAAGGTGATTTCATGGGAGAAACGAGCAAAAATCTTGCCCTTCTTAGCATCGGCAGCGGCCTTCGTGAACTTAATCTTGGACCATTTATTATGACCGGACATAGTGTTGAGTGTGTTGGTTGAAAATGGATGGGGCAGGGGGGAAGTCGCCTCCCGGAAGCTAGTCTTACAGCCGTGTACAGTTGGTTGTGTGCTTGGCAAGCAGTTCGCTGCCCACTCATGGGGCGGTGTGCCCCCTTTCCTCTGGCCGCTTGCCGCGGCTTTCCGTTTAGCAAATAGTCGAGCTGACAGGATTCGAACCTGCGACCTCTTCGTCCCGAACGAAGCGCGCTACCAGCCTGCGCTACAGCTCGATGCATGTAGAACGCAGGGCATTTTACATGAAAAACCAGCTTTGACAAGCCCAAATTTGCATTTCTGCCCTCTGCATACACACTTTCTGCCCCCCAACAGGCAAAAAATCACCCTGCTGCGTTGCCACAGCAGGGTGAAAATGTATCATTGAGTATCGCTTATCAGGCGCCGAGCTGGAAGCGCTCGAAGGAGACAACCGTGATGGTGTCGCCCAGAGCCTTGCCGGTGTCGGCCACAAGCTTCTCGACGGAGATGGAGCCGTCCTTGACGAACTCCTGGCTCATGAGGCAGCTCTGCTTGTAGAGAGCCTTGAGCTTGCCGGGGAGAATCTTATCGAGCAGAGCCTCGGGCTTGCCCCCAGCGATGAGCTGAGCCTTGGCGATTTCCTGTTCCTCGGCCACGAAGGCGGGATCCAGGGAGCTGGAGTCCACGCTCTTGGGAGCGCAAGCGGCAATGTGCAGGGTGATGTCCTTGCAAAGAGCCTGGAATTCAGCGGTAGCGGCAGTTTCAGCCTTGTCGCAGGTCACCTGAAGGAGCACGCCCACCTTGCCACCCATGTGGATGTAGGAAGCGATGGTGCCTTCACCGGCCAGCGTGTAGCGGCCAAACTTGCGCAGCTTCATGTTCTCACCGATGACAGCGCACTGCTCTGCAATGTACTTCTCCACCGTGGTGCCGTTGATAGCCACGTTGAGGGCTTCCTCAAGCGTAGCAGCGCTGGCTGCCTTGAGAGCAGCACCAATCTCGGCCACCAGAGCCTTGAACTTGTCGCCCTTGGAGCAGAAGTCCGTTTCGCAGTTGATCTCGAAGATCACGCCGTCCTTACCCTCTACGAGAGTAGCAACAACGCCCTCCTTAGCTTCGCGGTCAGCCTTCTTGGCGGCCTTGGCGATGCCCTTTTCGCGGAGGTACTTCACGGCTTCTTCCATGTTGCCGTCGCACTCGATGAGTGCCTTCTTGCAGTCCATCATGCCGGCGTCAGTCTTGACGCGCAGCTCCTTTACCATAGCGGCAGTAATTTCAGCCATTGTCTATATTGTAGGTAAGTGGTTTAAGAAATCAGGAGGGCTTGTTCTTGTTGATGGCGTCCACCAGCACAGAGAGAATCAGGCGGATGGAGCGAACAGCGTCGTCGTTGCCGGGGATGGGGAAATCCACGCTTTCGGGGTCAGCGTTCGTGTCGGTCAGCACGATCACGGGAATACCCAGGATGTGAGCCTCACGGATAGCGATGTCCTCGTGGTCAGCGCCGATAGCGACGATAGCGTCGGGAGCGCCACCCATGTTGCGGATACCCTGCAGGTTGCGCAGAAGCTTTTCGCGTTCGCGAGCCAGAGCAGCAAGTTCCTTCTTGGACATGCTCTTGAACTCAGGCTGCTTGTCGAGGTTCTCGAGGTAGTCCAGACGAGCGATGCTCTTCTTGATGGTGGTCATGTTGGTGAGCATACCGCCCAACCAACGGAAGTTCACGTAGTACTGGCCGGTAGCTTCAGCAGCTTCCTTCACAGCTTCCTGAGCCTGGCGCTTGCAGCCCACGAAGAGAATCTTCTTGTTCTTGGCAGCCAGTTCGGAAAGGAAAGCGCTGGCCTTGTCCAGGCACTTTTCCGTTTCTTCCAGGTTGATGATGTGGATGCCATTCTTCTGGGTAAGAATGTACTTCTTCATGTTGGGGTGCCACTTGCGGGTCTGGTGACCAAAGTGAACACCGGCTTCCACCATCTTTGTAACGAGTTCGTTAATCATTGTATGTATGTGTGTTGTGTGTAACCTTGCGTCAGGATACACGAGGTTGTGAAGGGTGCTGCGCTATGGCCCCCAGCCCTTCGTTGTTGGTATTGCAGCATCAGCGGGGACGCACAGGATACGCGCTCCGCCCCTGATTGTCAATCAAATTCCCACCAAAAAGCATAAAAAAATCCCGGGCGGAAGAAACCCGGGATGCTTGAAAAATCAGGCGCTTGCAGTATGTTACTTCTTGCCGGCCATGCGGGCAGCCAGCACCAGGTAGGTCACCAGCTTGGGGGTGTCGGCCAGCAGTTGCTGAATTTCGGCGGGGAAGGGGAGCGTCGTCACGGCTTCGGCCTGGATTTTGCCGCCGGTTTTCATGGCGTCAGTCACAAATTGCTGGATAATGCCCACGGCTTCTTTGTTGGCCAGCAGGGTTTCAAGTTCATTTTTGACAGCCTCCGGGCAGTAGGCGCGCAGGTTGGACATGACTTTGTTGCGGATGGCGATGGCGGCGAGATTTTGAAGGAGTCCCATGGTGATAAATGGTTGTTGGTGGCATGATAGCGAAGAATGCAGCGGGGGTCAAGCTCATTTGCCTTGCAAGCGGGGGCAATGTGGTGTATGGTGCGGGGCGTATGGATTTTCTTGTGCTGGCAGCGGCCAAACCGGCCATTGGATATACCCGCCAGGGGGTGGATTTCTTTGTGGAGCGTTTGAAGCCGCTTGGCAAGGTGGAGCTGCGCTATGTGAAGGCGGGGGATTCAGAATCCGTGTCTCGCCGCCTGCTGGAGGCCAGCAAAGGATGCCTGCGCATTGCCATGGATGAGCGCGGGCAGAATTGGACCACCCGCGAGATGGAACGCCGCGTGCGCGAATGGCAGATGCAGGCGGTCAAGCATGTGGCCTTCCTCATCGGCGCGGCAGATGGCCACACGGAGGAGCTGCGCCGCGAGTGTGAACATGTGCTTTCCCTGGGGCGCCATACCATGCAGCACGAGCTGGCTCTCGTGGTGCTGCTGGAGCAAATTTACCGCGTTCACACCCTGCTGGCCGGCTCTCCCTATCACCGGGACTGAGCCCGGCGCGCGCGCACGTTTTCGTACACGCGGTTGAGCTGGGCTGTTTTTTCTCCCCAGGAGAAGATGCTGCTGCGTGCCACAGACCCGCAGGCCAGCTTGTAGCGGTGGGGCTCATCGGCCGCCAGTGTATCAAAGGCTTTGGCAAAGTCCGCCACAATCTGGGCGCGCGATTCAATGGGGATGCGGATGCCGCAGGTGTCATCAATCACGCTGGCGAATCCGCAGTGGTTGAGCGCCACCAGGGGGAGCCCGCAGCACAGTGCTTCCAAGGTGACAGTGGCGGTGCCGCCTTCCTTGATGCTGCTGCTGCAGAAGACATGGCACTGCTGCATGAAGGGCAGCACATCTTCGTGCTTCATGAAGCCGTGGAAAGTGACCTTCGGGGCGATACCAAGCTGCTCTGCCAGTTTTTGCCAGGCTTGCAGCATTTCCCCTTGCCCCATGATGTCCAAGTGCACCTCCTCCCGGCAGCGGGCCAGAGCTTCCAGAATCATATCCAGCCCTTTCAGGGGCATCAGGCTGCCTACCCAGCAGATGCGGAGCGGGGTGCCGGGGGTGTGCCGCGCCGGCTCGGAGACTGTAGCCCCGGCGTGGATGCCGATTTCACGCATCACCTCTGCCTTGCGGTGCCACAGCCGCTCAATATCGGGCAGGGCGGCGGGGTCGCAGGCCAGGATGGCATCTGCCTTGCGGCTGTACACGCGGGCGGCGTAGCTGAATCTCATTTGCAAGCTGTTGAGCAGGTTGCGGCAGGTGAAATACAGCTTGCTGTGCCACCCCAGCCCTTTGATGAGGCACCAGGCCGTGTTGTTCAGCCCGCCGATGGGCCCCCACACCAGGGGCTTGCCCAGTTTCCACATATAGCCGGGTTCGCGGTAGCCCGCCAGCGTCAGCTGGTGCACCAGATCAAAGTTCTCTTGCTTGTCCAGCTCCTGCGCCAGTTTTCGCGCCTTTTTGAGCCACATTCTGTAGAACCAGTAGTAGCTTGGGGGCCATATTTTGCGCAGCAGGTTGTGGTGCGTGCGCGGGATGTAATGAAAGGTGATGTTGCGCACCGCTTCCGGGTGCTCTGCGGCATAGCGGGTCAGGTTCTCGCGGAACTCATGCTCTTCCACAATGACATGCACGTTGTGGTGCTGCGCCATATGGTACACAAAGTTCCAGCCCATCCCCGGCTCCGAGCCGAAGTTGGGATCGCAGGCATAGCTGCATACCAGGATGTTGAGCCGCTTGCTCATCAGGAAAATGCGGGCGTGGGAATGTTCTCGCCGCTGCGCTGCATACTACCATATTGCCGGGCAAAAGCCAATGCTTTTTTGGGGCCTCGCGCCGGCTTCGTGTTAATTTGCGGTGCCAAGCTTTTTTTTCGTGACAATGGCACACCACAATGGCATATTATAGGGTATGAAACACCCTGAAATTCTTGCAGCGAGAGATATCAACAGCCGTGCCGAACGCCACGGCTCTGTCTCCATCCCGGTGAATACGGGTAACCCCGTGTTGGATGCCAATTTGTATGACTTGGCGCATCGCTTCTGCGGCTCTCACCACCCTGATACGCTGCTGCAGATGCTTTCTACCACCATGAACGCGGCGCTCAGCCCCATCGAGGAGCATGATCTGGAAATCATGAACCGCACGATTGATGAGATGTTTGCTGCCGATAAGATGTTCATGCCCTACCGCAACGTACGCAAGGTCACGTGCTTCGGCTCCGCCCGCATCCAGTCAGATGACCCCTCCTACCGCATCGCGCGCGAGTTCTCTGCCCTTGCCGCAAAAAATGGCTACATGGTCATCACCGGCGGTGGCCCGGGGCTGATGCAGGCTTGCAACGAAGGCGCCACAGAGCATTGCTCCTTCGGCCTCAATATCACGCTCCCCTATGAGCAGCACGCCAACCCCGTGGTGGATGGTAGCGAGAAGATGATGAATTTCTACTACTTCTTCACCCGCAAACTCAACTTCCTGAAGCAGACGGATGCCCTTGTGGCCTTCCCCGGCGGCTTCGGCACCATGGATGAAATTTTTGAAACCATCACCCTGATGCAGACGGGTAAATCGACCATCTTCCCCATTGTGCTCCTGGATCCACCCGGCGAGACATTCTGGGCACGCTGGGTGAACTTCATCGAAAAAGAACTGCTGGATGCCGGCCTTATCTCCCGCTCCGATATGAAGCTGCTCTATGTGAGCAAGAGCGCCGAGGACGCTTACATGCACATCAACCGCTTCTACAGCCGCTTCCATTCCTATTACTTCGAGGGCGATACCATCACCATCCGCATGATGGAAGAAATCCTCGAGCAGCGCATGGGTTGGATTTGCCAGGACTTCCCGGACCTGATGCCCGCCAAGGATATGGTGCAGCTCCCTTCGGATGAGCACGACCCCGAGCCCCTCCTGGCCGGCCTCCCCCGCCTGCGCTTCACCTTCAAACGCGGGGATTATGCCCGCCTGCGCGAGCTGATTGATTACATCAACGCCTGATCCCCGCCTTGCGTCCCCCATTTACCCCCGGCCGGCTGTCTTTCCGAGGGTAAATGGGAAGCCTTGCTCATCGTGCCATACGTCTTTTAGCATGAATGCCATAAAATGCTGTTTCATTGTCATCATGTTACAATGGGTAGCAGTGTTTTCTCATGCGCAGACATCACCACCTCCGGGTAGCCTTCGCATCGCGCTCTCTCAGTTGTCAGAGATGCAGTTCCAGGTGCGAATCACCAATGTTTCACAAGATGTTGTACCTATGGCTGAGCCTTTATACGGATTGGCAACCTCATCGCTCTATTTCATTCTGGAAGATTCGAGCGGCGCGCAAATGATTTTTGTGAATAAAGATGATAAGCCCGTGCCGCCTCAACGGCAGGGGAGAGGTTTGAAAAATCTCCTTCGGACGGTTGTGTTACACCCCGGCAAAAGTTTTGTAACGAACGTCAATTTAGATTCTGGAAGCTGGTTGTGGCCTGCCACATTCTCTCTTGATTCCGTATTGAAAATGAGAGTTTGTTACAATTACCCCAGAACCCAATCCGGATATTGGTGGTGTGGCCGCATCGTCAGTCCCCCCATCGAATGGCATTTGCCCGTCGAACACTACTCCGGCCACATCATGCACCTCTGCGAATAATGAGGACCATCAACACCCACGCGGGTGAGGTCACAACAGGCGATTTGCAGGTAATTGCGGTAAATGTAGCGTTGGTGGAGGATGACGGAGCCGTTGGTGCTCACCTTCTTGGTGGCGCGGCGGCCATCCACCACCACCGTCTCAGCGGTGATGTCGGAGGTGGGTACAGCGCTGTAGCGGGTGCGTTTCGTGCTATTGTTATACACCACCCAATCCACAGAGGTCAAGCCTCGTTCGTTGACGGAGATGACTTTTTCCGCAAGCGAGGGGGAGAGCTGCGAGATGAGCTGCTTGTTTTACTTTTATTTTATCTGAACGATGCAGCAAATTTAGATGACAATTAAAACACTATAAAATATATCAAAGAACACGGCGAAGTTCTATTAGGCGCATAGAAAGATATTCTACATGGTATGAATAAGAGTTTTTCTCATTATCTGTTTCTGCATGCTGCTTGTGACAAGCTCCTGTTCTTTATTCCGCGACCCCACGGTT
>JAZRRO010000042.1:0-4064 GCA_045650805.1 Akkermansia sp.
GAGGCGGCGTTTGACACGCCACGGCAGCGGCAGAAGGCGCGCCTGGTGATGAGCGGGGTATTCAGCACGGCGCGGCGGCGGGGGTGGTGTGGCGAGAACCCCATCTCGCAGGTGGAGGCACCACAGGTGGTGGAGCAACCGATTGCCATCCTGGAGCCGGAGGAAATAAGCCGTTTATTACAAGCGGCGCAGGAGTATGAAGGCGGCAAGTGCCTGCCCGCAGTGGGGATGATGCTGTATGCCGGGATACGCCCGCACGAGGTGGCGCGCCTGCACTGGGCGCAGGTGAACCTGAGCGAGCTCAGCATCAGCATTCAGCCCCGGCACAGTAAGACCGGTGGCGCGCGTCTGGTGACGATTCACCCGCCGCTGGTCAAGCTGTTGCAAGGCCGCCAACAGCCCCCGGAACACCGCATTTGCCCGCCGCAATGGCCGCTGCACTGGCAGCGGGTGCGCCGCCGCGCGGGTTGGCAGCGACGGCTACACCCCTGGACACCGGATGTACTGCGCCACACTTTTGCGAGCTATCATTTGAGCCATTTCCGCTCCTACGCCGAGTTGCAGCTGGAGATGGGGCACCGGGACAGCGCCCTGCTGCGCACGCGCTATGTGAGCGCGGTGCAAGGCAGAAGAACGGAAGGATTTTGGGGAGAGAGTATCAACGGGTGTACACAATATATTCCGGGCAAAAGAAAATAGGGTGGGCAAAAGTGCATATCGCGCAAAATGCCGGTACGATGAGAAGCAAAAAAATCCGCCCGAACGATGAGCGTTCGGGCGGATTTTTAATTGCAAAGCTACGCGCTCAGGCTTATTTCTTGCGGGAGCAAGACTTCTTGGCACCGCACTTTTTGGCGGCGGGAGCCTGCACGGGAGCGAGGGTGCGCTCCATGCGCTTCCAGCTCCAATCCCAGCGATCGAGGGAGGTGAAGCAGGCAGCGAGGAGGTCCACACTGGCCTGGATATCGGTCTTGTGAGCCATTTCGATGCTCTGGTGCACGTTGCGCACGGGGATGGAGATAGCACCGGTGATAGCGCCACCGGCGGTGAACTTCTGCATAGCACCGGCATCCGTACCACCTGCGGCCAGAAGCTCGAGCTGGTAGGGGATGTTGCTTTCCTCGCACAGGGCGGTCATGAACTTGACCATACGGGAATCGGTGATGAGGGTGCCATCGTACACCTTCACAGCGGTACCCTTGCCAAGCACGGTGCACTTATCGTGAGCGCCGGAGCCGGGGGTATCGAAGGCGATGGTGACGTCCAGAGCGAAAGCGAAGGTGGGGGAGATAGCCAACGTGGCAGCCTGAGCACCGCGCAGGCCTACTTCTTCCTGCACGGAGAAGACGGCATACAAATCGTAGTCGGGGGTCTTGCCGGCAGCCTTGATGGCGCGGATGGCCTCAATCAGCAGGAAGCAACCGCCACGGTTGTCGATGCTCTTCACGTTGAGGCAATCGCCCATTTCAACCAAATCGCCGATGCGGGTGATGGAATCGCCAATGGAGACATACTTTTCTACTTCCTCCTTGCTCATGCCCAGATCCACCACAAAATCGGTGACAGCGGGCATCTTGGTGCGTTCCTCGGGGCTCATCACGTGGATGGGCTTCACGCCCATGCAGCCGGGGAGGTCCTTCTTGCCGTGCACGGTCACGCGCTGGGCGGTGAGGGTCTTGGGGTCGAAACCACCCAAGGGGAGGATGCGGATGAAGCCATTGTCGTCGATATGGCGAACAATGAAGCCGATTTCGTCCATGTGAGCAGCGCACATGATGGTTTTCTCGCTGCTCTTACCCTTGATGAGGGCGGTCACGTTGCCGATGTTGTCGACAGAGATTTCATCAGCCAGCGGAGTCATCACATCGATGATGAGGTCGCGGATGCCATATTCAAAACCGGAAGCACCGGGAGCTTCGCACAGCTCTTTGAAAAGTTTGGTATTCATCGCGGGAAATGATACGCCTTTCTATCCAAAATAGCAAGGGCTTTGTGCGCATGTAAAAGCAAAAAGCGGCGCCGATGACGCCGCTTTCATGTGCTGTTGTGAGAGGACAAGCTGTTTCAACCAACCTGCACTTCGCCGCAGAGGGCTTCGCCGGGGGCAAAGGTGTGGGGGCCGTTGACGATGAGCTTCTTCACGTTCTTGAGAGAGGGGACACCGAGAGCATCCAGAGAGTCAACAAGCTTGTAGGTCTTGCTGTCCAGCTGCACAATGGGAGCTGTGCCGGCGCATTCGGGAGCCAGGCTCATCAGGCCATCGTCGCCGATTTCCACCGCATCGGAGCGCAGGAGGAGCAAATCCGAGCAAGTCTTCACCGGGAAGAAGCGGCTGCGCGGCACACACACGGCGGTGGCGCCGGGGAAGCTCTGAATCGCGGCGCCCATGGCTGTTTCCAGCTGGTACACCTGGGGGGTGGAAGCATCGCGCGGGTCGACGGTCTTGGTGTTGCGGATGACGGGCAGCGGGATGACGCCGCCGTTGGCCAGCTGGAAGTCGCGGAGGGCATCCAGGCGAATCCAGAGGTTGTTGGTGTTGAAGTAGCGGTGTTTCTCAATGTCCTGGAACGCGGGGACATCTTCATCCGGGCACTGAGCCACCTCACGCAGGATGGGCTGGGCATCGCTCTTGCGCACAGCCAGATGGCCGCCCTTCTTGTCGGCCTCGGTGCGGCGGGTCACTTCCATGACGAAGGGAGCGCCACTCTGCGCAAACCAGCTCAGGAAGCGGGCATCCATCTGGGCGCCGAGGTTGTCGGAGTTGGAGACAAAAGCGTATTTCACGCCGGCATCCAGCAGCTTATCCAGCCAACCGGAGCCCAACAAGGCGGGGTAAATATCGCCATGGCCGGGGGGACACCACTCCAATTCAGGATTGGAGGGGAATTCCACCGGTGCGAGCGTGTCCACACAGAGCTTGGGGACGCGGTTCTGCAGCATTTCCACGGAGGAAGCATCGGCAAACCCCTCTGCCGCATAGCGAGCAAGGTGTGCCATGGTATCCTCGCTGGTGGAGAATGAGTTCATGAGCAAGAGGCGCACAGGAGCCCCGGCTTTGGCACCCAGGCTCATGACCTGGCGCACAATCAAATCAAGGAAGGTGACGCCGGGCTTGATTTCCAGCAGGCTCTTGGCTTTCTGCAGGCCCATGCTGGTACCCAAGCCGCCATTCAGCTTGATAAGCACAGTCTGAGAGAGCAATTCGGCACCAGCCGCAGGGCTGGCAGCCACCAAGGCATCCCACTCCGCGATGTTCTCCGCGGGTGTAATCTCCGTTTCCGGTATCATCATGGAACGCTTGGATTCCAAAACATCCACACAATGACGGAAGGCATCTATTGCAGCGCGGGAAAGCCCCACGGACTTCATCTTGCTTTCAATCGCATCAAAACGGCTCATAGCTGGGCACAGTATAGCGCCGCAGCTGCGCAGTTTCAATGCTAAAGAGAATAAACGGCGCAAAAAAGCATCTTTTTTGCGGCCTTACTCACCGGTCTGGTTCATATCCAGATGGCTCACGGCCGTCTGCGGGCGCACCGCCATATCCAACGCTTGGTCTGCCACATGGGCAGCGTTGTCATCGAAGCGGTATGCCAGGCAATCCGGGCAGGAATCGACCGCTTTATCCACAATAGCCCCGCAAACCATGCACACTTTGTAGCTGGTGGGGTCATTCACGATGGTGTTGGCCATTTCTTTGCGGTCGGGAGTCATATAAGCACTATAACGATGCCCCCGCACGAACGCAAGCGAGGGGTACGTCATAAGGGATGTGTAGAAAAATGGCAATTTGTCGCGCAGGATGCGCGACAACGGATTTCAAATTGGGTAATTTCAAATTTCACATTTGAAAAGTTCCCCGCGCCGTAGGCGCGGCTGCGACACTGCGGAGGGCGGCAGCAACATAGCGGAGGGCGTTAGCCCGGGGCGGAAGCGAGGAACGTGGAATAAGCGTGTTTTTCGTTTTTGTTCATTCATCACCAATATGATAAATCCACGCTAATCGGCTCTGGGCTAGCGCCCATCGCCGTTCAATCTGCCGTCCTCTACAGCATCGCAGTCGC
>JAZRRO010000043.1:0-2211 GCA_045650805.1 Akkermansia sp.
CACAACCAGCCCCATGCACACCGCGCTCAAGCTGGCCCCGCTGTACCCTGCCGGTGTGGTGGTGCAGGCGGCAGATGCCTCGGCTATCGTGCCCGTGGCTTCCGCGCTCATCGGTGCCGGTAAGCAGGCGTACCGTGAGGAAATTCTGGCTCAGCAGCAGAGTATGCGCGAGAGCTATCAGGCCAAATCCATTCCGTTGATGCCGCTGGCACAGGCTCGCACCCAGGCATTGGCTTCCGGTGCCACCCAGCCGCGTCCTGAACGCACGGGGGTGTTTACTGCCGCTGTGCCGCAGGGCTGCCCCTGCTGCAGCAAGACTCCGGATGTGGAGCTGTGCTGGGATGAACTTTTGCAGCGGGCTGATTGGTCCATTTTGCTGCGCACCTACGGCATGCAGGACGTGTGGAATCCCGCCCGCGGCAGCATGCACCCGGATGCCCCGGCTGACAAGGCAGCCCAGGCACAGAGCCTCATGGATGATGCCCGCGCCCTGTTGGCCCGCGGTGTGGAAGAGCAGCGTCTGCATGCCCGTGCATGCTACGGTGTGTGGCCCGCTCGCCGCGCGGGGGATGATATCGAGGTGGAGGGCGGCACCATGCTCTACACGCTTCGTCAGCAAAAGGAATCCGCCAAGCCCCGTTTGGCGCTGGCTGATTTTGTGGCAGAGCATGAGGGCTATGTGGGTGCTATGCAGCTTTCTATCACGGGGGCAGATGTGTGGGCTGCAGAACTCAACGCCCAGCACGATACCTACAACGCTATCCTGTGCGAGGCTCTGTCCAATATGCTGGCCGAGGCTCTGGCTGAGCGCACGCATGAATGCATGCTTGCCATCTGGCCGGAGCAGGGGGGCTCTGCCTCCATTCGCCCGGCCTGTGGTTATCCCAGCCAGCCTGACCACGCAGAAAAGCGCACCGTGTTCTCCTTGCTCAATGCCACGGAGCACACCGGATGCAGCCTGACGGATACCTGCATGATGACCCCCTCGTCCTCCGTGTGTGCCTTGTTCTTCAATCACCCCGCAGCGCGCTATTTTGCCGTGGGGCCGATTGGCGAGGACCAGCGCGCTGATTACGAAGCCCGCAGCGGTCATATCCTGCCGGAAACGCTGTGATGCGCCCGCTTTTCTGCCGGAAAAAAAGCCCACAGATGAATACGTGCTTGCAATCATCCAAAAAAATCCTAATATAATACTCGTTCACAACATCATTAATCTTATACCATGAAAATCCTCATCACCGGCGGCGCCGGCTTCATCGGTTCTCACATCGCTGAGCACTACCAGGGTAAGGCAGAAGAAATCCGCGTGCTGGACAACCTCCGCACCGGCTACAAGAAGAATCTTGATGGCCTTAACGTGACGTTCATCGAAGGCTCCATCACCGACCGCGAGCTCGTGGCCAAGGCTGTGGAGGGCGTGGACTACATCTTCCACATGGCTGCTCTTGTGTCCGTGCCGGAGTCCATGTCCAAGATTCGTGAATGCATCGATCTCAACGTGAACGGCCTGCTTATCGTGCTGGAAGAAGCCAGCAAGGCCGGTTGCAAGAAGGTGGTGCTTGCTTCCTCCGCCGCTATCTATGGCGACAACCCCGTTGTGCCCAAGGTGGAGACCATGTACCCCGAGCCCAAGAGCCCCTATGGCATCACCAAGCTGGACGGTGAGTACTACATGGATATGTTCCGCACCACCGGTCAGATTAACACCGGCTGCTGCCGCTTCTTCAATGTGTTTGGCCCCCGTCAGGATCCCAAGGGTGCCTACGCTGCCGCTGTGCCCATCTTCATGGAAAAGGCTATCAAGGGCGAAGACATCACCGTGTACGGCGATGGCGAGCAGACCCGCGACTTCATCTATGTGAAGGATATTGTGGGCGCTCTGGCCTATGTGGCTGAGCACCCCGAAGTGACCGGCGTGAACAACGTGGGTTACGGTGGTCAGATTACCATCAACAAGCTGGCCGACATCATCATCGAGGCTGCCGGTTCCACCTCCAAGGTGGTGCACCTGCCCGAGCGCCCCGGCGATGTGAAGCACTCCCGCGCTTGCGCTGACAAGCTCCGCTCTGCCGGTTGGGCTCCCAAGCACACGCTCGAAGAAGGTCTCAAGACCACGCTCGAGTACTTCAAGAGCGTCACCAAGTAAGATTTTCATCTTCCTTTTCTGCGCACCGCAAAGCTTCACACACTGCTTTGCGGTGCGCTTTTGCC
>JAZRRO010000044.1:0-44405 GCA_045650805.1 Akkermansia sp.
TTTCCCCCCAAAAATCTTTTCTGTGGGGGTGTAAATAGTGTAACATGCCCCCCCCCCCCCCACGTCAAGGATAAAAGAGACTAAAATTCAAAATTTTGGGAAGAAGAGAGCAGAATTATCCCTACACCTCACACGGAATCAGGGGTAATGTTGTAGTAATCCTCGGCTTCCGACTTGGTGATGGCTCGGCGATAGTGCTTCAACAGCATGCCGATGTCATGTCCGAGTTGGTTTGCAGTCTCGGTATAACCCTGACTTTCTGCCATAAATGAAGCAGCAGTGTGACGGATACAGTTCTTCGGAAGAGTAATCCCTGTCTCGGTAGCCAGTGCTTTGAGGAAAGAACTGTGAGCAGTCTTACGCTGTTTGAGAGAATCACCAGGGATGAGATAATCTTTCGGATCCAGGCATACCCCCATCTTTTCGGCATACTCAAACCACGATTTCACACAAGCAGCAGGGTAGATGAAGCGTGCAATACCATTCTTGGCAACAGCAGCAGATACAAAGATTTCATTACGACCACCCACGAAGATATCTCCATAGGTCAGTTTAGCACGCTCCTCCACACGAGCACCGCAGAAGAACCCTACTGCCAGCACAGGGATGAACTGATGGAACTTCGGATTGTTCTTCACGAAGGAGAAGATACGCTTCACCTCATCCACAGTCAGAATTTCAGGTTCAGCATCCTTTTTCTTCTTGGCAGGTTTGAGATTAGCCACAGGATTGAACTCCTTGGTGATGTTCCCTTGCTCCACAGCGAACTTGAACACCGATTTGAGGAGATTGAGATACTGCGTGCGAGTAACGAGTGAAGCCTTACCTCCATTCTGACCTTTCAATCCATCCAAGAAGTCCAGAACATCGTTCTCGGAGATGGTATGAGAGGGTTTGTTACCGAAGTAGGGGCAGATGATGTTGAACAAACGCTGACGAACCGTCTCTGTGTGTTCCGTAAGTTCGCCATCCGTCTTACGCATCAGTTCCTTGTCAAAGTAGTAGCGAGCCAGGGTCTTGAAATCAGGAGTAGTAGTGTTCAACCCATCAATACCACGCTTCATGACCTCATAAGCGGATGAGAACTTGAAACCGTTACCCATCGCTTCCTTTACATAGGCTCTCCATAAGTCCAAAGCCTGCTTCTCATCATCGGAGATTGTTCCGAATTCCTGACCGAAGCGTCTCAACTCCTGTTTCTTGGTAGCATTGATGTCCTTGGCTTGTTCAACTCCCTCCAAGGAGTAGTCAAAATACTTTCTGCGAACCTTACCATGCTCTGACCAAGTGACCGTGACCTTACGGATACCGTTCTTCATCTCCACAGATACACCCTTGGGGAGAGATACACGCTTACCTTCCACTTCGTAGAACTTGGTCTTGGCTTTGGTCTTCTTCATCTGCGAAAATCTTACCAAAGGACCCTGTTTTGTAAAGGATTTTTCTCACTAATTACTCACTTTGTAAAGAATTTAGTATAAATTCATTAGAAATACTAGTTTCATTATCTAGTAAGGTGAAAATTTGAGCAAAAAAGAGGAGTGGATGACCACTCCTCTGATAGTTTTTTTTGTTGTGATGTGAAGTCACCAAATGATACCGCTCTTCCGATTTTCTATCCAAGTCATCACCTGTGAAAGGAGGTAACGAGGGCGTGCTCCTCTTGCTACGCCTCTCACTTTTCCAATGTAAAGAGCAGGTAGCCCCTCTTTTGTCCATCTCGTGATGGTATCAGGAGCAACCCTGAAGTGCTTGGCTATCTCACGGCGTGTCATTACTGTATTTTCCCCCTGTGTATTACTATGCGTCTATTTCTTCATACCCTTATTATACATCAGTTCTGAAAGTGTTGTTATCATACTGCATCAGGCATGATGTTGAAGTATGCCTCTGCTTCCGACTTGGAGATGGCACGGCGATAATGGTTCAACAGAATGGCGATGTCGTGTCCAAGTTGGTTCGTAGTTTGGGCGTATCCCTGAATTTCAGCCATACAGGAGGCAGCGGTGTGTCTGATGCAGTTTTTAGGTAGGGTAATACCTGTTTCATTAGACAATGCCACCAAGAACTTGCTGTGTGCATCTCTGCGTTGCTTCACCGTGTTTCCATCAAGTAAGTAATCGGACGGTCTCATGCTGATGCCTTGCTCTTTGGCGAAGTCTAACCACTCCTTGAAGTTGTCAGCAGGGTAGATGTGTCTTGCGTGACCATTCTTTGCATTGACAGCAGGAATGTAGATTTCATTACGACCGCATACAAAGATGTCTTGGTAAGTCATCTTGGCTCTTTCTTCAACACGAGCACCACAGAAGAACCCTACGGCTAGCACAGGGATGAATTTGTGATACTTGGGGTTCTTCTTTACAAAGGCAAAGATGCGTTTTACATCATCCACAGATAAGATTTCAGGTTCTTTATCCTTTTTCTTCGTGGGAGGGGTAAGACCTGCCACAGGATTGTATTCAGCAGGGAGTAACTTCTTTTTGATACAGAACTTGAATACTGATTTGAGCAGATTGAGGTATTGCGTGCGAGTTGTAGCAGATGCTCGCTTTCCATTCATACCTTTCAATCCGTCCAAGAAGTCTTCAACTTCATCTTCTGTGATGGTGTGGGCAGGTTTGCCACCAAGAACAGGGCAGATGTGGTTGAACAGACGGTTCTTCACCGTTTCTGCATGCTCGGTGAGTTCTCCATCCGTTTTACGCATCAGTTCCTTGTCAAAGTAGAACCGAGCCAAGGCCTCAAAGGTAGGAGATGTGGTTTTGCGGTTCTCCAAACCTGCTTGGACGATTTCATAGGCAGATGCGAACTTGAAGCCATTCATCTGTGCTTCTTTCACATAGGCTCTCCACAAGTCCAAGGCTCTTTTTTCGTCCTCGGTGATGTTTCCAAATTCTGCTCCATACTTCTTGGCTTCCTTTTTGAGAGCATCATTCAGAGCCTTGGCTTCTTCAAGACCTGCTAGTGACCAAGAGAAAAACTTCTTCTTCTTTTTACCGTGTTCTAACCATGTAACGGCTAGTTTGCGGATGCCCCCACGCCAAGTTTCGGTGCTTATCCCAACAGGGAGATGCACTCTCTTATCTTCAATGACCCAAATTTTGGTTTTGGCTTTTGTTTTCTTGGTTTCAGTTGCTATCACAGGTAGTTTTTGTTGCTTCTCTTTTATCTCTTTGTTTTCCTATGTCATCTTATTATGTATGTGTGAATGACAACTCGAAAATGATGTTTTTAGACCTCTTTTTAGTTGTCGTTTGTTATTATTATAATTCTATGCAATGCCTTCATTAGGAATTCCATAGGCGTAGAAAGATTATATCACAATAGAAGCTATTTGTAAAGACTTTTCTCTGTTTCTTCTCTGTAATTTCCATAACTCATTGATAACACAATGTAGAAGGATTTTTCAGGTTCTAGTGATGAGAGTCGTGGAGGTTCGAGTCCTCTCGTGCGTATAACTGAAAATGAGGGGGTTACGAGAAAATCGTAACTCCCTTTTGCTTTGTGCTCATTCCAGAAAAACCGCCTTGAAAGATGGACTTTCAAGGCGTTTCGTAAATGATTGGTTTAGTGGCGAGCTCCTGCGGCGCGGAGAATGTTCACGATTTCTGTGCGACCATTCTGCTCAGCCTCATGCAGTGGGGTGTCGCGATTTTCATCCTCCGCATTGACATCAGCCCCCGCTGCTATGAGCGCTTTTGCCACTTCTGTATGACCATTCCTAGCAGCCTTATGCAGCGGAGTGTTGCCATATATATCCGCCGTATTGACATTACCCCCCGCTGCTATGAGTGCTTTTGCCACTTCTGAATGACCATACCAGGCAGCCTCATGCAGAGGAGTCCATCCATCTTTGTCCACCGCATTGATATCAGCCTCTTTACTAATAAAGCGTTGAACAGTTGCTAAATCTCCATTCTTATTAGCCTCGTGCAAATTTGTGCAACTATTGAAACAAGGAAAGAGTGCCAGCAATAAGCCGCAACGGATGAGTAATGTTTTCATGATGGTAAGAGAGAATAAACTTCTGTCCCAAAAGAATGTTCTGTTGGGAACTATCGGTAGAGTAGCACCTCCATTCTTCTATCTCAAGGATAAAAGGGATTAAATATCTCTTTTGTGGAGAGATAACAGAAAAAACTACTCCTGCACCGCTGACTCTGCCGAATGAGGTATTGTGGAATTTTGCAGTACCTGTTTTTGCGATGGCTGTGCGATGATGCTTCAAACCAGCCAGTGACGAGCCTCGGACGTTAAGCTGACAACGTGTTGCTCTTGGGCCTGTTCACTTCGCCTGTTCGTCTTGTTCCGGCAGCCAGGGGAAGGAGCCCGCGCGGATTTGCTCAACAGCCTGGGGGTAGGGGATGCCGTTGAGGTAGAGCATGCGGGGGGCTGGGATGTTGTTCTCGCGCAGGGCGAGATCAATGGTGTAGCGGATGCGGTGGGCGGGGAAGGTAGCGAACTCGTGGCCGAGTTCGGTTTCCCAGATGCGGCGCAGGTTGCCCGTTTTTTCTTGCACGTAGTAGCGCATGCCCACCCAGGAGTGGCGGCGGAATTGCAAGCTGATGTCGGTGTCGCGGCGGCGGGGGTGCAGACCGGAGTCGGGGGCTTCGATTTCGTTGATGATACGGCCCCACATGAGGCAGCGGAGCTCACCGTCTTGGGGAGCATCGGCGGCGGTGCCGGGGGCCTCCACGCGGGAGATAGAGTGGAAACCATCATCCCCCTTGCGCCAGAAGACGGCCAATGGCGTTGGCTTGTTTTCTGTGGTGAGTTCCACAGCATCGGGGGCTTGGGGTGCACGGGGCTCAAGCAGGTTTTCGACGGTGTATGGTACGTATTTGCTCTTGCCTTCGGAGTTGGAGAGGTCGGTTTCCCATACCGAGTAAGTATTCAATTCATTGCACAGCTCTTTCCCCCAGTAGAGGGAGACACCGGCTTTGTCCAGGGGGATGTCCAGCGGGAGTCTGATGTTGATGTAATCCCCGCGCAGGATGTCGCGCGGATCGTACTCGTTGCAGGGTAGGTGCAGGGCGGGGGCGTTTTCCAGCTCAACGCCGCGCAGGTAGTAGTTGATACCCAGCCAGAGCAGCTGAGCCGCGACGATAGCAGCCAACAGTAGAAGTTTTACGTCTTTTTTCATTGTGTCGGTATCCTTTCTGTCATGCGTGATGTTTGATGGCCTGTGCCAGCTGGCGGCGCTGGCGCTCCAGCAGCCATACCAGACCCAGCATCAGCAGACCGGCCACAATGAGCACCAAGCCGGATTCGGAGAGCGAATCGAGCACATTGGCGATGAGCGCCAGCCCTGCGCACAGCACCAGGAAGCTGCCGTAGTTCAGCCACGACAAGCGCAGCCCGCGGTGGCCCAGCCACATGAGCCCGCAGCCCATGAGCAAGCCGGTGGCAATGCCCGGCAGCTGCATGATATCGCCCATGGTGCTGAAGGTGCAGCCCAGCGGCAGCGCCAGCCCCAGCAGAGCCACCATGCCACCCCAATGCGACCACGCGATGTGACGCGGGCGCGCGGCCAGCAACATCAGCGGCATCAGCAGGAGCAAGCCCAGAAAACAGGGGGTGGTTTCCATGTCAAATCCGCCATAGAACAAGGGAATCTGCACGATGATGAGGAACATCACCATAGCCGGTATGCCCAGCCAGCGGTAATCGTGCATGAAGTTTTTGAGCCCATGGCAATGCTCGGCAAAGAGCCACCACGCCAGCGCCAGAGCCGCCAGCGCGAGGATGAAGACGGGACCATCCAACCAGGCATGCAGACTCAGGGCGGATTCATCATTCTCCGCCAGCGCCGTCAGCAACACGATGCTGGTGATAGCCACCCCCAGCATCAGCAAACGCTGCTTCAACAGGAAAGGGATGGCGCAAATGCCCAGGAAAAAGAGCATGCACCCTTCCGCAAAGGGATTTTGTAATTGAAAAATCTGTCCATATAGTGCAATGCAGGCCAGCCACATGCCGGCACCCACCATGCCCATCCCCTCTGCCACGAGCGGATACCCCTTGCGCAGTTTGATGCATGCCACCCAAAAGCCCAGCAGCAGCGCCATGGCGGTGCACATCTTTACCAAATCCGGAATAGCATCCCAATTGGCGGAAATCAGCATGATAATGCCGCCCAAAATCAGCGCCCCGGCCAGCGAAGATAAGCTCCACACCAGCCATGGCCTTCCCGATGTAGCATTCAATCGAAAAAAATCAGCAATCGCTCCTGCTTGCTCTGCGGTGATGATGCCGGCTGCTTGCAGTCGCTCTATCTCTTTGCGTTTCATAGCGTATGCAACTATATGTTGCCTTATTCTACCTTGTTTTGTCCCCGGCGTAAAGTTCATAATTGCCCCCCAAGTGAAATAAATTTTCACTTTTTTTCAAAAAAAGCTTGCAATGCATCTCAAAACCATGTATACTGCCCTCGCACCCCGGCAACGAGGTACAACAAACAACACGGAGCGGTAGCTCAGTTTGGTTAGAGCGCAGCCCTGTCACGGCTGAGGTCGCGGGTTCGAGCCCCGTCCGCTTCGTAAAACAAAGAGGTCATCCCAACGGGATGGCCTCTTTTGTTTTACATACGCTTGGGCTCTCCCCCTCGACCTCGAAAGGGACCTTGGTACACCAAGTCGTCACGGATGAGGTAAGGAAGCACAGTGTGCTTCCTTCCGACAAGCCGAGCAGACACCTCTGCTCGTGCACCGCTTGCTGTGCAAGCGGCTTGGAGGGCGGACGCGGGTTCTACCTATGTGCCATGAAGCCCATCCGCCTGGTTCCGGCCCTGGTCATCCCAACGGGATGGCCTCTTTGTTTTACATACGCATGGGCTCTCCCCTTGACCTCGAAAGGGACCTTGGTACACCAAGTCGTCACGGATGAGGTAAGGAAGCACAGTGTGCTTCCTTCCGACAAGCCGAGCAGACACCTCTGCTCGGGCACCGCTTGCTGTGCAAGCGGCTTGGAGGACGGACGCGGGTTCTACCTATGTGCCATGAAGCCCATCCGTCTGGTTCCGGCCCCGGTCATCCCAACGGGATGGCCTCTTTTGTTTTACATACGCATGGGCTCTCCCCTTGACCTCGAAAGGGACCTTGGTACACCAAGTCGAAACAATGTACAATGAACAATGTACAATGTACAATGAACAATGCTGAGCCCTGCTGCTGCGAGGCTTATTTGACGGTGATGTTCAAAAGAACTTTCTGGGTGGGGTAGGCATCCCGCTCCCAGGGGCGGGCATAAATTAATGCCACCGTTGCTGAGCCGGGGGTGACACCGGTGTATTTCACCTTGAATATGCCACCGCTGCCTGAAACGGGGCGTTTGGTGGGGGAGGAGGTGTAGTCAATCTCCACGCTCACAGGGCAATCCGGCGGCAACGGCTCTGCCAACAACCAGGAAAAGCCGGTTGAGGGATTGCCACGCAGATCCAGCATCTGCGTTTCGCCTACGTTCAGCTGGGCTGATACCTCTTTCACGGTATCGGCCCAAAGCTGTGCTGTTGCTGCCGCAGCCAGCGTCATCCCCATAAAAACATTTTTCAGCATAACATTGACGTTTATAGCAGTAATGTGTTCCCGAGTCAACACCACAAAAAGCACATGACAACTGATGAAGAGCTTTTCGGCAGAGAATTTCGCTTGAAGGGGGCAGGGCGATATGCTACAAAAGAGAACGATGAAACTGAAACCTGTGACCAAGAAGGCGACCTTGCTGTATCCCGCTGCGGCTGTGGTGGTGGCACTGGCGGGGTGCCAGCAGCAACAACAGCAGCAGATGCTGGGCGGGGTGCCGCTTCCGCCACCGGAGATGCCGTGTGGCATTCCGCACGAAGCTGCCCCTGCGGGCAAACCGGTAAGCGCACCGCAGCTTATTCCCGGCAAACAGCGCGCGCATTGAGCAAACGGTGGCCGGTGCCGGGGCGCTCCTCTCCCGGGTTGACATGCCGCGCCGTTACATGATATCATGCTGCGCATGAGCACAGTTCGGCAGCGCATTTACGAGGTGATTGAGGTAAAGGAAACAGCATCTGTTTCCTCGATGGTGTATAATCACTTCATGTTGCTGGTGGTGATGCTGGGCTTGCTGCCGCTTGCGTTCAAGGAAGATTATCCCCTTTTTGCCATCACGGATATTGTGGTGGTGGTGCTTTTTGTGGTGGATTACCTGCTGCATTGGCTGACGGCTGATATTCGCGCCGGCAAAAAGGGGGTGCTGCCTTTTTTGGTGTACCCTTTCACCCTGTTGGCCATCATTGATGTGTTGTCCATCCTGGCGACGATATCCTTCCTGCAAAACACCTTCCGCTTGTTCCGTTTGTCGCGTGGGTTGCGTTTGCTGCGCGTAATTTCTCTCTTCAAGGTGGTGCAACACTCCCGCAATATGCGCCTGGTGATGAGCACCATCCGCGACACCCGCGATTCGCTCATCACCGTCGGCTACCTGGCTCTGGGGTATATCTTGCTCTGTGCACTCGTCATCTTCAACGTCGAGCCGCAGACGTTCGACAACTTTTTCGATGCCATCTACTGGGCTACAATATCGTTGACCACCGTGGGCTATGGCGATGTGTACCCCGTCTCGCTGGTGGGGCGCTGCGTGGCTATGGTGTCCTCCATGCTCGGCATTGCTCTTGTGGCACTCCCCGCCGGTATTGTGACTGCCGGCTACATGAATGCCCTGCAACGCAGCAAGGATGAGGGTAAGCTGGAGTGAGGACCGCAGATCAACACGCGCCTACTCACCCGCATGGTGAGCGATAGAGGCGTTTGTGGCGTGCGCTTCACACAAATTCCCGCTTGGCATCGGGGGGGAGGGAGAGCATGAAGCGGGCGCCGTAGTATTTGGAGGTGAGGCGCGAATCCAGGAGGTAGACGAGGCCGGTATCGGTCTTGGAGCGGATGAGCCGGCCGATGCCCTGGCGGAACTTGAGGATGGCCTCGGGCAGGGTGTAATCGGCAAAGGGATTGCCACCGCGGGCGCGGATGTCTTCGATGCGGGCTTCGGTGAGCGGGTTGCCGGGGGATTCGAAGGGGATTTTGGTGACGATGACGTTGGAGAGGGCTTCGCCGGGCACATCGACGCCGGTCCAGAAGCTATCTGTGCCGAGGAGGACGCTATCGACATCCCGCTTGAAGGCGGCGAGCATCTGGCTGCGGGTGAGGTCATCTCCCTGCACGAGCATGGGCCAGCCTTTTTCGACACACCAGGGGCGGAGCAGGGCGGCCATCTGCCGCATGAGGCTGTAGCTGGTGAAGAGGATGAAGGCGCGGCCTGCGGAGTCTTCCAGCGCGCGGGTAATCCAATCGAAGAGGGCGGGGCGGTACTCATCGTCCTGCGAGGCCGGGGGCGGCGGGGGCATGCTGCGAGCGACGACAACGCGCATTTGCTCTGCAAAGTTGAAGGGACTGCCGATTTTGAGGGTGGAGGCGCTTTCTGCGCCGACGCGCCCGGCGAAGTAGCCCATGCCGCGCTCGCCGGTGGAGAGGGTGGCGCTGGTGCAGATGCAGGCCCGGCCGGTTTCAAAGAGTTTTTCCTGCAGGACGGGGGCTACATTGATGAGGGCAGAGCGGAGGTTGGTGAAGCGGCCCTCGCTGCCGGAGCTTTCGGCCCAGTAGACGGCGGTATCGCTGTTGGTGAGGTGGACGAGCTCTGCGGCGGTGTTGCGGTAGGAGAGCAGGCGGGCGCCGATATCCAGCAGCTCGGCGCGGTGTAAATCGTTCTCTTCTATCTGGGCCATGCTGAGCACCTCGTGCTCCAGGGTGGCGAGGGAGGGGGAGAGAAGGTCTTCCGTCCACTCGGGGGTGCGCAGGCGCACGGTGCCGTGGTGCTCATCCAGTTGGCAGTCCTTGCGCGCGCAGGTGAAGAACTCGTCCGTGGCGGTTTGGGCGTCCTCGATGAATTGCAGGAGCTTGGGCGTGGCATTGTGGCGCAGGGCTCCCTTGTGGGTATGCGGATTGTAGAGGCGGAGCAGGTCGTATTTGAGCTCGGCTTCGGAGAGGGCGAGGCCGAATTGATTGGCCGCGACGGTTTCGATGGTGTGGGCCTCGTCCAGGATGACGAAATCGCCCGGGAAGATAAAGCCGGGGATGTCGCCCTGTTCCTCCTCGGCGCTGCGCATGGTGTCTGCCAAGGAGAGTAGGCCGAAGAAGAGGGTGTGATTGAGCACCACGACGCGGGCTTCCTCCACACGGCGGCGGGCAGCCTGATAGGGGCAGGTGTAGCCGCAGTTGCGCGGGGTGCAGACGTGGCTTTCGCTGCACACTTGGGCCCACACTTTGGGGGAGATGTTGAGCTCTGCCGGCAGCTCGGCCAGCGAGCCCTCCCCGCAGTCTTGCGACCAGGCCAGCAAATCATGCAGTTGCTTGGTTTCTGCCTGGTTGAACAAATCGGTGGCTTGCTCCAGGGCGCGGCGCAGGCGGGTGCGGCAGAGGTAGTTGGCGCGGCCTTTGAGCAGGGCAGCTTCCAGCTCGACCCCCAGGGCTTTGGCGACGGTGGGGATGTCTTTGTGGAAGAGCTGCTCTTGCAGGTTGATGGTGTGGGTGGAGATGATGGCTTTGCGATCATGCTCCAGGGCAAAGCGGATGGCGGGGATGAGATAGGCCAGGGATTTGCCGACGCCCGTGCCGGCTTCTACCAGCAGGGGGGCATCTGCTTGCAGGGAGGCAGCCACGGCGGTGGCCATTTCCTGCTGCTGGGGGCGGTACTCGTACCCGCGCCCGGCAGAAAGGATGCCGCCGGGCGAAAAATCGTGCTCCGTTTGCTCGATGAGGGGGGCCACAGGACGATGGCTGGACTAAACAAAATCAGCGCAGCGGGCGGTCGCCGCAATCCGGCAGCTCGAGGTTGAGCGGCAGGTTGGGGAAGAAGGCGCGCAGGATGTTCACATCCGTGTTGCTATCGATGAAGTACCACTTGTTGAGCTTGGTGCCGCGGGCGATGCCGGGGGTGGTGGTGACTTCATCTCGCACGGCGAAGATGTAGCTGTCGCGCTGGACGCGCTGGGTGGTGCCATCGCCATTGGGTACGCTGAATACCAGTTTGGTGGGCAGCACAACCAGGCGGCTGCGGTCCTTATCGTTCTTCAAATCCTCCACGCGGGTGCGGCCTGCGGTGTCGCGGCGCACCTGGTGTGCCACGGCGGTGGGCGGGTTCACTACATATTCTGCCACCGGGGTGCCGACGGAGAAGCTTTCTACCTTGAAGCCGGCCTCGCGCATCTGCTGGCCCATCTTCACGTAGCGATCGCGCAAGGCTTTGCTGTTGGCTTTCATGCGGGCCTGGGCCTGGGCTTCGGATTCGCGCACGGTGCCCATGATGCGGCGGGCATTGGCGGCTTCCTGGCGCGGGTCGCGGCTGGCGAGCTGGTCTGCATAGGTGCGCTTGAGCGGGGGATACATGGAATCCAGCGCCCAGCCCATATCACAATTACGCACGGCGGCGCCGTATTCGCGGGCGGCTTCGCGGGCGGTTTTGCCGGCCTCGCTCACGGGGGCGGCACAGGCCAGGCTACCCAGGGCCACAATCATGCACATCAGACTCAGTATACGCTTCATGTCCCCATGATAGCACGCTCGCGCGCGTATTCAAGCCAGAATAACGGCATAGAGGTAATTGACAATAGCGATTTGTCGCGCAGAATGCGCGACAACAGATTTCAAATTTTAACATTTCAAATTGCACATTTGGAAATTCCCCGCGCCGCAGGCGCGGCAAGCTTTGAGCCCCGCTTGCGGGGCGGCAGAAGATAGCCCGGGGAGTGAGCCCCGGGTAAGGTGAGAAAAATAAATGGGAGCCCGTAGTGGTGTCGCGACTGCGACACTGCGGAGGGCGGCAGCAACATAGCAGAGGGCGTTAGCCCGGAGCGGAAGCGAGGAACGTGGAATAACCGTGTTTATCGTTTTGTCCATTCATCACCAATATGATAAATCCACGCTAATCGGCTCTGGGCTAGCGCCCGTCGCCGTTCAATCTGCCGTCCTCTACAGCATCGCAGTCGCGATCCTGCCCGGACTCCTCATCATTTTTGCTCCCGACCCCGGGTTCCGCCACTACGTGGCTGCACCCGGGGCTACCATCTACCGCCCCCAGAGGGGGCACAAGGCTAGCCCCGCCTCCGGCGCGAGGAACTTTCCAAATGTGAAATTTGAAATTACCCAATTTGAAATCCATTGTCGCGCATTCTGCGCGACAAATCGCCATTTGCCTGTCTTCCGTAGTTGTTGCTTGCTTTCGGCGGGTGGCTTTGCTATGCTCTGCCTGATGCTTAAACTTTTCCGTTTCATATTACCCGTTTTCTTCCTGTGTGTCGGCCTGAGTGCATGGGCTGAGCGGGAGCTTACCGAATCCGAGCAAAAGCTGGAGAACATGGCCACCGCTTTTGAAGATGTGGCCGAGGCTCTCGCTACGGTGCAGGATGTGAAAGATGCGGATTTTGTCGCATCGCGTGTGGCGGTGGATTTCCTCATGCTCCGCGATTTGCATGCCGCCATGGGGGCTATGAAGAACAATGCCGACGTGAGCGCCGAGTATGCCCAATCCTTTGTGCAGCGCTGTACAAAAGCGCGAGAATCGGCTGTGGCGTGTATTGCCGCCCTGCAAAAATGTGATTATCACGGCTCTGCCGCCCTGCCTGCCGCTACCTCTCTGGCCGCGTTGATGAAAGCCCCTCTGCCGGTCAATGTCATGGCTGAGGCTGCCATGGAGCTCAAGGTGAACAACATGGAGATGATTGTGCTGCTGCTCGATGAGGTGGAGGATGCAGAATCCGCCGAGACGGTGGCCAACCTCGTGGGCTATGCCCTGGCGCATGGTGAAATCCTGGAAGCTTTTGCCCAGGAATATGAGACTCACCCCATGCACCCGGACTCTGCCGTTTATTTTGCCCGCCGTGTGGAGGATAGCCACGTAGATTTCGCCAATATGGCGGCCGAACTCAGGGATTGCCAGTACTTCAACTGTGAGGCTCTGCGCCGTGTCTTCGTGACGGAAGAACTGCCCGAGGATTGATACGCGTTGATATGAAAAAGCTCGCCCTTGTGTTGTGTTCGTGCCTGTGCTGCGCGCTTGTGGGGTGCGGTGCTTACCGTGTGGCTGCGTTTTCCTTTGTCTCCACCGGTGGGGTGGATGCAGCCCAGCTGCAATCCTGGCGTCTGCAAACAGATGCCGTCCCCATCAAATACACGTACGACATGCCTGAGACGGAAGAAAATGAAGATCGGATGATTTCGTTTACCGATATGGTGGAGCCCGGGGATTTGCAGACGGCCATCAACCAGGCCACGGCTGCCCAGGGGGAGAATTGCATTGGGTTGAAGGACGTGACGATTGATTATCGTTGGGTTCAGATTCCGATTTTGGGAGATGAGTATTGGTATAAGATAACCGGAACTCCGGTGCGCAAAAAATGAAACCTCTGATGATGAAAAAAGCCTTTCTTGCGCTCCTGCTGCCCTTGCTCTGCGTCTCCTGCAAGACCACGATGATGGGGCCTGCCACGGTGTTGACCGCTGAGCCGGGAGAGCTGCGCGGCTGCTCCATCGGGCAGGAAAGAGTGACGGGCTCCGCAACCGAACATGCCTTACTGTTCAGCCATATCGTTCTTGGGAATGCGGCTCCCCAACGCGCTGTTGAAGAGGCCGTATCCCGCGCCGGGGAGCATTGCATCGGCCTGAGCGAGATGTTCATCAGCGCGCGCTTTGCGTGGTGGATTCCTTGCCTCTATACCCGCTACAGCTATACCGTGGAGGGTAATCCTATCTATCGTGCCGCTCCCGCACCGGCGAAAACTGCGGATCAATGAACACAAAAACAGCGTACCAGGGCATCTGATACGCTGTTCTTTCATCTGGAGGCGAGGGGAATCGAACCCCTGTCCTGGACACTGTTGACGCAAGCATCTCCATGTTCAGGCGTGGATTGCTGCATCTCGCCGGTGATCCGCTCCACGCCAGCCTTTCACCTTAGCCAGGAACCTGTGGATGTCATGCGCGGCGCGGTTCCCCCGCCGGGCACCTGCCTACTTAGCTAAGATCGTCAACCCTAGTAGGCGTCAGGTATCGGATCCAGGCGCGTGTGTTACGCAGCCATTGCGTATTCGTTGTTGGAATAGGCATTTAATCGTTTGAGCGGCTTTTTAGGAGGCCAGCCGATCAACCTCCACATGCAGCCGGCGCCTCGAATGTTCAGTCGAAACCGGGACGCCCCCATGTTGTCATCCAGAGATTTAGAGTCAAAAAAAGCCGGTTTCGTTGAAGATAACCGGCGTTTTTTCGGCTTGAAGCCAAGGATGAGAAGCACGCCCGCAGGGATTCGAACCCCAAACCTTCTGATCCGTAGTCAGATGCTCTATCCAATTGAGCTACGGGCGCGTTCTGGTTTGTTACCGCTGTTGCGGTGCGCAGAGTATAGCTTTTTTTTAGGCGGATGTCAACAAAATTCACATACTTTTTTGCATTTTTTACAAAAAAGGTGAATTTTTTAGGGAAAATCAGCCTAAACGGTGCTCGAAATCGGCGTATTGGAGCTGTCGCACGGTGTGTTGGGAGCCATCTGCGCGCAGAAGGGAGATGGAGGGATGGGGCACACCGTTGAAGTGGGTGGTCTTGACGATGGTGTAGTGGGCCATGTCATCCAGGATGATGGTATCGCCGGGGTGCAGCGGGGCAGGGAAGGAGAAATCGCCAATCACATCGCCGGCCAGGCAGGTGGGGGCACCCAGACGGTAGGTGTGTGCTTGCTCGCCGGGCTCGCCGGCCTGGTGATACTGCTCGCCGGGAAGGCAGACGGCAGGTGTGCCGGTGCCACTGGGGTGCAGGGTGTACACATCCGGGCGGTAGGGCATTTCCAGCACATCCGGCATGTGGGCGCTGGCGCTTACATCCAGAATGGCGTGGTGGTAGCCCAGGGATTCAAAGACATCCAGCACGGTGGCGCGCAGCACGCCGGTGTGGATGGCCCAGGCTTCGCCCGGTTCCAGGAAGACTTCCACATCATACGTGCTGCGGATTTCCTGCAGCAGGGAAATGAGAGCTTCCCGGTGATAAAAAGGTTTGGTAATCCAGTGGCCACCGCCCAGGTTGAGGTAGCGCATGGAGGGGGATGCCAGCAGCTGGCCGAAATGCTGCTCGAACGCGCGGAAGGTTTCGATGAGCTCTTCTGCCCCCTGCTCGCAGAGGGTGTGGAAGTGCAGGCCGGAAAGGCCGCTCAAGTCGGCGTCTTTCAATTGCTCCGGCGGGATGCCGAGGCGCGAACCTGGCACGCAGGGGTCATAGATGGCGGTGTGGCCGGTAGAATGGCAGGGGTTGACGCGCAGGCCGAACAGGACCTCGCCACGGATAGCGCGGGGGTGTGCCAGGCACATCTCGCGGTAGCGCATCCACTGGGGGATGCTGTTGAAGTCGATATGGTGCGCGATGTCGAGCAGCTCTTGCAGCTCGGCTTCCTGATAGGCGGGAGAGAAAACGGCAATGTGGCCACCCATGTGGCGAGCTGCCAGTTTGGCTTCATACAGCCCGGAGGCACAGCAGCCATCGCACCACGGGCGTATCGCCTCAAAGGCGGAGGTGGTGGAAAAGGCTTTCAGCGCAAGCAACATCCTGGCACCAGAACGCACGCCTGTGTCGTGCAGCAGGCGTGCGTTCTTTTCCAGTGCGGGAAGTGAAATGAGGAAGTCGGCCACGGTGGTCTAACTTGCCTGAAATCCGTTTGTGTTACTGCGCAGGGGCAGGAACGGGAGTGGGTTCCTCAGGAGAGGCTGCGGGAGCTGCTGCATCCTGAATGGTCTGGTTTTCCAGCTTCTCAGCGTTGGCGTCCTGCTGTTCGCGAGCGAGGGTGAGCACATGCGGGCGCAGGGATTCGAAGCAGCGGCGGGCTTCCAGACGAATATCGCCGCGGGGGCAGCTGGCGTAGAGGCGCTGGCAGAAGTTGATGGCCTGCACCCAGGCGGTGAGGGCTTCCTTCTTGTTGCCGACGCGGCTTTCCAGGTTGCCGAGGTTGGCCAGGAGCTTGATGTACTGCAGAGACATCTCGGGGGCCAGCTTGTCCAGAGCCTTGGCCAGGTCGATACCCTTGTTGTAAGTGTCGCGTGCTTCCTCGGGATCGTCAGCCCAGAGTTGGCATTCACCCAGGCAGCGGTAGGAGCTCATGGCATCTGCAGCGGCGCGGGCTAATTCAGGGTCTACGCTGCCTTCAGGCAGTTTTTCACCATCGGCGGGAGCCAGTTCCTTGAAGATGGCGAGGTCAGATTCCAGGGCCTTCTCATACCAGGCGAGAGCATCGGTAGCCATGCGGCGAGAGAGCAGAGAGGCTGCCTTGCCGTAGAAAATAGCGCTCTGCATGCGGCGTGCTTCGCGGGTGCCGCGTTCTGCCTCGGGGAGGGCGTCCCAATCGGCCTGGGCTGTGTTGTAAGCACCTTCAGCCTTGGCAAAGGCCGTCAAATCAAGCGTGATTTCTGCAATGCGAAGGGAGAGCTTGGCTTTCTCCATGGTGCCGGCGGCAGATTCGGAGATGGATTTGTAGTAGGCTTCCGTGAGAGCCAGCATTTCGCGCACGGGCTCGGTCATCTCGGGGTCGGTCACGCGTTCGCTGGCCAGCTTGCCGATGGTGAACACCATTTGCTGCAGCAGGGCATCCTTGGCCTTTTCAGGAGAGATGGCTTCTGCCTGTTCGGTGGCTGCAGGGGCTTCCGGTGTGGTGGTGGCGGCGGGCTTTTCTTCGTCGCAGGAGGAAAGGGTAGCAAGCGCAACACTGCCCAGAGCGGCTACGCAGGCGCCGCGGGCGATACGATACAAAATTTGGCTTCTCATAACGCATCTATTCTGTACACAATGACGCTGCGCGTCAAGCTATTTCTACGTACTTATGCGCGCGAGACGCAAAATCTCCGCCCGTATTCGCGGCTGCAAACCGCGACCTTGCCTGTTTTTTATCAAAAATGAAGAAAAAAATGACGGTTGAGCAAATTTTTGCTTGTCATTCCCCTTGCTCATTGGCTAGAATAAGGAACACCGAAACGTCATGAAACACCTTTCCCTCCTCAAATCTTTCGCTGTGGCATGTGGCGCCATGGCTGCCGCCCTTGTTGTGAGCTCTTGCAGCTCCACGCCTTCTCCCAACGCTGCTTTGGAGCGTTTGCAGACGACTCAGACGGCTACCGTGTTCAGCTACAATGATGCCGTGACCCCCGCTGCCCGTATTTGTGATGAAGCCGGTCCTCTGCCGGATCGCACAGCTCGCGCCATGAAGGCTTGGTTGCGCGGCTCTACGGTGAAGACATTCTCCTACGCTTATCCCCAGTACTATCTGGCCATGACGGATGCTCGCGGTCGCCAGTCCGTGTGGGGCATTTGCTCCGATGGCATGGGCAACTTGGTGGGTATTCTCATCCCCCGCGACGGTGTGGCCGCTTGGGACCTTCCCTTCATCGGCAACTACCGCATGTATGTGTGCGATACCAATGATCGCAAGGGCCTGAGCGATGCTATCATGGAATCTCTGGCTGATGCCGGCTATGATACCTACCGCATCGAAGCTCGCAAGGCTCAGGGTCTTACTCAGGGCCGTTACCTGATTTCCAAGCCCCTCTCCGAGAAGGCTCAGATTAAGCTTGCTGAAATCAAGAAGGCCGAGGAAAAGGCTCAGGATGTCGGCGCTGAAGAAGACATCCCCGAGCCCGCCGCAGAAGAAACCGCTTCTGCTGACGAAGAGGAAACCACCGAGGAAGAAGCTCCCGCTGAGGAAGAGGAAGAATCCCTCGATGAGCTGGATGACGAGCTCGACCTGTAAAGAACGCTCTGATTGTTCATCTCCCTTTTTCTGTGAGGCTTCCGTGTGTTATGGCACGGAAGCCTCCGTTTTTGTAGAGCGAAAATGAAAAAAAGCAAGTTTCGGAGGAAGAATGCCATAAAATAGGGCTTGCCAAGGCGGTATGACCTGTGCTACAATGCGCGCGCATTCGCCAGAATGCACCAAAAGAGTGGTCTCGTGGTGTAAAGGTAGCACTAGGGATTTTGATTCCCTCTGTCTTGGTTCGAATCCAGGCGAGACTACTAGGGAAATCGCCACCTGGACATCAGGTGGCGATTTTTTTCGTTATCAACAAGAGAAACATCGGCTTGCATGGACTACGCCCCCCTGATAGAAAAACGCCGTGAGCGCCTAGAGGAATTGGAACGGTTGATAGCAGACCCGGCCTTGTTTAATGATCGCGCCCGCGCCGGTGAGTTGATGCGCGAGCACCGCCGCACCCAGGAGTTGATGCAGGATTGGGCCGCGCTGTGTGATGCCCGCCGCCAGTTTGCGGAAAATGAAGAACTGAGCACCGCCGAGGATGAAGAGATGGCCGAGCTGGCGCGAGCTGAATTGGAGGAGCTGAGCCCCCGTATTGATGCCTTGCAGGAGAAGGTGCAGTACAGCTTGCTGCCGCGTGATGAGACCGAAGACCGCGATGCGTTGGTGGAAATCCGCGCGGGTACGGGTGGTGATGAAGCGGCTCTTTTTGCGGCCGATTTGCTGGGGATGTATCAGCGCTTTTCAGAGTCGAAAGGATGGCGCTTTGAGATATTGGACGCCAGCCCGAATGATATTGGTGGCTTCCGCGAAGTGACAGCGCGCATTTCTGGTGAAGAGGTGTTCCGCTATCTCAAGTATGAGAGCGGTGTTCACCGTGTGCAGCGTGTGCCGGCCACGGAAACGCAGGGGCGCATTCATACCTCGACCGCCACGGTGGCTGTGCTGCCTGAGGCCGAGGAAGTGGACGTGCAGATTCGCCCGGAGGATTTGCGCATTGAGACCTGCCGCTCCGGCGGTGCTGGTGGGCAGCATGTGAACCGCACGGAATCTGCCGTGCAGATTTTTCACTTGCCCACGGGCATCATGGTGCGTTGTGAGAATGAGCGCTCGCAGCTCAAGAACAAGGAAACGGGTATGCGCATCCTGCGCGCTCGCTTGTTCGAGATGAAGCAGCGCGAGGCTCAGCAAAACTATTCTGCCCAGCGCCGCGCCCTGATTGGTTCCGGTGGCCGCGAGGAAAAAATCCGCACGTACAACTTCCCGCAAAACCGCCTGACCGATCACCGCATCAACTTCACGGCGTACAACCTGGATATTGTGGTGACAACGGGTGCCCTGCACGATTTGATTGCTCACATGCAGCATGAGGAAATGCAGGAGCGCATGAGCGAATTGGGTTAATCTTTGACTGCAAGAGTGAGCATGAATACGATACAGGTCGTTTTGCAAAGTGGCACCGCATGGCTGGAAGCTCGCGGGGTGGATGCACCGCGTTATTCCATGCAAAGCCTGATGGTGCATGTGCTGGGCTGCAACAAAACCTGGCTGTATTTGCACTATGAGGATGCGCTCTCCGAGCCCCAGCTGGAGCAGCTGCGCCACTTGCTGCGCGAGCGCGGGAAGGGTGTGCCCTTGCAGCATTTGCTGGGGTCTGCCGAGTTTTACCGGCGCACCTTCCGCTCTGATGCCCGCGCTCTTGTGCCACGCCCGGAAACAGAAGAGCTGGTGGAGTTGGCGCTGCAAATGGCGCCCCGCCGCCAAGGCATGCGCGTGCTGGATATGGGCTGCGGTTCGGGGGTGATTGGTATTACCCTGGCGCTGGAGATGGCGGCGATGAAGCCCGAGGTGGTGATGGCTGATATATCGGAAGCCGCCCTGTCGCTCACGCTGGAAAATGCTACTGCGTTGGGCGCCCGCGTGCGCACATACCGGAGTGATTTATTCTCGGCCTGGTCTCCCGGTCCGGAGAATGCCGTGGTGCCGCCCACGGGGTTCCACCTGGTGCTGGCCAATCTGCCGTATGTGCCGGAGAACGAGGCTGTCTCCGCAGAGGTGCAGCACGACCCCGCCACGGCCTTGTACGGCGGAGAAGATGGTCTGGATGTGGTGCGCCGCTTTGTGACAGACCTGTTGCCGCATGTTGAGCCGGAGGCTTTGGTGATGCTGGAAGTCGGGCATGACCAGGGCGAAGCTACATGTGAGCTGATGCGCGCCGCCGGTTACACCGGTGTACGTGTGCTGACGGATATGAGCGGCAAGGCTCGCTTCCCCATGGGCTATGCCCCCCAACGGGAAGGCTCCCCCGCAGCTGATGATGAAGCGTGATGCCTGATGATGTGTTAATTTACCCTGCGCTGCGCGCTCTGGTGGCCAAATTGGCAACCTGGGCTGCCGGTCTTTCCCTGCTGTGCGCGCTGTGTGCGCTTGCAGAGCTGCTTCTGGCTCCTGCGGGGGTGGTGGGTGCGGCTCTCTTTTGCGGGAGCTTATCGGAGCTGCTGATGAGCCTGCTGCAACCCTTGGTGATATGGGTAGGCCTGTGGTGCCACATGGTTCTGCTGGCAGGGCGGGGCATGGAGCTGACGCGCTATGGTCTGCTGACGGTGGCTGTATTGGCGTTGATGATGCCGGTGTGCACGCTGTATCTGCTGCTGGTGGGTGAGCCCTTGTTGCTGCGGCAGGCAGAGTTGCCGCTTATTTGCGATGTGGTGCTGGCGGCATGTGTGCTGTTGAATTTGCCGCGTGGCACGGCTGCTGGTTGGTGGATGCTGGTGCTGCTGTCAACCTATGCCATCATGGCCGTGTTCTACGCTCTCACCAACATGCCGGAGTTGGTGTGGCTGAGTGATATTTGTAAGATAGCTGCCTGCGCGGCCATCTACTACCCGCTGCGCGCCCTGAGCCGCTATGCTCCGCGCGTGGTCTCTCTGCCGGAGCCGGATTAAAGCTTCCAATCTACCTCCACACGCACAGGCTCACCCTGCTTGTTTTCGTAGAGGACGTAGCCATTTTCAACGCCGAACTTGTGCACCTCCATGGTCACTTTTACGTCAAAACAGCAGTAGCGGGCGATATCCAGCATCAACTGCGGGTCCCCCGTTTTTTCATACTCGGCCCACCATTTGAGGGCATCCGTCCCGTCAGCTGTCTTGGAGCAGCCGCCAAGCGTGACCTTGGCGATGGAATCCAGCTTGAGACGATGCCCCACTTTCTCGCTCATGTAGGGGCAGATATCCAGATTCTGTGTCACATCCTTGACGGACCAGAAGGTGAACGCCTGCAGCACTTCGTAGTCGAAGCCGATGTGGTTGTAGCCCACCACCAAATCAGCAGAGCGCAGTTCTTCTATCAGGGCTTCAACCTGGTCTTCGGTGTAGATGTGGTAGGCCTGGTCTTTGGTGGAATAGGTGACACCGACGGACATGCCCATCTTGTCGGCATTGCCCCAACCGCCTACCTGGGCTGCTGAACGGCGTGTTTCCAAATCAAAATAGACGATGTTTTTCATGGGGCAGGGTGGGTGAGGGTGCGGCGCAGTCCTTCATACAGGACGATGGCAACCGAGGTGGAAAGATTGAGGGAGCGCGCGTGCGTGCCCGGCATGGGGATGATGAGCGAGGTGTCCGGGTGCGCGTTGATCCAGCGCTCCGGCAGCCCTTTGGACTCGGGGCCAAAGACGAAGTAATCGCCGTCCCGGATGGGAGCATCTTCTGCCCAGATGCTGTGGCTGGCTTTGGTGGAGAGGTACCAGAAGCGGGCGCCGGGCTCGGCAGCGGCTTCCAACTGCTCCAGGCTATCCCAGAGATGCAGGTCTACATGTTGCCAGTAATCAAGCCCGGTGCGGCGCACGTGTTTTTCATCCAGGCTGAATCCCAGCGGTTTGATGAGGTGCAGACGCGCATTGGTCGCCACAGCCAAACGCCCTGCGGCGCCGGTGTTGTGCGGTATCTCCGGGTGGTAAAGTACAATGTGAAACATCTGCCCGCAAGGTGGTTATTTGGCGCCTTTGCCGAACAATACCGCAGGAATGGTGCGCAGCACCAGCATGCAGTCTACCCAGAGACTCCAGTTATCAATGTACTTGAGGTCTTTGTTGACCATGGTGCTGAACTCCGAGTTGTCGCTGCGGTCTTCCACCTGCCAGTAGCAGGTCAGGCCGGGCTTCACGCTCAGGCGGCGGCGGTTCCAGATGTCCGGGAATTGGTCTGTCTCGTACGTCGGCAGCGGGCGGGGACCCACGATGCTCATATCCCCCTTCAGGATGTTGATGAGCTGGGGAAGCTCATCGATGGAGGTCTTGCGGATGAAGTGCCCGAACTTGAAGATGCGCGGGTCATTGGTCAGCTTGAAAATCGGCCCATCCATCTCATTGCCGTATTTGGCTTTGATTTCATCCAGTCGCTTGTCGGCATCGGCGTACATGGAGCGGAATTTCCACATGGCAAAGGGTTTGCCGTGGAGCCCGGAGCGCATCTGGCGGTAGAAGACGGGGCCGTTGGGGTCGCTGATGCGGATGCCGATGGCGGCGATAAGCCACAGGGGAGAGGTGCCGATAATGGCGAAGAACGCCAGCACACGGTCCATCACGGATTTGCACAGCTGAGCCCAGGAATAGACCGGGGTGGAGGAAAGAATGAGTGCTTTGCTGTCATCAATCTCTGCGATGTTGGCTCGCAGGGAGATGGAGTGGTCATCTCGCAGGATGATGTACACATCGATGCCTTGCAGCTCGCAGAGACTCACGGCTGTTTTGTTGGCTTCGTAAGCATCCAGCCCGCCGAAAAGGAAAAGCTGCTCGACGTGGTTTTCTTCGATGATGCGCTGAATGTCCTGCTCTGTTGATTCATGGGGAATGGCTCGCCCGGCAACGTGGGCGCTCTTGAGCCAATGCTGCGGCAGCTGGTTCCAGCCGTTGTCAATATCCTCGCGGCTGCCGGCCAGTAGCACGCTGCGCAGGTGCTGCCGGCCATTGGTGGTGTGCAACTGCAGCCAGCGGAACAGCTGGAAGCGCAGGAACAGTGCCAGTGAAATCGTGATGAGACACACCAGAATGGTGTGGTTGATGTAGTAGTAGTCCCCCTGGCCACGTGTCGCCTGATAAATGGCGATGGCGCACAGATAGTACACGAAGAAAGCAAAAAGCTGGCGGACGGCTGAGGCCGTGCGCTGCAGATTGCCACGGTGATAGAAGCCTACCAGTCGCAGGACTACCGGTACCGCCGCTACAGCTGCACCTACAACAAAGGGAGTCGTGGTAATCAGGTTGAATCCTTCCTGCGTTTGCCAACCAAAGAGCGGGGAAATCCAGTTCGTAAGCTCCGGCGCAATGTAGGCACAGCACAATGATAAAGTCAGGTCTACCAGCGGGCTGATGCGTGAGAGAATGGAGCGGTTGCGGGTCATGCGTGCGCGTATTCTACCCTTTCGGGTGCGCGTTGTCGAGTAGAAAATGGGTGCGCGTCAGCTAACAATTGAGCGGATGCGAGCGCGGTCAAAATCGGCCGGGCAAATGGTCACATTGACCTGCGTGCCGGGGACAATGGCATCCAGCAGGTGTGCTTCTTTTTTCTGCACGAATGCCACGGTTTCCTTGCCGTTGGGCAGGGTGGCATGAAAGGCGGTGGGGGCAAAGCGCTCGCGGATGGTGCACACGCTGTCAATGTACTGGGAGGGGTAAGAAGATTGGCTCATGGTAGGATGAATCAGAAGATGGAACGAAGAGTGTTTTTGAATAAATCGGTAGCGCTGTTGATGGGGGAGGTGGATTCTTGTTTCTTTTGCGGGGTGTCGGTGTTCTCCTCCTCCTTGTTTTTTTGTTGCTCTGTAAGCGTGCTGAACATCTCGGTGAGGGCTTTTGCCGCTCCGCCCGCCACGCTGGGAATGGCTTTGCCAAGGACGGTGCACAGGCGGATGGTTAAATCCTCCTGCGGGTCATCCAACGTGCCGCTGAGGTTGAGTTTGACCCATACGTACCCCTGGTCATCTTTCTCGCTGAAAATGCCCTGAAGCGCATCTGTGGGGAGGTGATTAAAGCGGTTTTCCGGTAATCCGATGGTCAGCGTGCCACCCAGGGATTTGTCTTCCCCGACGATGACGCGACCTTTCACCAACAACAGACCGTTGGAGGCGCGCAAATCAATCTGGTCGAACAACCAGGCATTGCGGATGTTGTGTGATGTGTCGTTGTAGGGGAAGCTGAGGCGGCATTCCGCTTTATCCAAGGGGAGGGAGCGGTAGGGCATGGTGCCGTGAAATTGCAGGTCGGAGAGGATGGGTAGCCCTTCCAGTATGCCTTTTTGAAGAGAAAGATACCCGGCACCTCGGGCCAGTTTTTGCTGTTTGCCGGTCAGCTCCAGTTCGCCATACAGCTCGCCATGCAGGCGTTTTTGCCATTCCGGGTTCAGGATGCGCGCCACATTGGCTTTGTTGGAACGCAAAACGGCGCTCCAGCGCTTGGTTTGCGGATTGTATGAGCCGCGGGCGCGCAGCTCACCGGGAGAAAGCAGCAAGCGACTTTCGGTCAGGGCTATTTCTTTGGCAGAGACGATGATGGTGGCGTTTTTGACGCTGGTGTCGCGCAGACAGGTGAAGGGAGTATGGAAACGCCCGTTTTCCAAGTTGATTTGCCAGGTGCTGCTGCCCCGTTTGGTTTGTGGGGTGGCTGTTGTGGTGCAACCATGCAGCGAGTACCGACTTTCTTCCAGAATCAGGTGTGCATCGCTGTCTTTGCATTCAAAAAAGTCCAGTGAGTACTGATTCGGCGCAAATTTGCTGACGAAGCTCTTTTTGCTCTCGTCTTTCTCCTCCTCGTGTTGTGCCAAGTCTGCGGCTTTTCGGTTGGAGGATAAATTCAGGTGAACTTCTGCTTCCTCTACGGTCAATTTGCGAACGGCCAGCTTGCGGTTCCACAAGGCGCCACGGTCAATTTCTGTGCTGATGCCATGTGCAGACAGCGCTTCAATGGGACCGGTCTGCGTCAATTCTGCTGCGCCCAGAGTGATGCGGTTGTTGTCAATTTGCAGCGAATCGCGCAGCGAGACGCTTTCCGCTTCCATGATTTGCTTGGCCTGTTGGCTTAATTCCTTGCAAAAGGCAGGACTTTGCAGGTGAAACAAAAGTTGGTAGTACGCTATCACCACAAGCACGATGAGCGACCCCGTGATGATGAGTGCCCAGGAGAGAATGCGCCGACTCTTGCTTCCTCGGGCAAACAAGTTCCTGCGTGCGTGGTGTCTGTCTCGTCTGCGTGCTGCCATGTAGGCTTTTTGTACCACATGTGTTGCCCTCTTTCAAGAGTTTACTGTTCCTTGCAAAATAAATGTCTGAATCAGAAATTAAGGGTTGACTCTTTGTGCGTATTTTGCTTTAATCTGCATCGAAAACCCAAATATGCGATTTTCTATGAAAGCTATTACTCTCATCCTTGCCGTTGCTACAGCTGTAGGTTTCACTTCCTGCTGCTGCCAGTCTCAGCCGATGCCTCCCCTGCGCCCCATGCCCAAGAATTGTGGCGATGTGACGCCCGAAGTGGCTGTACAGCCCATCAAGGTTCTTCCCCAGAAGGGTAAGTAAAGAGACTTGCCGGGTTGTGTGCCCGCGAGTGTTGCGCCCGTGTGCGCCGTCCGTTTTTTCCGGAGTTGTTTCCATGCAGAAGCAACTCCGATTTTCTTTGCCTGATTCCTGCGGCCTATTTATTCGCTCGTGCGCGCGCGAGCTTTTCTGATATTTCAGCAATCTTGAATAATTTGTAGCGCCGGATGCCGATGCTCGTGGCTGGCACCTCTCTGCATTTGCCTGATAGAGCCGCAAAAATGTGAGAAAAATTCTTCTTTTCCGTAAATCTTTCTTGCCAAGGCTGGAAATTTTGGTTAAATAGAGAGCGTTACTTATGCATAAACGCAGTTTTAACACTATGAAATCAGTCATTACTCGCCTCGGTGTCCGTGCACTCTCCTTCGGGTCTGTCGCAATGCTCGCTCTGTCCACAGCTTTCGCTCAGGAAGCTGAGGTAACGGAAAAGTCCATGCTCGATAAGTGGGTTATCGAAGGTGGTTGGACCATGATTCCCCTCGTGATCCTTCTTGCCGCTACGATTTTCCTTATCGTATACTGCATCATGTCTCTTGGTAAGAGCAAGTTCTGCCCGGAGGATCTGCGCTCCCAGCTTATTGCTCTCATGACGGAGTGCCGCGTGCAGTCCGCTATTCAGCTTGCTACCACCAGCCCCACCTACCTGGGCCGCTTGGTTGCATACGCTCTGCCCAACATTGATGCCAACCGCCCCGAAGACCTGGGCAAGGACGGCATCGAAGACGCCATCGTTGACTTCGCCAACAACGAGCGTCCCACGCTCATGAAGTACGTGGACATGCTCGCTCTCAGCGGCTCCCTCGCTCCCTCTATCGGTCTGTTCGGTACGGTGCAGGGCATGGTGGAAGCCTTCGCCATTCTGTCCGCCACCGGTCAGGCTGACCCCACCCAGCTCGCAGGTTCCATCTCCGTGGCTCTGCTCACCACCTTCTGGGGTCTGATCATCTCCATTATCGCTATGCCTGCCTTCTTCTTCCTTAAGAAGAAAGCTCAGGCTCTGGAAGCAGAATGCGTGAACACCATTGAAGAAATGGTCAACACCTCCATCAACGTCATCAACGCTGAAGCTCAGCTCGCTCGTATCCCCGAGGGCTTGGGTGAAGACGGCGAAGAAGAAATCGTTGAAGAAGAGGTTGAAGAGGAAGTTCAGGCCTGATGCCTGATTTCGTAGCGGGCCTGCCCGCCTGGGATTCCCCACACGGGCAGGCATCATAACTCAACATCGACTCATTTTCTTATATGTCTAAGAAAAAAATACAAGCAAAAGATGAGGTTAGTGGTGATATTAACCTCTCTCCGATGATTGACTGCTGCTTCCTTCTGCTGATTTTCTTCGTGGTGAACGCCACACAGATTACCGTTTCCAAGGACCCGAGCGTGGGCATGCCCAGCGCGGTATCCTGCACCGAGTTGAAGGATGCAAAGGGTTGTATCGTTGTCAACGTGTTTGCTGATGTCGAGCACATGAAGGGCAATGCTCTCAACAAGTTCACGACCACCTACCCCGCCGGTACATACTGGGGCGTGGCCGAAGCTGGTGGTAAGAGCGTTGGTTACACTTCCTCTCAGACTCAGGAACTCACCGATTTCATCTCCAAACAGAAGGAGCTCTTCAAGAATCAGCACAAGATTGAGGAACAGAATATCCGCCTCTATCTGCGTGGTGACCAGAACGCTCCCTGGGACCGCTCTGCTCAGGCTATCCGCTGCGCTGCTGCTGCCGGTGTGAACAACATCGTCTTCGGTACGCTCCCCTCCAAGTAATACTTAACTTTCTTTCCCACTATGGCAAGACATAAGAAACTTCAGACGGAGGAGCAGGGAGATCCTGAGATGAACATCTCGTCTCTGATTGACTGCGTGTTCCTTCTGCTCATTTACTTCATCGTGGCTACCTCTCTGGTGAGCGAAAAGAAGCTTGATATCTCCATTCCTGCAACGGAAGGTCAGGCCTCTTCCAAGCCCCCGTTGGATCCCGGTAAGATTAGCGTGAAGGCCAATGGTGTTGTTTTCTGGAACAATGACCTGCAGGTATCAGATGCTTACGATCCCACCTTGGCAGATGCCAAGAAGTCTGACCCCTCTGCTGCTACCGCATACAGCGCCCAGCGCAAGATGGAACAGCTGGTAGAACAGCTCAAGCTCCTCAAGGACCAGGCTACCGCCATTGACACGAACCCCGTGGTGATGCTCGAGGGCTCCCCCCGTGCTGCTCACCAGCGTATTGTGGACGTGATGGCTGCTCTGGCAGAAGCTGATATTCACTCTGTGGGCCTGAGCACGGCTACGGAGGAGTAATCAGCTCCCTCAAAACGCTTAAATCCCGGAGGGGAGCGTAGCGGACTATACCGCAGCTCCCCTCTTTTGTTCGCTAAGACGGACACATCCCCCTTATCTCAAACCACCTACGATATTTCATGAACAAGTATACAACAGTTGCATCTGTGCTTGCCATGGCCGCGCTGAGTGCCCCCATGGTGTGCCAGGCTCAGGACCCCGCAACATTTTACTCGCAGATTATCAAGTTGTCTCAGGGCGGTAAGCCGGCAGACGCTGTAGCTCTCTGCGATAAGGTGATTGCGGTGTACGGTAAGCCCTCTTCACGTGTGGCTCAGCAGTTTGCTCACATGGTTCCCTTCTTCTACTGGCAGAAAGGTACAATTCTTTCTTCCATGGGTAAGTATGATGAAGCCTGTGAGGCATTCAAGACTCTTTACACCCAGGAATCCTTCAAGAAGAAGGACATGATTGACCGCTCCAAGTCTATTCCCGGTCAGCCCCAGGGTTATGAGCCGTACCTCACCGGCGCTATGTTCCAGGAAGGCTACAACCGCTTCATGCAGGCCTCCGGTACTGCCGACAAGCCGGGCGATGCTTCCAAGTTTGAGGAAGCAATTCCTGTGTTGGAAGAATACCTGAAGCTCTACCAGGCCGGCAAGGTGTCTGCCACGGAAAAGGCTCAGAAGTTGGATGGCAAGATTTGCTTCCTGCTCATGCAGGCCAATCTGCTCAAGAAGACGCCCGATTTCAAGGCTGCTGAGCAGTATCTGGAAAAGAGCCGCACCGCTAAGTCCCCCCTGCCTGACAACATGGCCATGGGTGGTCTGGATACGGTGATTCGCGTGGCCAGCGCCAATCCCGAGTACATTGATTGGGGCCACAAGGTTGTCAACTCCAACCCGGCCAGCTATGATTTGGGCCCGGTGCGTTTGGCTCGTTATGGTGCCCAGTTCCTGAACCAGGGTATCAAGGCTGCTTCTCTGGTGGATGGTGCTCTGCGCAAGGGCGATATGAAGACCGCCACGGCCGCCGCCCGCACGGAGAACAGCTTGTTCTCGTTGATTCCCGACGTTGTTGAGACTCACGGTGCCCTCTCTGCCAATGTGAAGTCCCTGGGCAAATATGCCAAGCCGCTTCCTGATAAGGCTGCTGAGCTCGTGCTCAACGCCAAGGAACAGAAGCAGCTCGTGGGCATGTATGCCAAGTTCCACAAGACCAACATGCAGGTGGAAGCATACGCTATCATCACTGCCGCCAATACGGCCCTGCAGTTCGGCTCCAACCGCCTCGCCAAGGCCGGTTATCAGATTTTGCTCGATCGCTATCCCAAGCTTTCCCAGAAGGGCAAGGACGGCAAGATGGTATCCATGAAGGATAAGAACTACTTCCAGTTCTCCCAGCTTTGCCGCGCCACGGGTGATGATGCCAAGGCTACGGAATACGAAGGCAAGGTGGATGGCAGCAAGATGGGCGCTGATGGCAGCAACACCATCTTGGTGAACACCATGGCTCGCTTGCTCAAGGAGCAGAAGTGGGCAGAGGTCATCCCCGCTGCTGATGCTGTGATGAAGGCCTACAGCGCTGACCCCGCCGGCGATCGCTATGTGACTGCTCAGTTCAGTAAGGTTGCTTCCTACTACAAACTGCGCCAGTTTGACAAGGTGGTAAAGGAAGGCGTTGCACTGTTGGATGGCGGCACGCTGGTGCCCGGCAAGATTAAGGAAAAGCAGGTGAATACCTACAAGAGCCAGACGATGTTCTTCGTGCTGGATTCCTACCGCGAAATGGCCGGTCTGGATCCCATCAACCTGGACAAGTGTCTGGAGTACGTGTCCCGCTTCATCAAGGAGTTCCCCTCCATGGATCTCAAGCAGAACCCGCTCGTGGCCAACGTGTACTACGATGGTGTGGATGCCTTGCTCAAGCGTCGTGGTCATGGTGAACCTACGGCTGATGCCAAGGACCTGGCCAAGGCTTTGGAATACTGCAACGTCATTGCCGACAACTGGAAGGACAATGACCTGTATCCGACCGCTCGCTTGCTGACGGGTAGCATCCTCATCAACGGTGAAGATGAAGCTCGCAAGCCGGAAGGTATCGTCGCTCTGGAAGAATGTGCTGAAGCTTCCCTCAAGCAGGGTGATAAGGGCAAGGGCACTGCTGCCAATGCTCTCTTCTGGTTGGTTTCCTACGCCCGCGAAATGAAGCGCGATGGCGAGAGCGATGCCGATCACAAGGCACGTGTGCAGGGCTATGCCGACCGCTTCTGGGCTGAGGCTGACTACGAGGGCAACCCCTATGCCTTGCAGATGGCTTCTCTCGACCTCACCCGCGCCATGGAGACCAACGATAAGGACACTTACACGAAGGCTCTCAAGCATGCGGAAGAAATCATCGCCCGCGAAGCCAATGCTTCCTTCGCCAAGAATAAGCTCAACCCCGAGCTGGAAATGACCCTCAACTCCTACGTGCTGGCCTATGTGGACGGCAACAAGCAGGTGTTGGGCAAGGAACTGACGCTGGAAGAGAAGGCTGCTCACTTCAACAACTTCCCCGGCATCTCCAAGGATGATAAGTACACCAACGCTATTCTGCGCATGGCTCTGCTGAACTCCATGGAAGAAGCCAAGAAGCAGGCCAAGCGCGATGGCAACGAAAGCCTGGTGGCTCAGCTGGATCGCGATATCGCCCAGACCTTCCGCCAGATGACGGACTCCTTCAAGCCCTCCGACCTCACCAACTTCATCTGCGTGCAGGTGGGTAATTACGAGGTGAGCTATGCTGACCGTCTGCCCGACCAGGCCAGCAAGTTGGAAGAGCTCAACACCGCTCTGGCATACTTCGATATGGTGCTCAGCCGTAACTCGGACATGATTAACGAAGCCAATCTGGGTAAGGCCAACGCCCTCGCTCTGACGGGTGATGCCTCCAAGCAGGCAGAAGCTGCCAAGCTGTACCAGCAGCTTGCCGGCAACAGCAACAATGAAGTGTCCGGACCCGCTCTCATGGGTATCACCAAGCTGTACATGGCTACGCAGGACTATGCCAAGGCCGTGGATAGCGCCAGCAAGTATGTGAACAACCGCGGCAACCGCAGCGGTCGTCTCCAGATGATGATGATGCTTGGCGAGGCTTATGCCGGCACCGGCGATGTGGCCAAGGGCTTGCAGACCTACATGAACCTGTACAACCAGAACCGTGGCAACATCTCCTACTCCGCTCCCGCTTGTAAGGCTATGATGGAGCTGATGTGGAAGCGCAACACGCCCGCCTCCGGCGACCGCATGAAGGGCACCTTCAAGCAGTCCGACCACTGGCGCGCCTGGACCACCGGTCAGGACTACGTCACCCAGATTCGCAAGGCTGGTATCGAAGAGAAGATGACCCCCGATGAACGCGACAAGTTCAACGAAGTGGTCAAGCTTGTAGCCCAGTATGCAGCCGATGCCGGTGTGCAGAAGGAAGACAAGGAAAAGAAAGAATTCGCTGCTAAGCTCGGTAAGAAGAAGTAAAATCCTAACTCATTTCAACTACAATGAAATCATTCAACATTATAGCACTTGCACTGGCTGCCACTGCATGCATCAGCGGTACAGCTGTGGCTCAGCAGAAGGCTGAAGATGCTAACAAGATCAAGGCCTACGTGCAGTTTGAAAAGGGCAAGCCCATGAACGTTGCGCTTGAACCCAAGCAGGATGGGACAAAGTTCTTCTACATGGACAAGAGCACGGAACAGCTGCTGGGTGCAGATGCCGCCAAGTGCGACCTCTTCTACATCCAGACCCCTGTGGATTTTGCAGCTGCTGCCAAGACCTATGCAGGCTGCGATTTCGAGGGTGCCCGCAAGCAGCTGGCTGCTTGCAAGAACAAGTACAAGGCTTATGTGGGCTTGCCCGGCAATCCCTGCACCAAGGCCGCTGTGCTTGAACTGGAATGCGCTATTCGCCAGATGAAGTGGGCTGACGTGAAGGAGCTTGTGGCTTCTTTCCCCAACCCCGGCGCTCTGGAAGCTAATGACAAGGCCCTGTACGAGGTGGCCAAGGTCATGAGCGATGTGAGCGATAATCCCGGCGCCCTGGAATCCGTGAAGACAGCTGTGGATACCGCCAAGGCTGAAAAGCACATCAACTCCTCCCAGTATGGTTGGTTGATGTATGCTCTGGGCCGCGCATACGCCGCTCAGGTGCCGGCAGCTGAGGTTGAGGGTACTATCTCTGATAAGAACCTTACCAATGCCAACCTGGCCATTGACACCCTTTGCCAGGCAGCAGTCAGCTCTCACGGTGCCCAGATGGAAATCCCCGTGGATGCCATGATGCGCACAGTGAAGCTGCTCTGGGCTATGCCCGGTGTGAAGGAATATGTGGCTCAGGCCAACAATATGGACGTGAACAAGTGGAATGCCGCCCCCTACAACTTCAAGGATGCAGTGGCGCTGGCATACCTCATCAAGAATGTGTATGCTCCCGATACCAAGGATGCTACCATTGATCGTCTGGCCAAGTTCCACGTGAACACGCTGGAAGGCAAGGAAAAGCCCGGTGCTGAAGAAAAGGCCGAGTAAACTATCTCAAACCCATGCCACCGCTGCAAGCGCGCTTGTAGCGGTGGTTTTTTTCTTGAAGCGAGCGATTGACGGTGTGTTGAGCCTGTGAATCGCTCGCTTTCTTTTCGCGAAAGGAGAATTGAAATTATGCAAGACATGTTAGTGCGATTGTATGCATTGCCGGATGGTGCCCCGCTTCGCGCATCTCTGGCAGAGCAGGGGATTATCATCCGCCGCTGCAATCCTTATGAAACGCATTTACTCGCTGCCTGGGTGGGCAAGCATTTCAGCCCCAAATGGGTGAGCGAATGCACCATCGCCATGGCTCACCAACCCGCCGGCTGCTTTATTGCCACGCGCCAATCTGAAATTATCGGCTTTGTCTGCATTGATACCACAGCACGTGGCTTTATCGGCCCGCTGGGGGTGGGAGAAGCCGCCCGCGGTCTGGGTGTGGGCAAGGCCCTGTTTGTGACGGGGCTGGAGCACATGCGCGCTCTGGGATATGCCTATGCCATCATCGGCGGTGTGGGCCCTGCAGAGCTGTATCAACGCTGGGTTGGCGCCACGTTTATCGAGGATTCTACCCCCGGCATCTATGCGGATTTACTGCCCGAGCCACCCCGAGTTGAGCAATAATGGCTTTTTTTCGTGAAATCCGACACTTTACCTTGACATACTGAAAAAATCCTGCTAACTTGCAAAGCGTAGCATATCTTATTTTCCATGAAACGTCTCCTCCTTATTCCCTCCTGCGCTCTGTTGGCTCTGAGCACTCTCACCTCCTGCCAGAAGGAAGAAAAAACAGCCCTTGAACTTTCTCAGGAACTGACTGCTGAGCTGCAGAAAGTGGTCAGCTATAAGACGGCTGAAGCCGCCGCTCCCCGTGTTGAAGCGCTCAATAAGCGTTTCCAGAATGCTGGTGCTTATGTGTTTGCCGTGGGTGGCAGCGCTTTGTGCCGCAGCGCCGGTGATTCCGGCCACGAAGGCGATGCCTATGCAGAATCCCTTGCAAAATTGGCTCGCGAAGTAGGCCGTATCCGCGCCAGCATGCCCGTTGCTACGGCTGATGGCGAGGTGGACCGCGACCGCCTGGTGCTTGCCGTGGGTGCTGCCAATGGTGCCGGTGATGCTGCTTCTGCCGCTGAACGCAAGGAAAAGGGTGTGGCTTACCTGCATGGTGAAACGGAATCCAGCGAGACGCCCGGCAACTTTGCAGAATACTACGGCTCTGCCAAGCTGCGTGCTGCTCTTGAGTTCACCGTGGAACCCGGCAAGGCTACGAACGAAGTAGTGGAAACGCCTGAATCTGTGACCGTGGAGGACGAAGAAATGCCCGCCGATGTGCCCGCAGAGGAAACCGCTACAGAGGAAGAACCCGCTGCTGACGATTCCGCCAGTGAGGAACCCGCCGCCGATGATTCTTCTGCTGACTCTCTCGATGAAGAGCCCGCTGCTGATGACAGCACGGAGGAACCCGCTGCCGATGACTCCGCCAGCACGGAAGAGCCTGCCGCTGATGATTCCTCTGATGACTCCGGCGATGTGGATTTGCCCTCTCTTGACCTCGATTCTGAGTCCTCCGATGATGCCGCAGCTGAAGAAGAGCCTGCTGCTGAGGATGAAGGCGATGATGCCGGTGAGGTAGAAATCGACCTCGACCTGTAATATAATCGGTCTTCTGAATGATGACTTTGTGAGGGTCGCATACGCTTTCGGGCGTTGCGGCCCCCTTTTTGTAGCAAGATTCAGCCCGGATAAACGAACATGGCAAGACTGCTCTTTACTTGTGCGTACGATGGGGCCGCTTACAGAGGCTGGCAGAGCCAGCGCGGCGGCCAAACGCTGCAGGATACCATCGAAGAGGCCGTTGCACGGGTGCTGAAATCGCCCGTGCGTATTGCTGCCTCCGGGCGCACAGATGCCGGGGTACATGCCCACGCGCAGTGTTTTCACCTGGATGAGCCGGAGGGATGCCGCATGACGCCTCAGAATTGGCTTGCGGCGCTTAATGCACATTTGCCGGCAAGTATTCGCATCATGGCTGTCAAAGCTGTGCCGGAGGGCTTTCACGCGCGTTTTGATGCCGTGGGCAAGGTGTATGATTATCTCATTTGTCGGGATGCCGTGCTGAGCCCGTTTTTGCAGGGCAGGGTGTGGCATATCCCGCATGAGTTCAGCGAATCTGCGCTGAAAGAAGCGTTGCAGGTCTATGTCGGCACACACGATTTTCGCCGTTTTGCCGCCAGCCGTGGTAATGAGCCGCAGCCCCCGCCCCCAGGCTTCTATGAGCGCACCATTTACTCCTGCACGCTGGAGCATGCAGAGCAGGGGCTCCTGCGCCTGCGTTTCCACGGCAATGGCTTCATGTACCGCATGGTGCGCATGCTGGTGGGCACGGCGCACCAAGTCGCACGCGGGCGTATGAGCCGCGAGGCGCTCGCCCTGATGCTGACGGAGCTGGAAGCCCCTAAAACACGCTATTGTGCGCCCCCGGACGGCTTGTATCTGCACCGCGTGCAATATGAGGAAGAACCGTGAGCAAAACGCCCGCGCAGCGTAAGGCTGTGCGGGCGTGCTGCATGCAGATGACAGGTGCATTTACATGCTTTTAGCTTCGGGCGCAGGTGCGGAGTCGCTCTTTTCCTTGCTGTCGGCTTTCTCGCAGTCCTTTTTGCACATTTCCATGTACTCTTTGGCCTTGGCTTCATCCTTCTTTACGCCCTTGCCCTCTGCATACATGTATGCCAGGGCTCGGCATGCGCGCGGATTCCCGTCTGCTGCGGCCTTTTCCAACCCCGGAAGCGCGTTTTTGTACATTTCCTGGGCTTTTTCAGGGTCTTGAGCGGTGTCTCCAGCGCCGCTATCCGTAATGTAGGCAATGGTATACTGCGCAATGGGATCGCCATTCGCTGCTTCGATGGTAATGGTCTCAATGTCTACCCATTCAGTGTCGTTGTTGTCGGCACTTGCGGTAGCGGGACAACACGTTTCACTCGTTTTTGCGGCGCGGCAAGCTGCGTCATTGCTTGTTGCTGTGTTAGTTGTGTCTTCTGCGCCCATGGCGGTCAATCCGCTGAGCGCAACTGCTGTTGCTATGGCTAATGTTCTCATAGGGCTTCAGCTTCTATCTACCTTTCCCATTTTACAAGAAAAAATTCTATCTGTTTCGGTGTTGTATTATCAACGTTTTACAAAAAAAATGCAAAAAAAATGCAAAAAATGTGAAATTATGATTGACGTGCGTGGCAAAATCGTGTAAACTGTCCCTGCTTTTACGTCCATTGGACGGTCTGGAGCCAACGCTTCTGTAGCTCAGGGGTAGAGCGCATCCTTGGTAAGGATGAGGTCGCGGGTTCAAATCCCGCCAGAAGCTTTCCGGCTCATGCAAGAATATAAAGCAGCTTACCTAAATTACTATTATGGCCAAAGAATCATTCCAGCGCACCAAGCCCCACGTGAATGTGGGCACTATCGGTCACGTTGACCATGGCAAGACTTCCCTCACCGCTGCAATTACCAAGGTTCTTGCAGAGCAGGGCAAGGCTGAATTCAAAGCATACGATCAGATTGACGGCGCTCCCGAAGAACGCGAGCGTGGTATCACCATCTCCACCGCTCACGTGGAATACGAGACCGACAATCGTCACTATGCTCACGTTGACTGCCCCGGTCACGCCGACTACGTTAAGAACATGATCACCGGTGCTGCCCAGATGGACGGCGCTATCCTCGTTTGCTCCGCTGCTGACGGCCCCATGCCCCAGACTCGTGAGCACATCCTCCTTGCTCGTCAGGTGGGTGTTCCCTACATCGTGGTGTTCATGAACAAGATGGACCTTGCTGACCCCGAACTCGCTGAGCTCGTGGAAATGGAAATCCGCGACCTTCTTTCCTCCTACGAATTCCCCGGTGACGACATTCCGATCATCATGGGTTCCGCTGTGAAGGCTCTCGAAGGTGATCCCGAATACACCGCCAAGATTCTCGACCTCATGGCTGCTGTGGATGAATACATCCCCACTCCTGAGCGTCCCACCGAACGTCCCTTCCTGATGCCTGTGGAAGACGTGTTCTCCATCTCCGGTCGTGGTACCGTTGCTACCGGTCGTATCGAACGCGGTATCATCAACAAGATGGAAGAAGTTGAAATCGTGGGTATCAAGCCCACCGTTAAGACCTCCGTCACCGACATCGAAATGTTCCGCAAGCTCCTCGACAAGGGTGAAGCTGGTGACAACGTGGGTGTGCTCCTTCGCGGTATCAAGAAGGAAGACATCGTTCGTGGTCAGGTGATCGCCAAGCCCGGTTCCGTGACTCCCCACACTTCCTTTGAAGCAGCCGTTTACGTGCTGACCAAGGAAGAAGGCGGCCGTCACACTCCCTTCTTCAACAACTATCGTCCCCAGTTCTACTTCCGTACGACGGACGTGACCGGCACCGTGACTCTGCCCGAGGGCACTGAAATGGTGATGCCCGGCGACAACATCACCATCGGTGTTGAGCTCATCACTCCCGTGGCTATGGAAGAAGGTATGCGCTTCGCTATCCGTGAAGGTGGTCGTACCGTGGGCGCCGGTAAGGTGGCCAAGATTAAGGCCTAATCTTACAAAGCCTTTCATTCCGGGCGGCGTTATCCGCAGATAAGTTGCCCGTGGTTTTTGGGGGGTGCTCGTGCAGACGGGCATCCCCCCAAAAGAACCAAAAATAGAGCAAGGTAAAAGGGTATTAGCTCAATTGGTAGAGCAGCGGTCTCCAAAACCGCGTGTTGGGAGTTCGAGTCTCTCATACCCTGCCAGCCTTCCTCTTTTTTTTTCTGCAAATCCAACCACAAATCTCACTTTACAATGTTCCGCAAATTATCCCAATTCATTTCCAATGTAAAAGGTGAGCTGAAGAAGTGCTCCTGGCCTTGGGAAAGCGACCCGAAGGTAAAAGGGTTCAAAAAATTCCGTGAGTTGTGGGGGTCAACACTGGTTGTTTTGGTAGCCATGGTGTTGCTTGGCGCTTATGTTGCCTTCTTTGATTATGTGATGGCCCAGGTTGTGAATTGGACCATCGTGCATCTTTCCTGATATTTTCCCATTTTGCTGGCTATGTCTCGCCCCTACGAACGCAAATCCGGTTCTGAATCTGCTCGCATCATTCCTGACGCGAAGGATCAGTGGTATGTGCTGCACGTGCTCTCCAACAAGGAGCGTCGCGCTGTGGAAAACCTGAAGCGCCTCTTCAAGGAAGACGAGGAGATGGGTGCGCTTGTGCAGAGTGAACCCCTTGTGCCCACTGAAAAGGTGGAAGAAATGCGCAATGGTAAGAAGTATGTGCAGGAACGCAAGCTCTACCCCGGCTATGTGTACCTGAACTTTGCGCTTCGCCGCCCCGATGGTGAGCTCAACAACGATGCCTGGTACAAGATTCAGGCTGTTGATGGTGTCATCAGCTTTGCTTGTGGCCGCTCCAAGAAGCCTCTCCCCATGTCTGCCCGCGACGTGCGCGAACTGATGGCAGAAATCGCTCGTCGCAGCGAGGGCTCTCGCCAGAAGATTGTCTTCAACGTCAAGGATGAAGTGGTTGTGCTTGACGGCGCCTTCCAGGGTGAACGTGGTATCGTGGAAGAAGTGGATACCGAGCGTGGTCGTCTGCGCGTGGGCGTGACGATGTTCGGCCGCTCCAACCCGCTGGATTTGGATTACACCCAGGTGCAGCTTGTGCCTGAGGATGAGCGCGGCAACGCCTCCAAGGCTTAATCTGATAGAAAACTTTCCGCCACCTGTGAAGCTGCAAAGCAGAGCAGGTGACAAACAAAAACAAACAAAACCATGGCAAAAGAAGTAGTTAAAATAATCAAACTGCAGATTCCCGCAGGTGCCGCGAATCCCTCGCCGCCCGTGGGTCCTGCTCTTGGTCAGGCCGGTGTTAACATCATGGGCTTCTGCAAAGAGTTCAACGCAAAGACTCAGAAGCAGGCCGGTGATGTGCTCCCCGTCGTGATCACTGTGTACAAGGACAAGTCCTTCGACTTCATCACCAAGCAGCCCCCGGCAGCTAACCTGCTCAAGAAGGCCGCTGGTATCCAGTCCGGTTCTGGCGAACCCAACAAGAAGAAGGTCGCCAAGATCTCCAAGGAAAAGTTGATGGAAGTTGTCAACGTCAAGATGCCCGACCTCAATACGACCAATCCTGAAGCTGCCGCTCGCATCATTGCTGGCCAGGCTCGTCAGATGGGTATCGAGGTGGAAGGCATGTAACCCCTTCCGCAGGAGGGAATCCTCATAAAAACCCGAACGTACTGCTAATTATATGTCTACAAAACGCTCCAAGCGCTACATTGAGGCAGCCAAGCTTGTTGACTCCAGCAAGAATTACGCTGTCGATGAAGCTGTGGAACTCATGAAGAGCTTCCCGGCTCCCAAGTTTGACCCCACGGTCACTCTGTCCTTCCGCCTTACGGTGGATCCCCGCAAATCTGACCAGATGGTGCGCGGCTCTGTTGCTCTGCCCCACGGTACAGGTAAGAATGTTCGCGTTATCGTCTTCGCTCAGGGTGAAGCCGCCCAGGCTGCTCTGGAAGCCGGTGCCGAAAAAGTTGGCTTGGATGACCTGATTAAGGAAATCCAGGGCGGCTTCCTCGACTTCGACAGCGCAATCGCCACCCCGGACGCCATGGCCCAGGTGCGTAAGATTGCTCGTGTGCTCGGTCCGCGCGGCCTGATGCCCAACCCCAAGACCGGCACTGTGACGGATGACACCGCCAAGGCTGTTCGCGAGGTGAAGGCTGGTCGTGTTGACTTCAAGGTCGACCGCAACGCAAACGTTTCCGCTGCCGTTGGCAAGCTTTCTTTCGACAGCGACAAGCTCGCTGAGAACGCCCGCGCCCTCATCGGTGCTGTGGTGAAGGCTCGCCCCTCCGGCGCCAAGGGTGCTTACATCGCCGGCGTGACCATCGCCAGCTCCATGAACCCTGGTGTGTCTATCAGCCCGGTTGAATACTCCAAGAACTAAACCTGAACCACAGATACGAATATGAGCACTGAGAAAAAAGTGAATGCCGATAAGGGTATTATCATCGACGGCCTGCTGGAGAAGGTGAATGCTTCTCCTTTCCTGCTGGTGATTGATTACACCGGCGTGACGGTGCCGGAGTTCACCAAGCTGCGCTCTGCTCTTGCAGAGGCTGGTGCAAGCTGCCTTGTGGCCAAGAACACCTTCATGGCCAAGGCTATCACCCGCGCTGGTTTGCCCGATATCACCGCTTCCCTCAAGGGTCAGACCGCCTACATCATGGGCGCAAGCGATGTGTGCGCAGCTGCTAAGGCTGTGAACACCTTCGCCAAGGCTTCCAAGAAGACTGCCTGGAAGACAGGTATCCTCGACGGCGCCGAACTGACTCCCGAGAAGATCAAGGCTCTGGGCGACCTGCCCAGCCGCGAAGTTCTTCTTGCTACCTTGCTTGGTACTATCAACGGCGCTGGCTCCGCCCTCGCCCGTGTCATCCAGGCATACGTGGACAAGGAAAACGGTGGTGCACAGGAAGAAACTCCTGCTGCAGAGTAAAAAAAGACTTGAACAGATGGCGGCGGTGTGGTACTACCTCCCCGCCGCCTGAAAAAAATGAGGTTCTCTGTCGGCTCTCCGGCCGGTGAGAACTGAAATGGACGGGAAGCCCCCGTCCGCGACAAGAACCAAATAAAACATACAATACTACAATGGCTGATCTCAATACAATCGCTGAAGAACTTGGCAAGCTTACCATCCTTGAAGCTGCTGAACTCGTTAAAATGCTCGAAGAGAAGTGGGGCGTGTCCGCCGCTGCTCCCGTAGCCGCCGCTGGTGCTGCTGCTCCCGCTGCTGAAGCTGCCGAAGAGAAGACTGAATTCGACGTTGAGCTGACCGACGCTGGCTCCAACAAGATTGCTGTCATTAAGGCAGTGCGTACCGTCAAGCCCGGTCTGGGTCTGGCTGACGCCAAGAAGGTCGTCGAAAGCGCTCCCGCCGTGGTGGTGGAAGGTGCTTCCAAGGAAGACGCCGAAAAGGCCAAGGCCGAACTCGAGAAGGCTGGCGCCAAGGTCACTATCAAGTAACCTATTCGATTTTACGGATGCAGGGGGGGATTTTTGTCCTCCCCTGCGTTCGCGTCCCGTCATGAATGGGTCATCCATTCATAATTTGCTAATTATTAACTCTTAACGTATTCTGACGCGCGCCCCCGCGATATAAATGGGGCAGGTAGGCCCGACTCGGGCGTATCGATGGCAGCCCCGCTGCGCAGACACATCCGAGTCGGTTTTACCGGTCGTAAACCGAGCCCGCATCCGGAAAGGGTGCACAACAACATCTCCGCCAACTCCATGTCAAAGCCCAAGCAAGAGCGAATCAGTTTCGGCAAGATCAAGGAGGTTATTGAACCTCCCAACCTGATTGAGATCCAGACGAAGTCCTACGAGGAATTCCTGCAACGTTTCACAGAGCCTGATAAAAGGCTCAAAATGGGTCTGCAGGCTGTCCTCAGCGAGCATTTCCCGATAGAAAGCTACGACGGGCAAATCCGGCTCGAATACGAGTCCTACGAAATTTCTCCGCCCAAGACCTCCGATTTCGCCGCCATTCGTGCCGGTGAAACGTACAGCGCTTCTCTGTATGTGAAGTTCCGCCTCAAGTGCGGTGACTACACGGCAGAAGAAAACGTGTACATGGGCGAGATTCCCATGATTACGGACCGTGGTACCTTTGTGGTGAACGGTGCCGAGCGTGTGATTGTGGCTCAGCTGCATCGCTCCCCCGGTATCTGCTTCGAAAAGACGCACCACTCCAACGGTAAGGACATTTTCTCCTTCCGCGTGATTCCTGACCGCGGTTCCTGGTTGGAAGTGCAGTTCGACACGAACGATTTGATGTACGTGTTCCTGGACCGCCGCCGCCGCCGCCGCAAGTTCCTGGCCACCACGTTCCTGCGTTACCTGGGCTATGAGAGCGACCGCTCCATCGTGGAGCAGTTCTACTCCATCCAGAACCTTTCCTTGGCCGATGTCACCGGTGAAGAGCTCGAATACCTCATTCCCTTCGAGGATGTGAAGCATGGTGATGAGAGCAAGTCCACCATTATCGCCAAGGCCTACGAGCCCCTCAGCCTGGCCACCATCAAGAAGATGCTCGAACTGGGCATTGAGAAGATTGAGGTGATTGACCAGCGCGAAGAGGAGACCCTCGTGAAGACCCTCAAGAAGGATATTTCTTTCGACCGCGAATCCGCCCTCAAGGAAATCTTCCGCAAGTTCCGCCCGGGTGATCCTTCCTCCGTGCAGCAGGCTGCCACCGCTCTGGACCGCCTCTTCAAGGAAGAGAAGAAGTATGACCTCACTCGCGTGGGCCGCTATAAGATTAACCAGAAGCTTGGTCTGGACGTGCCCGAAGACGTGCGCCTTATCCAGCCCATCGACTTCCTGAGCGCTATCAAGTACCTGCTGCGTCTTCGCAATGGCGAAGGGCAGGTGGATGATATCGACCACCTCGGTAACCGCCGCGTGCGTGCCGTGGGTGAACTCATCGCAAACCAGTGCCGCGTGGGCCTCGCCCGCACCGAGCGCCTGGTCAAGGAGCGCATGACGCTCTGCGATACCACCCGCAGCGATATCACTCCCAGCAAGCTCATCAATCCCAAGGCTCTGAGCGCTGTCGTGCGCGACTTCTTCGGTCGCAGCCAGCTCTCCCAGTTCATGGACCAGATTAACCCGCTGGCTGAGCTCACGCACAAGCGTCGTCTCTCCGCTTTGGGCCCGGGCGGTCTGAATCGTGACCGCGCAGGTTTCGAAGTTCGAGACGTGCATCCCTCTCACTACGGCCGTATCTGCCCCATTGAGACCCCCGAAGGTCCCAATATCGGTCTGATTAACTCTCTGTGCACCTATGCTCGCATCGACGAGTACGGCTTCATCGAGACACCCTTCCGCCGCGTGAAGGTTGTGGAGAAGAAGAACAAGAAGGGTGAAGTGGTGGATACAGAAGTCATCGTGACCAATGAGGTGGAATACCTGACCGCTGATAAGGAAGAGTACCACCTGATTGCACAGGCCAACAACCCCATCGACAATGACAATGGCAGCGGCCACTTTGTGCGCTCCCGTGTCACCGCTCGCGAGCATGGCGAGTTCATCGAAGTGGATCCCCGCCGCGTGGAATACATGGACGTATCTCCCAAGCAGATTATCTCCATCGCTGCCGGTCTTATTCCCTTCCTGGAACACGACGACGCCAACCGCGCACTCATGGGTGCAAACATGCAGCGCCAGGGTGTGCCGTTGATGGTGAATCAGGCTCCGCTGGTGGGTACTGGTATTGAAGCCAAGTGCGCACGCGATAGTTGCGCTGTGGTTTGCGCTGTGGCTCCCGGTGTGGTGGCTTCCGCTACTGCCGAGTACATCGTGACTACGCTTGATGGCGAGCTCCCCGTGAGCGCCCAGCGTTGGCTCAGCGACCCCGAAAGCGTCAAGACCGATCCCGACAAGGGCATCTACGTCTACCAGCTGCGCAAGTTCATGCGCTCCAACGCCTCCACCTGCATCAACCAGAAGCCCATCGTCTCCCGTGGTGACGTGGTGAAGGCCGGTGATGTGCTGGCTGACGGTCCCTGTACCGATGGCGGTGAACTGGCTCTGGGCCGCAACGTGCTGGTGGCTTACATGTCCTGGTACGGTTACAACTTCGAAGACGCCATCATCATCTCTGAGCGTCTGGTGCAGGAAGATGCCTACACCTCCATCCACATCGAAGAATTCGAGGAAAAAGCTCGCGACACCAAGCTTGGCCCGGAAGAAATCACCCGCGATATCCCCAACGTAGGCGATGACGCCCTGCGCAACCTGGGTAGCGATGGTGTGGTGCGTATCGGTGCTGAAGTGAAGCCCGGCGACATCCTCGTGGGTAAGATTACGCCCAAGAGCGAAACCGACCTGGCACCCGAAGAACGCCTCCTGCGCGCTATCTTCGGTGAAAAGGCTGCCGATGTGAAGGATACCTCTCTGCGCGTGCCCCCGGGCACCCATGGTGTGGTGATGGACGTGCGTGTGGTGCGTTCCGCCGCTCCCGGCACACCGGCTGTGGACATCGAGAAGGAAAGCCAGAAGCAGCGTAAGAAGGTGGACATTGAGTATGCCCGCGATAAGGATGCCCTCATCGAGCAGCTCACCAGCCGCCTCTCCGACCGCCTCCTCGGCGAAAAGATTCCGCTGGAAGTGACCCGCGCCGGTTCCAATGAAATCATCATCCCGGCCAACCGCAAGATTACCAAGACTCTGCTGCGCAAGCTCGCTGTTTATCACGATCAGATCGAGATGAACGAAAGCCCCGTTCGCAACCAGATTTTTGAAATCATCAACGCTTATACCTCCCGCTTCGATGACCTCGATGAAGAGCGCGATCGCAAGCTCGATCAGATTGAAGCCGGCGCCGAAATGGACCCCGGTGTGGTGACTGAGGTGAAGGTCTACATCGCCACCAAGCGCAAGCTGGGCGTGGGCGATAAGATGGCAGGTCGTCACGGTAACAAGGGTGTGTGCTCTCGCGTGCTCCCGGTGGAAGACATGCCCTACCTGGAAGACGGTACTCCGGTGGATATCATCCTGAACCCCCTGGGTGTGCCCTCCCGAATGAACGTGGGTCAGGTGTTGGAAGCTCACCTCGGTGTGGCTGCCAAGGCCCTCGGCTTCAAGGTGGCTACTCCCGTGTTCGACGGTATCGACGAAGGTAAGATCTGGGACTACATGAGCCAGGCCAAGAAGGTGGACGGTTTCACCTGGGTAGGCGATGGCAAGGATGGCAGCGTGGCCGGTAAGAGCCGCCTCATCGATGGTCTCACCGGTGAATACTTCCACTACCCCGTGGTGGTAGGCTACACCTACATGCTCAAGCTGAACCACTTGGTGGACGATAAGGTGCACGCACGTGCCGTGGGTACGTACTCCCTCGTGACCCAGCAGCCCCTCGGTGGTAAGGCTCAGCACGGTGGCCAGCGTTTCGGTGAAATGGAAGTGTGGGCTATGGAAGCTTACGGCGCCGCCTACACCCTTCAGGAACTTCTCACCGTCAAGTCCGACGACGTTCAGGGCCGTACCCGCATCTACGAGAACATCGTGCGCGGCGACAACTCCCTGGAAGCCGGTACTCCCGAATCCTTCAACGTGCTCATCAAGGAAATGCA
>JAZRRO010000045.1:0-18434 GCA_045650805.1 Akkermansia sp.
CCGGCTCCTGCACCTGCCCCCGTGGCCGCCCCTGTGGATGATGCCGCCCAGCAGCAAGCCGCAGCCGCCGCTGCTGCTGCCGCAGCCGCCGCTGCGGAAGCCCTGGCAGCCGAAGAAGCTGCTGCAGCCGAGGAGGCCGCACGCCTTGCTGCTGAAGAAGAAGCTGCCCGCCAGGCCCAGGAAGAATACGAGCGCCAGATGGAGGAGTACAACCGCCAGATGGAAGAATACAACCGCCAAATGGCCGAATACCAGCGCCAGCAGGAAGAAGCCGCTGCTGCGGAAGCTGCTGCAGCCCCTGCCCCGGCTGAAGAAGCCCCCGCTCCCGAAGCAACACCTGCCCCGGCTCCCGCTCCCAAGACGGCCAAGCCCGCCACTAAGCTGACCGCCGCCAAGCCCGCCCTCAAAGCCGGTGGCACCAACAAACTGGCTGCCGCCAAGCCCAAAGCAGCTGCCAAGCCTGCCGCCGCCAAGCCCACCCCTGCTCCCGCACCCGCTCCGGAATACACTGAAGAAGCCGCCGCCGAGGGTGAATACGCTCCCGCAGAGGAAGAGGTGCAGATGTCTGAAGCCGACATGGCCGCTCGCGATGCCTACCTGCAGGCCCTGCAGGCCCAGGCCGGCAAGAAGCCCATCTGGAAGCGTCCTCCGTTCTGGATTTTCGTTGGTGGTCTGGCTGTGCTCGGCGTCTTCTGCGGCAGCCTCATCGTGAAGGCTCAGGCCGAAGCCGCCGCCAAGCAGGCCCACATGGACTACACCAACAAGCTGCTCAAGCGCGCCCAGGAAGTGAACAAGCAAGGCATTGAAAGCATTGCAGATGCCAAGGCCAAGGGCGTGACCATCGAATGCAGCAAGGAAGACGCCCAGTACCTGCTGGACGTGGTGGTGGATCCCTTCATCCGCGATGAAAAAGGCAAATTTGTGTTTGGTGGCAACCCGGAAGGCGTGGCACAGCTGGCCTGCTTGCTGCTGGGCATCGCCTCCGAGCAGGACCCCAGCATCGATGCTCTCATCTTCCGCACCCTCGAAACCAAGTGCACCAAGATTAAGCCCACGCTCTACCGCTGGCTTGTACAGCGCATGGCTGTCTCCAACAACAAGGGCATCAACGTCAAGTTCAAGAAGCTGGCCGACTCCGTAGCCAAGCAGGATACAGAGGCCAAGAAGAAGTGGGTGCAGCGCGCCGAGGTGCTTTCCTACATCTGGGAAGCCATGGGCCTGCGCGTTTCTCAGAAGGACGTGCCCACCATTCTGGGCTTGCTCAAGGACCCCGACATTGACAAGAAGCTGGCCGGTACCCTCGCCGGTTGCCTGGACAACATCCTCCTCTTCATGGATGACGAGGAAGCCAAGAAGAAGGTAGGCGACGACATCTTCGACAGCCTGCCCGAGAAGTACCGCGAGGCCATGCTCAACACCTTCGGTCGCTCCTGCTCCCCCAAGGCGCTGGAATACTACAAGGGCCGCGCTGCCGATAAGAAGAACTGGCGCAGCGACCATGTCTTCTTTGCCAACTACGCCAATGATGACATCATCCCCTTCCTGCAGGAACTGAAGGAACAAGCCGCTGATGATGAACGCAATGCCAAGCTCATCGACCGCGCCATCGGCGGTGTGTTTGCCCAGGACCGCGACCGCACGGATGAAGAAGCCGCAGCCCTCATCAAGGTGGTCTTCGACAAGATTGACGGCGACATCTCCAAGCGCTCTGACCTGATTGCCAAGACGGACGAATACTCCTCCGACTTCGTTGGCGAAGGCCCCGAGCTGGACAAGCTCAAGGAAGAGCTCAAGGACCTGGAAGAAACGCACAAGCAGCGCATGCAGCTCATCAACACCCTCAAGGGCATGCACAACCGCCCCTGGGTCATGAACCTGCTCTCCAAGTACGAAAAGGACGAGGACCCCGAAATCTCCCGCAACGCAGCTGAGGCCAAGCAGCAGGTGGCAGAAAACACCGCCGCCGATGCCCAGATGCGCAAGAAGTACCAGACTCGCGGCCAGGAGTAATCCCCGCGCTCTGCAATCCATCCCCCATACCAGGCTCGCTCCGCCCCCTGCGGAGCGAGCTTTTCTTTGCAAAAGCCGCACCATCTGACTTTTGCCCCATCAATGAGGATTTGGCGCGCAGAATGCGCGACAACGGATTTCAAATTTTAGCATTTCAAATTGCACATTTGGAAAGTTCCCTGCGGCTGCGCCGCAGCAAGCTTTGAGCCCCGCTTGCGGGGCGGTAGCAACATAGCAGAGGGCGTTAGCCCGGAGCGGAAGCGTGGAATGTGGAATAAGCGTATTTTTTGTTTTTGTTCATTCATCACCAATATGATAAATCCACGCTAATCGGCTCTGGGCTAGCGCCCATCGCCGTTCAATCTGCCGTCCTCTACAGCATCGCAGTCGCGATGCTGCCCGGACTCCTCATCATTTTTGCACCCAGCCCCGCAAGCGGGGCTCAAAGCTTGCTGCGGCATAGCCGCAGGGAACTTTCCAAATGTGCAATGCCTGTCTCGGCGTAGGCGCAGACGAAGACGGATGAAATGCTAAAATTTGAAATCCATTGTCGCGCATTCTGCGCGCCAATCTCCATTTATGGGGTTATCAGAGATGCTCACATAGTATGTTGAACGAACAAAAAAACTCTTTCCTGTCTGTTGACAAGGAAAGAGCGCAAAGAAAAACACCATGGCGGCTTGCTTACCATTTCAAGCACTCGAGCACACCGTCAACAATGGCTTTACCAATTTTGCGTGCTGTCTTGTCTTTCCACCCTTCTTCTACCATTGTACGCTGACCTGCATCATTGGTAGAAACAACGTATACATCACCCACGCTCGCACCGGAAGGCACATAGACCATCACAGGCTTGCTTGTGCACCGACCTATACCGAAGCCGACAAAAGAGGCAACCAGCAGAATACCAATGAAAAATGCTAATTTTTTAACAGCGCCATCTGCATTCGTTGTTTGATATCCACTCATAAAATATCATTAATACATAATCCCCGCTGCTTTCCCTAGCAGCGGGGATTGGAAAACAAAGGTGAAAAGTATTATTACTTCTCTTCGATGGTCACATCGTACTCGCGGCCCATGATGTTGAGCTTCATGTTGCGGCCGGAGATAGCGGCGGAGACACCCACAGTGGAGAGGGAGGCGGGAGCGCCGTAGTTCTCCTGCTTGGGAGTGGTGGGCGGCTCGGGCTTCTTGCCGGCGTAGTAGTCTTCCAGCTGCTGCGGGAACATGCAGTAGATGACGCAGTTCTCATCGGTGACGGGCATACCCTTGGCGGCGAGCTTGTCGCGAAGGTCCTGCATGCCGGGCTTGATGAGGTCGGCGGGGCGGCAGGAGATGGGTTCCTTGCCCATCTTCTTGGCGCACATGGCCTGCAGCTCGGGATCCACGGGAGCGGGAGTGCGGCCATAGTAGCCGAGGGCCACGTCTGCGCACTGGGGAGTGATGTTCTTCCAGCGGCCGAACTTCACGTTCATCATAGCCTGCACACCCACAATCTGAGAGGTGGGGGTCACCAAGGGAATCCAACCGAGGGCCTTGCGAACCACGGGGATTTCGGCGAACACTTCCTCGAACTTGTCGGTCATGTTCATTTCCTTGAGCTGGCTGCGGAAGTTGGAAAGCATACCGCCGGGCACCTGATAGCGCAGGGTGTCGCTGTTCACCACTTCGTTGGCGTGGCTGGTGAAGCGGGACAGGCTGTCGTACACGGGCTGGAGCATGGCGGAGATGTCGGAGAGCTTCTTCTTGAAGTCTTCCTCATCAGCCAGTTCGGGAGCACGGTCATAGCCGTTCATGAGGGCGAGCATGCGCATGCAGTCGGGCTGGCCCGTACCGTTGGCGAAGGGAGCAATGGACACGTCCACAGCGTCAGCACCGGCGTTGATACCGGCCACGTAGGTGGCGGCACCGAGACCGGCAGTTTCGTGGGTGTGAATCCACACGGGGAGGTTGGTAGCCTTCTTGATAGCCTCGGTCAGAGCGGCAGTCTCTGCGGGGGGAATCAGGCCGGCCATGTCCTTGATGACGATGGCATCAGCACCCATATCGGCAATCTCCTTAGCCAAGTTGGCGAAGTATTCGAGATTGTGCACGGGGGAAGTGGTGTAGCAGATGGTACCGTGAGCCTGGGCACCGGCCTCCTTGGCAGCCTTGATGGAGGTGCGCATGTTCTGGGGGTCGTTCAGGCAGTCGAAGATACGGAAGATGTTCATGCCGTGCTTGGCGCTCAGCTTCACGAAAGCTTCCACCACGTCATCAGCGTAGTGAGTGTAACCCACCAGGTTCTGACCGCGGAGCAGCATCATGTGAGGAGTCTTGGGAGCCAGCTTCTTGAGGGTATCCAGACGGTCGAACGGATGTTCGCCGAGGAAACGAAGACCGGAGTCGATGGAAGCACCACCCCAGGTTTCCAGAGCGGAGAAGCCCATGGTATCAAGGATGGGGGCGATTTCGAGCATCTGCTCGGTGGACATACGCGTGGCAGCCAGAGACTGGTGACCGTCGCGCAGTACGGTGCAGTTGAATGTAGCGGGTTTCATATTGTTAAAAAGGTTCGGTGTAGATTTCTACCTCTTGCGGGGGATGGTACCACAGCTATCGGTGAGAGTCAAGCAAGGAACATTGCATAGTCTCAAATTATTTGCTTGTCAGGCCCGGGGCAGCTGTGATTCAATGAAACGCAGATACCGCATGTACCGGTAAAGCATGCGGAAGAATCCTCCGGAGGCGGCGGGAAGCCGCAGGAAATAGATGGGGAAGACGGTGAGAATCCGTCGCTGTGCCGCAACCGTATTGCCACCCGCGTGGCTGAGTCGGAATGCCAGCCAGAGGATTCGCCTACCACCCGGAGAATCGGCGAAGCACCGAGACTCCACCAGGCATCTCGTTACCCATGAAACAGAATACATTTGCGCCCCAGGGGGGTGCCCGATATGTTGTGCTTGCCATGGCGATGGCAAGCGGTTGCGCCTATGCACAGGCAGAGGCCCCGATTGAAACTGAACTGCCGCCCATTGTCTCGGCTGCGCATGATAGTCTGGAGATTCCGTATGACCGCACCGGTGTGTCGGTGAGCGTACTCTCCGCTGAAAAAGAGCGAGAAGCGGGGCGCTACAATCTCAGCGATGCACTCAGCACCGTGCCGGGAGTTTACATTCTGCCCGGCGGAGGAAACAACCAGAGAGGCAACATAGCCAACATCGCCATCCGCGGCATGAGCAGCGCCACCAGCACCCTGCCCTTGGTGGACGGCATGCGCGTATTCAACTCCACCGGCAGCAGCAACCTGACACCCAACATCATGGGACGCGCCAATATGTTCGACATCGAACAGGTGGAAGTGCTGCGCGGCGCAGAGGGTGCCACTTTTGGTGGTGGTGCCATGGGCGGCGTGATTGCCATGAACACCCCCGAGGGCAAGGGCGATACCTCCGGCAGCCTTTTTAACGAGGCCGGCAGTTTTGATTCCTACACCGGCAATGCCACCCTCCAAGGGAGAGAACACAACACCGCATTCTTCCTTTCCACCACCTACGAACGCACCAACAATGACCTGCGCTACGCAGACGGCAGCTCCCCCAAGGCTCGCCATGCCGGCAAATACGAAAACTACAGTCAGGCTCTGCGTCTGGACCAATACGTGGCCGACAACACGCAGCTGACCCTGACCTACCGCCGAGAAGACGCAGCTTACAATTACTACAGCCCCGATCCTTATTACGAAGGCGTATCACCCTACACATTCCGCACCAACCTACTGACGGCCAAGATTCAGAGTCAGCTCACAGAATCCTGGAAAAGTAGCCTCATGGCCGGATATTTCGGCAATGACTACATGTACGGCCACGGCAACTACTACGACACCCGCAATGTGCAAATCGAGTGGCGCAACGCCTACAAGTGGTGCGAGCACCAGACAACCACCGCCGGTTTCACCTGGCTGCGCAGCCAGTTTGACGGTACAACCAACGGCGAACGCACCCCATACAGCGGGTTGGAGAATGTGTACAGCGTGATGGCTGAGCATTTGTATGCCCCCACACCCAACTGGGACAACAGTCTGGCACTGCGCGTGGACATGAGCAACTTGTTTGATGCCCACATCACCACCCGAGCCGCCGGCAGCTACCGATTCAACAAGGAGAACACTCGCCTTTTCGGCTCTGTCGGCACAGGCTATCGTGCCCCGGGTGATTTGCAGCGCAGCAACGCCACCGTCAACTGGTACGGCACCAACTACCACGGAAACCCCGGGTTGAAATGCGAAGAAAACATCAGTTTCGATGCCGGTATTGAGCATCAATTTGCCAAGGGACACTACGCCAGCGCCACCTACTTCTGGGAACGCAAGGAAAACGCCATCGCAGAACAAGGCTCCTACCCGGATGTGTATTTTTGCAATGATGCCGGGCACTGGACCATCCAAGGGGTGGAACTGGCGCTGCGAGGCCAATTTGAGGATGCATGGAAAAGCGGCTACAAACTGGCTGCCACCATCACCCAACCCAAAGAGGCTCGCGATCGGCAAATCCAATACACTGCCCGCCAGACATGGACAGCCAATGTACACACCAGCCCCATCGAGGGTCTGACAACCGGCTTTGAAATGGCCGCAGCCGTGGGGCGCACCTTTGCCACACGAGCAGACAACTACTACACGCTACGCTGGTATGCCCACTACAAGGTGAATGAGACACTCTCCTTCCACCTGCGAGTGGAGAACCTCACCCAACAGAAATACGTCATCGAACCCGGCTACGCTGGCTACGGGTACATCGTGCCCGACATGCTGAATGCGGGGATGGGCATTTATGGTGGGTGCACCCTGCACTTCTAAACCATGAAAAAGGGTTGTATCATCCTGCCGTTGCTGCTGGTGCTTCTCTGCGTGAGCTGGGTTGTGCATCGGCAGGCGCAGGATACCGCCCAAAGCCCCCAAGCAACGCCCCCCGCTGCCACACCTGCCGAGTACCCCCGCGACATGTGGGAGAAACTGGCGAACAAAGCGGATATACACATCTGCCGAGCGCCCGCACTCACGCAAGCGGAAGAAACGCGGTTTTCCTGGCAGCGGGGGGAAAGCGCACCTCCGTTGGGCGATGCTGCGGCGCGACGCGGGGGCGTACTCCGTACGAACAGCACGGGCCCCTACCCCGCACATTTCCTGGCATTCGGTAGCCACAACCCGCAATTTTTTCACTACAATCTCTTTGATTGCATCAACATCCCGCTGGTGCGGCAGCATCCGCGCACGGGGGATATTCTGCCCGGGTTGGCCGTCTCTTGGACCACGGACGGGCGACAGGTGCATTTTAAATTGCACCCCGGGGCACGCTACTCGAATGGGCAGAAGCTTCGCGCTGCAGATTTTGCACTGGGAGCCCTGCTGCGGGCAGAAGCCGGCGCAGATGGTGCCTGGCAGCGCCTGCAAGCAGAGATTGAGCGGGTGGATGTACGCGGAGAAGACACGTTGAGCGTCACCCTGCGGCGAGAACGCCCCCTGGCACCGCTGGTCATAGCAGCCCTGCTACACCCCGCAGAGCCGGGATTTTACCGCGAGTTTGGCAGCGACTACACCACCCGCTATGCCCAGCGGATACCACCCACCACCGGAGCATACACAGTTGAGCATCTGCAACGTGGGCGTCTCATCCGCCTGAAACGCGTGGCTAACTGGTGGGGAGATGCCGTGCCGACCTTTCACCACACCTGCAATGCCGAAGCATTGGAATACCACTTCCTGACCGATGAAGCGCAGGCCTGGGAATGGTTGAAGCGAGGCAAGCTCAACCTGCTGCAAACGCGCTATGTGCAAGGCTGGGTGCAACGGAGAGAAGAAAGAGAGCAAGACACACGCATCCAGTTCACCTGCAAGAAAGTGCAGCAACCGCACCCGCCCTACGGCATCGCTATCAACGCCGCGGTAGTGCCGGATATCAACCTGCGGCGTGGCATCGCACATGCGATGGATATGCGGCAGGCGATTCACCGCATTTTCTGTGGCGAGTATGAGCAGCTGGCAGCCTTTGCCTCGGGATATCCCTGGCAAAAAGAAGAGGAGACAAGCCCCATTGCCTACAACCCGGATGCAGCGCGGGCTGCGTTTGCAGAGGCCGGGTACACCCAAGCGGGCAACGATGGCATCTTGCAGCAGGAGGATGGCACACGCCTGAGTATCCCCCTGCTCTATCCCCCCTCCGGACGCAATACAGCGCTGGTGAGTCTGCTGGTGCAACAAGCCAGGCTCTGCGGGTTGGAAATCCGCCCCGAAGCAGCTGCCTGGCAAGTAAGTGCTCGCGCCCTGCGGGAAAAATCGCATCATCTGCTGATGTGGGCCACCGTTGCCCCAAGCGGCATGCCGGATTTTGCACGGCATTTTGCCACCGATGCCGCCGGGCACGATGCGCCGTTCAACCTGACATCGGATGCCATGCAGCAGCTGTTGCAGCGCTACGCCAACAGCAAAACAGCCGATGAGCTGGCGGCGGCGACCCGCAGCGTCAATCAACTGATTAACCGTGAATTCATCTGGATTCCCGGATGGAAAGAAAACCGGGCCTTTACCGCCCACAGCCCACATGTGCGATTCCCCGAACACGAGGGAGTGTTGGGCTCCTGCGATGTGGCAGATGCTCATCTGTTGTGGATTGAACCATGAAGCGCATGCACCCAGGGACACGGCCACCGGCCCCTGCCCACCACAGGCAGGGGTGGCAAAGCATGCTATTCACGGTAGGGATTCTGGCAGCCCTGGCCGCGCTGGGGCATGGGCTCAGAAGCATCAGCGGGTGGCACACCGGCACGGCCGCCACCATGCAGGTGTGGCACATGCAGGAATCGCCCGCACAGGATTTTGACTCTGCCGTGCAGCCGCTGCATCGCGATTGCCAACCGAAAGAAACATCTCAAGTGAGCATTGCACCCGCAGAGCCCGTGCTTGCCGCCTATTGGCCGGATATTTCAGAAATATGCACCACGCCGGAGGAAGCGGCCACTGCGCTCCCCCTGATGGAAGCACCGGAGGAGCTCGCGCTCCCACCAACCGCAGCCAAACCGCAACAAACGGCACGGGCCGGAACCACCGCACCCAAGGTTCCCGCCGCGGTCGCAGCAGCCCCGACACGAGCAGACATCACGCCCCCCGCCTACAAGCAAGCGCCGCCACCGCCCTACCCTGCGGCCTTGCGTGCAGCACGAGCCAAAGGTACGGTACGCGTGCGTATCCTCATCAACGGCGAAGGTACGCCCACGGCGGTACACATCACCGGCAGCAGCGGGCATCCGGAGCTTGATGCCACCGCCAGCGCCTGGATTTTGAAAAAATGGCGGTTTTCGCCGGCGAGGAAAGCAGGAAGCCCCGTATCAGGCTGCGTTAACACGCGCGTAGAGTTCATTCTTGACAATGCCTGAACCGCGTGATAAGGAAACGGCACGCCTGAAACCATGCTCCCCATCGAACACATACGGCAAGACCTCATCCACGCAGCATCCACCCCCGGATTCTGCGTTCTGCTCAGCGCACCCACGGGCTCGGGCAAGTCTACCCGCGTGCCCGGCATGCTGGAAGAGGCCGGGGTGGCAGAGCACGGGCTTATCATCGTGGTGCAGCCTCGCCGTCTGGCTGCCCGCCTGCTGGCACACTACGTAGCGCGGCAGTTCCCCTGCAAATTGGGCGAAGAAGTGGGCTATACCGTGCGTTTTGACTCACGCCGCAGCGCCGCCACGCGTCTTTTGTTCGTGACAGATGGTATTCTGGAGCGCATGATTACAGAGAACCCCACCTTGGAGGGGGTGGCAGCCATCGTGTTCGATGAAGTGCATGAGCGGCGTTTATCCGGGGATATTTGCCTGGCCAAAGCGCTGGAATTGCAGCGCAACGAGCGCCCGGATTTGGGATTGGTCATCATGTCTGCCACGTTGGAGCTGGATAAGCTGCAAGATTACCTGCCCCAAGCAACAGTCCTGCGCGCTGAGGGGCGTTTGTACCCGGTGGAAGTGAGCTATCGCCCGCCCATCCCTGTGCGCAATGCCCGCGGCTATGTGGAGCCACCCCCCATCTGGGAGCAATGCGCCGCCGCCGTCAAAGAGCTGACGGAGCATGCCGATTGCGGCGATATCCTGGTCTTCCTGCCCGGCACTTACGAGATTCGCCGCACCGTCGAGATGCTGGAGCAAGTGAGCTGGATGAAAGGACGCGAGGTATACCCCCTGCACGGGCAGCTGAGCCCCGATGCCCAGGCCCAGGCCGTGGAGCCCGGCAGCACGCCGCGCGTCATCGTCTCCACCAATATTGCAGAAACATCCCTCACCATTGAAGGTGTGCGCTCTGTGGTAGACTGTGGCACGGCCCGCGAAGCCCGCTGGGATGCCCGCAGATGCCTTTCCACCCTGCACATTGTTCCCATTGCGCGAGCTCAGGCCGAGCAACGTGCCGGGCGTGCCGGGCGTCTGGGGCCGGGGCGCTGCATACGCCTTTGGAGCGAAGCTTCTCACAACAAGCGAGAGGCGTATCCTGCACCGGAAGTACACCGGGCCGATATTTCCATGGCCTTCCTGCACCTGATGGCCTGGGGCTATCCCACGCTGGAAACCATCCGCGCCTTCCCTTGGCCGGATGCTCCCACCGAAACGGAAACCACACGCGCCTGGCAGTTGTTGAAACAACTGGGAGCCGTAGCACAGGAGGGAGGGCTTTCCCACATCGGCCGGCAGATGCTGCGTTATCCGCTCTCGCCCACCATGTCTCGTCTCATGGTCGCCGGGCATGAGTATGGGTGCGAACCGGAAATGGCGGCCATTGCGGCGCTGGTGCAAAGCGAACAGGTGGCCATGCAGGCAGGATTACACGCCTCGCTCCGCCATGAGGATGACTTCTCCGACTTCCAGGCAGAATGGCGCGCGGTGGAGGCTGCCGCCAACCTGCGCTACGATGCCGCCCGCTGCTCCCAGTTGGGTATCATGGCTCGCGCGGCAAGAGAAATCATGGCCTCGTACAAGCAGCTGTGCAAAGCCCCCGCAACACCTGATTTTGAAGCACATCGCGAGGGAATTCTGCGCGGTATTCTCTGTGCCATGCCGGATCAAATCGCCGCTTCCAACAAAACTACCGGCACAGCGCGCCTGACAGGCCACCGCAGCGGCAAAATACAGGCGGATTCCGTGGCGCGGGGAGCAGCCATTTTCCACACGGCCGATATCACAGAAATCGGCGGCAAGAGCGTGGAGACTCGCATGTCCCGCTGCACCATCATCCCGGAAGCATTGCTCACCACCACCACAATTGAGGTACCCATTTATGATAGCGCCCGCAAACGGGTGCTGAACTACCGCCGCACCCTGTATGCTGATTTGGTGCTTGCTGAAAAGGAAAGTGGCGATGCTACACCGGAAGAAGCAGCCCCGCTCCTGGCCGAGCAAGTGGTGCGCGGCAACTTGCGGCTGGAGAGGTGGGATGGCCATGTGCTGCAATGGATTAACCGCCTGACCTGCCTGCGCCAGGCCATGCCGGAGCTGGAAATGCCGGATTTTGGCGAGGAAGATCGGCTGGTGGCCATCACCATGCTGTGCGAGGGGGGCGTGTGCTACAAAGACATTGCCGAGCGCCCGGTCATCCCGATTCTGGAAGAATGGCTTTCCCCCTGGCAAAAGCAATGCCTGAACCAATATGCACCCAAGGCCATCAAGTTGGCAAACGGGCGCGAGGTCAAGCTACTCTATCGTGAAGATGGCACCCCTGTGTTCTCGCTCAAGTGCCAGTTACTCTTCGGTGTGCCGCAAACGCCTGTGATTGCAGACGGCAGGGTCAAATGCCTGGCTGAAATTCTGGCTCCCAACCAGCGTCCCTACCAACTCACGGCAGATTTGGCCTCTTTCTGGCGCAATGGTTATCCGCAGATGAAAAAAGACTTGGCCGGCCGCTATCCCCGCCATGACTGGCCCGACACCGCCCCCGATGCAGGCTGACCCCACCATCCCCCCGATTGCCCCCATTCTCCGGCCGGAGGGCGTGGCCAGCGGCACCTGTTTCATCAGCGGGCGTGCTGCATTGGGCTGTTTGCTGGACAACATGGCGCGACCATTTCGCCGCGCGCTTATCCCGATTTTTACCTGCAATACGGTGCTTGAGCCGTTCCGGCGCCGTGGCATCCCCATCGTGCGCTACAGGGTGAATAAGCAACTTACACCCGACCTTCCCGATGGCGTGACGGAAGATGATTTACTGCTGGCCACCAACTACTTTGGTCTCACCGGCCCGAGCGTCGAGCAGCTTTGCGCCACGCACCCCGGCCCAGTCATCGTTGATGCCGCCACAGCACTATATGCAGCAGCGCCTGCGGGGGTCCCTGTGTTTTACAGCCCGCGCAAATTCTGCCATGCTCCGCATGGTGGGATGGCGTTTTCCCCGAATTCTCTGTCCACGCTGCCCCCTCAGCAAGAAAAGCTCCCGGTATACCCCGCCCGATTGAGCCCGACCTTGCGCATCTTCCGGCAAGAGCGCGAATTACGGCACCGCGAAGAGCTGCTTTCCCCCACCGGACTGGCAGAGCTTTCGCGATTCGACTGGGCGGCAGACGAAGCTCAGCGCCGCCGCTATTATGCCATCCTGCATGCAGCATTGAAAGATATCAACCGCCTTCGCCTGCCGGAAGAAGCACCCAACGGCCCCATGTGCTACCCCCTGTTCACCGGCATCCCCAATCTGCGAGATGAGCTGGCCGATGCCGGGCTGCGGCTACCGCTGTATTGGCCGGAAGTCATCTACCACACCACAGCGATAGATGCCGAAAACATCTTGGCGCGCTACCTTCTGCCGCTTCCCCTCGGCCCACATCTTCACGAAGAGACTATCCACCGCATCATCGCTTCCATTCTGGGGACGTCATGAATCACCATCTCGTTTTCTTTCTGTACAACGCATGCGCAATGCGTTAGAATCTCACCGCAATCGCTATTTTCTTTCATGGACGCCGCATCTTCAACTCCACAACAAAAGGAAACATCGCAATTCATTCGCACCACCATCATGGCAAGTGTGTGTTTCCTGCTTGTTCACCTGATGATTATCTTCCGCTTTGCACCCAGCGGCGATGAAGTGTGGGACTTAACCGATGAATGTTGGGGGATTTATTTGGCAGGCGGTCGCTTTACCGTCACTCTGTTCCGCATCATTTTCAGCGATTGCGGAGTTCCCGTGGCTTATGGTATCACCAGCAGCATCTTTTTTGGCTTAGCTGTGGCCATTCAAATGAAGATACTGCGCATAGAAAACACGTGGAATCAGTTTATCTACACAGGTTTCACCCTTTCTTGCATCCAATTATCTTACTTGATGGTTGTCTCCTATCATGCAGATGCTATCCTTTTTGGTCTTTTTGCCATGAGCCTGGCGTACTGGATGTACGAAAGATATCTTCAGACCTCCGGTAAACAATTACTCGTCTGTTCCGTCATCTTAGCAGCACTTGGCCTGGGTACTTATCAATTTTTTGGTTTATTGCTTCCCTGCCTCTTTTTGCTGCTCTTGCTCATCAAGAAGGATGATAATACCACCCCCACCCTTGCAGCGCTTTTCAAAAAAGCATGCCATTTTTCATTGTGGTGCGTATCAATTTTGGTGCTTTATTATGCTCTTTCCTGTCTGGGCAAATGGTTCTGCAATGCAGAAGACCTTGCCTTGACCGAATCTTATCAGAATGCGCTCATTCTGTGGGGAAAGATGGATATCTTCACCAACATTTTGCATATTGGAAAGCATTTGGTGCCGCACCTTCTGGGCTTATCCTACCCGGGTGAGTGGACATACTGCACGGCCCTGTTGCCCCTGTTCCTGCTGATGAAGGATATCTGGCAGGACAAAAAAATCCGCAACACGCGCAATGTGTATGTACTCATTCCCATTGTTGTATACCTGCTTCCGTTCATTCCCTTGGCTGTCTTGGGCACTGAGAGTGGCCCCAGATGCTATTTGGCACAACCCATGGCATGTGCTGCGCTCTGGTGTTTGGCTATCCGCCCCAGAATCAAACAGATCAAACCTTGGGTGGCGGCTTCCATCAGCTTGTTTATCATGCTGAAAGCCTCATATATTGTTGCGGATATGGCCTTTTATCAAAAACGCCTGTACGAACAAAGTCTTGTGGTGCGGGCGGAAATTGTGGCACGCGCGCTCCAGGCAGAAGTGCCGGAGGGCGTTGATATCAATACCTGCCCTATCGTAACCAACAAGCCCTATACTTCACAACTCAGAGAAGCTGATAAATATGGCAGCTACGTCCCGACCCCGGGTAATAATCACCTGGAATGGTATCTCGATATGTCCGGTGTCCGTAAAATCAAAAAAGGCGATCCTGTGCTGACTCCTGTGTTCGAGCAAATGGAAGTCTATCCCAAAACCGGGAGCATTAAATACCACGAGGGAAACATCCTCGTCAGACTGCGCTGATATTGCTTGCGACATTTTGTCCAAGATAACACTGCGTCAATGTGTCGCATCTGTGACATTTTGACGCAGTCTTTATATTCACACATCCCGTTAAAGTGTTGATATTTCAACACTTTTATTCTTTTCGCGGGCTGGCACGTTTTTTGCAAGGAGGAAAGTAAGACAACTGCACACCCTGTGCAGAAAAGATTTCAACAACAACACAACAAAAAACAATAGAAAGCAAACACACCATGAGCAAGATTCTCGGAATTGACCTCGGTACCACCAACTCCTGCATGGCTGTCATGGAAGGCGGTCAGGCAACCGTACTTGAAAACAGCGAGGGCGCTCGCACCACCCCCTCCATCGTGGCCTTCACCAAGACCGGTGAACGCATCGTGGGTCAGGCTGCCAAGCGCCAGGCTGTGACCAACCCCCGCAACACTGTGTTCTCCGCCAAGCGTCTCATCGGCCGCAAGTATGCCGAGCTGACGGATGAAGACAAGAAGGTGCCCTACGCCATCGTGGAAGCCCCCAACGGCGACGCCCACATTCAGGTGGAAGTCGGCGGCGAGACGAAGGTGTACTCCCCCCAGGAAATCAGCGCCATGATTCTCGGCAAGCTCAAGGCTGATGCCGAAGCCAAGCTTGGCGAAACCATCACCGAGGCCGTGATTACCGTGCCCGCATACTTCAACGATGCCCAGCGCAACGCCACCAAGGCTGCCGGTGAAATCGCCGGTCTGAAGGTGCGCCGCATCATCAACGAACCCACCGCTGCTGCTCTGGCCTATGGTCTGGACAAGAAGAGCAACGAGCAGATTGCCGTGTATGACTTGGGTGGTGGTACCTTCGATATCTCCGTGCTGGAAATCGCCGACGGCGTGTTCGAGGTGAAGGCCTCCGACGGTGACACCCACCTGGGTGGTGACGACTGGGACAACGCTATCATCAACTGGATTCTCGCTGAATTCAAGGCCGCCGAAGGCATGGACATCTCCCGCCAGACAGACGCCCTGCAGCGCATCAAGGAAGAAGCTGAAAAGGCCAAGATTGCCCTCAGCTCCACCCAGAGCTACGATATCTCCCTGCCGTTCATCACCATGGACGCCACTGGTCCCAAGCACATCCAGCTTACGCTGACCCGCAGCAAGCTCGAGCAGCTCACCGAATCCCTGCTGGAGCGCACCGCTCGCCCCGTGCGTGAATGCATCGCCGCAGCCGGTCTCAGCACCAGCGACATCAACGAGCTCGTGCTCGTGGGTGGTATGACCCGCATGCCCGCCGTACAGGAAATGGCCAAGCGTCTTGCCGGCAAGGAACCCCACAAGGGCGTGAACCCCGACGAAGTGGTAGCCGTGGGTGCTGCTATTCAGGGTGGCGTGCTCATGGGTGCTGTGAACGACGTGCTCCTGCTCGACGTGACTCCCCTCACCCTTTCCATTGAAACCATGGGCGGCATCGCAACCCCCATGATTGACCGCAACACCACCATCCCCGTGCGCAAGAGCCAGGTGTTCTCCACCGCTGCCGACAACCAGCCCGCTGTGGACATCCGCATCTGCCAGGGTGAGCGCAAGATGTTCAATGACAACAAGCTGCTCGGCAACTTCAAGCTCGATGGCATCCAGCCCGCTCCCCGTGGTGTACCCCAAATCGAAGTGACCTTCGACATCGACGCCAACGGTATCCTCAAGGTGACCGCCAAGGATAAGAACACCGGCAAGGAGCAGAATATCTCCATCCAGGGTTCCTCCGGCCTCTCCAAGGAAGAAATCGAACGCGCCAAGAAGGACGCCGAAGCCCACGCCGAGGAAGACCGCCGCAAGGCCGAGGACATCGAAGTCATCAACAAGGCTGATTCCCTCGCCCACAACGTCGAGCGCCAGCTCAAGGAGCTCGGTGAGCAGGCTCCCGCCGAAGTGACCAAGCCCATCCAGGACAAGGTGGATGCCCTCAAGAAGGCTGCCGAAGCCAAGGACGTGGCCAAGGCCAAGGAGCTCACCGAAGAGCTCGAGAAGATGCTCGCCAACCTCCAGCAGGCTGCCCAGGCCGCTCAGGCTCAGGGTGCTGGCTGCAGCGGTGCCGGCTGCGATGCTTCCTCCTCTGCTCAGGATGGCCCCCGCAAGGCCAAAGGCAAGGTAGTAGACGCCGAAGTGGTCGACGAAGACTAAATCTCATCCCCAAGGGAGGCGAGGGTATCCCCCTTGCCTCCCCACCCCTTTAACCAATAAAACACATACATATACCATGATCAAACCATTAGGACAGCGCGTGCTCGTAGAGCGTGTAGAAGCAGAAACCAAAACAGCTGGCGGCCTCTTCCTGCCGGATACCGCCAAGGAAAAGCCCCAGGAAGCTATCGTGCGTGCCATCGGCACCGGTGGCCGTGATAAGGACGGCAAGGAAATCCCCTTCAACGTGGCTGTGAATGACAAGGTGCTCATCACCAAGTACGGCGGCACCGAGGTCACCGTGAACGGCACCACCTACACCATCCTCAACGAGAGCGATATCCTCGCCATCATCGACTAATCCCACCCTTAATCCTTATTCTCTAATCCTTAATCCCTTTATACCATGGCTAAGCAACTTTCATTCGACGAAACAGCTCGCCAGAGCCTCCTCAACGGCGTGACCAAAATCGCCAAGGCTGTCAAGAGCACCCTCGGGCCTGCCGGCCGCAATGTCGTCATCGACAAGAAGTTCGGCTCCCCCAACATCACCAAGGACGGCGTGACCGTCGCCAAGGAAATCGAGCTCGAAGACCCCTATGAAAACATGGGCGCCCAGCTCGTGCGCGAGGTCTCCAGCAAGACCAACGACATCGCCGGCGACGGCACCACTACCGCCACCGTGCTGGCCGAAGCCATCTACCGCGAAGGCCTCCGCAACGTAACCGCCGGTGCCAACCCCATCTCCCTGCAGCGCGGCATCAACAAGGCTGCCGCCGCCATCGTGGAAGAACTCAAGAACATCTCCAAGCCCGTCGATTCCTCCAAGGAAATCGCTCAGGTCGCCACCGTCTCCGCCAACTGGGACTCCGAAATCGGTGACATCATCGCCGAGGCCATGGACAAAGTGGGCAAGGAAGGCACCATCACCGTGGAAGAAGCCAAGGGCATCGACACCAGCCTCGACGTTGTGGAAGGTATGCAGTTCGACAAGGGCTACCTCTCCCCCTACTTCGTCACCAACGCCGACTCCATGGAAGCCGTGCTCGAAAGCCCCTACATCCTCATCTTCGAGAAGAAGATTTCCAACCTCAAGGATTTCCTCCCCGTCCTCGAAAAGGTGGCCAAGTCCGGCAAGCCCTTCCTCATCATCGCTGAAGACATCGAAGGCGAAGCCCTCGCTGCCCTCGTGGTGAACCGCCTCCGCGGTACCCTCAACGTCTGCGCCGTCAAGGCCCCCGGCTTCGGCGACCGCCGCAAGGCCATGCTCCAGGATATCGCTATCCTCACCGGTGGCCAGTGCATCTCCGAGGACCTCGGCCTCAAGCTCGAAAACGTGGAGGTCGACCAGCTCGGCATCGCCAAGCGCGTTGTGGTCACCAAGGACACCACCGTCATCATCCAGGGTGCCGGCAGCTCCGCTGATATCTCCGCCCGCGTTTCCCAGATTCGCAAGCAGATTGCTGACACCACCTCCGACTACGATCGCGAGAAGCTCCAGGAACGCCTGGCCAAGCTCGCCGGCGGTGTGGCCGTCATCAAGGTGGGCGCTGCTACCGAAACAGAAATGAAGGAAAAGAAGGACCGCGTGGACGACGCCCTGCACGCTACCCGCGCTGCGGTGGAAGAAGGTATCGTTCCCGGCGGTGGCGTGGCCCTCATCCGCGCCCAGAAGGCCGTTTGCGGTCTCTCCCTCACCGGTGATGAAGCTACCGGCGCTGCCATCGTGTACCGCGCTGTCGAGGCTCCTCTCCGCCAGCTCGTCAACAACGCCGGCCGCGAAGCCGCTCTCATTGTTGAGAAGGTCAAGGGTCTGGAATCCC